>JBOGFX010000219.1:0-10716 GCA_050743805.1 Acidimicrobiales bacterium
GATCGGCCCCGAGCTGGCAGGCCTCCTGGGCGCTCCCCTCGCGGTCCCAGAACGGGACAAGGCCCGTTCCATGGTCTCGAGCTCCTCGGGGATCGCGGCCACTGTCGAGCTCGGAAGGAGCTTCGCCGAGCGGGCCGAGATGGCGCTCCGCAAGCTGAGCTCCCGCAGCCTCGCGGCCGCCTTGGGAGAGCTGACCCAACGCCTCTTCGACGACCTCCCCTGCCCTGTTTCCTAGGCCGTCACGACGGCGGGGGTGCCTCGGGCCGAAGCGTCGGGAAGGCGATCACCTCTTTTATGTTGGTCGAGCCGGTGAGCAACATGGCGAGGCGGTCGATGCCGATGCCCAGGCCGGCCGTGGGCGGAAGGCCGTGGTCCATGGCGCGCAGGTACTCCTCGTCCACTCCCATCGCTTCCTCGTCCCCGGCGGCGCGCAGCTGGCCCTGGAGCTCGAAACGCAGCCTCTGCTCGTCTGGATCGGTGAGCTCGCTGAAGGCGTTCCCCAGCTCACGTCCCGCGGCGACCGCTTCGAAGCGCTCGACCCATCCGGGCTCTCGTGGCTTCTCCTTGGCGAGGGGGGAGACCTCCTTGGGGAAGTCGCAGACGAACACGGGTCCCAAGAGCGAAGGCTCGGTCATCTTCTCGTAGAGCTCTGCGATCAGCTTTCCAGTGCCCCAGCTCTCTTGCACCCTTCCCCCGGCCGCCTCGACCGCCGAGGCGAGCTCCTCGCGCTCCGTGCCCAAGGAGAGCTCTGTGCCGGTCGTCTCTTCGAGCAGCTCGACCATGGTCGCTCGGCGCCATGGGGGGGTGAAGTCCAAAGCGTTCCCCCCGTAGTCGACGACAGCGGTTCCGACCACGTCTCGGGCAACGCCGGCCACCAGCTCTTCGACCAGGCCCATCATCTCGTGGTAGTCGGCATAGGCCCAGTAGAGCTCGAGCATCGTGAACTCGGGGTTGTGGCGGGTTGAGATCCCCTCGTTGCGAAAGACCCTGCCGATCTCGAAGACCTTCTCGAAGCCGCCGACGACCAGCCGCTTCAGGTACAGCTCCGGGGCGATGCGCAGGTACAGATCGGCGTTGAGGGCGTTGTGGTGGGTCACGAAGGGCTTGGCTGTGGCACCCCCGGGGATCGGGTGAAGCAGCGGCGTCTCCACCTCGACGAAGCCCATAGCCCAGAGGCGTTCCCTCATGGCACGCACGATGGCCGAGCGCACCAAGAGATTCGACCGGCTCTCCTCGTTCGCCCACAGGTCGACCTCCCGCTGGCGGTAACGGACCTCGGTATCGGACACCCCTCGCCACTTGTCGCCGAAGGAGCGCCGCGCTGTGGCCAGGATCGTCCAATCGGCCACCTTGACCGAGAGCTCGCCGCGCCTCGTGCGCACGATCTCACCCGAGGCGCCTATCCAGTCCCCCAGGTTGAGGCGCTTGAAGGCGTCGAGATCCGAGGTCGTGCTGCGCTCCGCGAACAGCTGGATCGAGCCACTCGAGTCCCGCAGCTGGCCAAAGGCCACCTTCCCCTGAGAGCGCAGGAGCATCACCCGGCCCGCGACCGAGGCGGCCTGCCCAGACTCGCGACCGCTGTTTAGCTCCGCGAAGCGGGCCTGCAGATCTGCGGCACGGTCCGTGACCTCGAAACGCGATGGCGTGGTCACAGGGGCCTCGGGCCGGGGGCGTTGCGCGCGTAGAGCACGCGGAGGCCCTCGAGGGTCAGCCAAGGCTCGACCTGGTCGACGCGCGTCGCGTAGGGGGCCACCAGCTCTGCGAGACCTCCGGTGGCCACGACGGCGACCGGGCTTTCACCGAGCTCGGCGATGACCCGCTCGACCAGGCCGTCGACCAGAGAGCCGAAGCCGTAGAGGACGCCGGCCTGGATGGACTCGGCGGGCGTCCGCCCGATGACGCTGCGGGGTGCCAGCAGTGGAACCGGGCGCAGGCCGGCCGCCTGCGCGAAGAGGGCGTCCACGCTTATGGCGACCCCTGGGGAGATCGCTCCGCCCAGGTACTCCCCGCTCTTGGACACCGCCTCCACCGTGGTCGCCGTCCCGAGGTCCACGACCACCACCGGGCCGCCGTAGAGATGGTAGGCACCGACCGCGTCGGCGATGCGGTCTGGGCCCACCTCTCTCGGGTCCTCGTAGAGGATCGGCATGCCGCTGCGCGCCCCGGGGCCGACCACCACACACGGGACGCCTCGGAACCAGGTGGCGGCCATCTGCCGCAGCGCTGCGGTGACCACCGGCATCGAAGAGCAGATCGCGATCCCTTCGATGCTCGGCTCCCAGGAGTTGGCGAGATCGAACAGCGAGCGGAGCACGACGGCGTGCTCGTCGGGCGTCCTCGCGGCAACAGAGGCGATCCGCCAGTGGTGTGCCAGCTCCCCTCTGCCCCGTGGGTCTTGGTCGTGGTCCTCTCCTTGTGCCCCGGCACCAGCAAGAGGGTAAAGGCCCAGCACGGTCTCGGTGTTCCCCACGTCGATGGCGAGCAACATCACTCAGAACCTAGAAGATCGAGCCCCAGATCCAGCGCCGGCGCAGAGTGCGTCAGCGCCCCGACTGAGATGAGGTCGGCACCGGCTGCGGCATAGCGGGGAGCCGACTCGAGGGTCACTCCGCCGGACACCTCGACCAGGGTCGAGCCGTCGGGCCGCAGTCCCCCGACCAGCTCCACGCACTCGGACACCTGGGCGACGCTCATGTTGTCGAGCAGCACCACCGACGCACCTGCGCGGCAGGCTTCTTCGACCTGTTCGATCCGGTCGCACTCGATCTCGACCTGGCGCCCCGGCCAGCGCGCACGAGCCTGCGCCACTGCCTCGGCTATCGCGATGCCTGCCAGGTGGTTGTCCTTCACCAGCACGCCATCGAAGAGGCCGAAGCGGTGGTTGTGTCCCCCGCCGGCTCGCACCGCGGCCTTCTCGAGCGCGCGCAACCCCGGAGTCGTCTTGCGAGTGTCCAAGATCCGCGTCCTGTGGCCGTAGCTTCCGAGCGCGTCGACGTATCGCCGCGTCAGGCTCGCGATCCCCGACAACCTGCACAAGAAGTTGAGCGCGCTCCGCTCGGCGGTGAGCACGGAGCGAAGGGGCCCTGAGATCCGGCCGACCTCGGTTGAAGAGGTCAGCGGACCCCCGTCGTGCAACGACCAGGTGACCGCCAGCTTGGGGTCGACCTGGGCGCAGCACTCGGTCGCGCAGGCGGTTCCGGCCAGCACGCCCGAAGAACGCGACACGATGGCGAAGGTGGCTCGCGCATGTCGTGGGACCAGAGCTGCGCTGAGGTCGCCCACCTCGCCCAGGTCCTCTACGAGCGCCGCCTCGACGCAGCGCCGGATCGCAGAGGCGGGAGGGTCCACCGGTTCGATGTTCACGGCGTGTCGGTCTAGCCGAGCCCGGTGGTCCCTGCATGCACGAGGCGGGACCGCCAGCTGGCATCGGTCTGGGGGAAGTCCGATCTCGTGTGGGCGCCCCTGCTCTCTGAGCGCGCCCTGGCAGAGGACAGCAGCGCTGAGGCCGCCGTGAGGAGGTCACCAAGCTCATGGCCATCGGGGCTCGCGCTGGGCGCGTCAGCCCAAAGAGCGGCGATCTCCTCCACGACGCCCTGGGCCGTCTCGAGCGACGAATCGTCGCGCACGACCCCCGCACCGGCGGTCATCGCGACCTGGAGCCCCGAGCGCATCTCGGCCAGGCGCTCGGAGCTCAGGGGGACCTCGGTGCCCGGGCGGTCCACCTTCAAGATCCTCCCCGCCGCGACCGAATGGATGTCCGTGCCTCGGGGGTCGACCAGGCAGCGCATGGCCCCCGTCGCCGTGGGTCCCGAGGCGCCCGACAGCAGCGCGTCGGCCACGCGAGCGCCGAAGACCATCCCCTCAAGCAAGGAGTTCGATGCGAGGCGGTTCGCCCCGTGGACACCGCTGCAGGCGACCTCGCCGACGGCCCACAGCCCTGGAAGGCCACTGGCTCCACACAGGTCGGTCAGGATGCCTCCCGCCAGATGGTGGGCCGCCGGAGCGATGGGCAGCCAGTCGGTCGCAGGATCGAGGCCCACCTCCTGCAATGACGACGCGATGGTCGGGAAGCGGATCGCGAAGTCCGAAAGCGCCGTCGCGTCAAGCCAGAGATGGTCGGCCCCCTGGATCGCCATGCGCTGCGCCATCGCCCGGCTCACGACGTCTCTCGGCGCCAGCTCGTCGACGAAGCGCTGCCCGTCCAGGTCCTTCATCATCGCTCCGTGGCCACGCAGCGCCTCGGAGAGCAACGGGCGGGGCATCGCAGGGTGGTGGAGGGCGGTCGGATGGAACTGCATGAACTCCACGTCCGCGACGGGGACCCCCGCGCGCAGGGCCATGGCCAGGCCGTCCGCCGTGGACTCCGGCGGGTTGGTGGTGACCGCGAACATCTGGCCCGCACCACCGGTGGCAAGCACGACGTTGGAGGCACGCACCTCGATTGCCTCCGCGCCCCGGGAGGCCAGGACGCCCACGCAGCGGCCGCCCTCGACCACGAGGTCTAGAGCGAACCAGCGTTCGAGGAGGCCTCCGGCCGAGGCCCGGGTCGCCTCCACCAGGGCACGCTCGACCTCGGCACCCGTCGCCGCCCCCCCGGCGTGCAAGATCCTGGGTCTCGAGTGGCCGCCCTCACGGGCCAGGGCGAGATCTCCGGAGGCCTCACGGTCGAACGCGGCACCCAGGGCGATGAGCTCGTCTACACGGCGCGGACCCTCGTTGACGAGAGCTCTCACCGCGTCGACGTCGCAGAGGCCGGCACCTGCGGCCAAGGTGTCGGCCATGTGCAGATCGGTCGAGTCCTCGTCCCCCGAGAGAACCGCCGCCACCCCTCCCTGCGCCCACCGGGTCGCCGAGGCCGAGAGCTCGCCCTTTGTCAGCACGCCGAGCACAAGCCCGGGCTCCGTCGCGAGCCGCACGGCCACCGAGAGCCCGGCCACCCCGCTGCCCACCACCAGCACGTCGAAGGGGCCCACGCGCTTTGCGCTCACGAAGCACCTCGCGGCATCTGCTCGCGCCCTGTCAGCTCCAGGGCGAGATTGTCGATCAGGCGGACACCGGCAAGGGCGGCGGCGATGAGCAGCCTGTAGCGCCCCCCGTCGAGACGCTCGGGCACCACCAGATCATCGGCCCGAACCACTGCGCCGTAGTCGAGCTCGGCCAAGGGCTCGCTGTGGATCGTGGTGGCCATCGACTCGCAGAGCCGGTCGGGTCGCCGCTCACCGCCTTGGGCCAGTTGCCGAGCCGAAACGAGGGCCCGGTGCACGATGGTCGCCGCGCGGCGCGCCCTTGGGCACAGTGCGAGATTGCGGCTCGAAAGGGCGAGGCCATCGGGCTCTCTGATCGTCGGGCAGCCGACGACGTCGACCTGTGAGAAGCGCTCTGCGGCAAGCCAGGTCACCGTTTGGAGCTGCTGATAGTCCTTCTCTCCGAAGTACGCGCGGCACGCCCCGCCCAGCGCGAACAACCGGGAGACCGCCGCCACGACGCCCTGGAAATGACCGGGACGGGATTCCCCCTCCCAGGCGCGCGCCAACTGGGGAACCGCCACGGGCCCTGGGACCTGGGGCCAGCCCGGGTACATGTCGATCACGCCGGGGACAAAGACGATGCCCACGCCCAGGCGCGCGCAGCGCAAGAGGTCTTCATCCTCGGTCCTCGGATAGAGAGCCAGGTCCTCGTGGTCGGTGAACTGCAGGGGGTTGACGAAAATGCTCACCGCGCACAGATCGCACTCATCCAACGCGGCGGCGACGAGAGAGTCATGGCCGGGGTGCAGGGCGCCCATCGTGGGAACCAGGCCGACCCGTTCGCCTCGGCTCCGCGCCGCACCCATCGCGCTCGAGAAGGCCTCGGCCGAGGTGATCACCTCCATGCGACGACCGGCGCCTCGACGGCTGGAACGTACCTCAAAGGAGCTCCTTGCGATCCAACCCTCGCGGTGTCGGTCGCCTTCAGCTGTGAGGACCCTCGGTCGGGACCCCGGAGAGATCAAGCCTACCCACGGGCGTCACCGCCCCCGAAGCCCGCTCGAGAACCCGAGGCGGAACGAGCTCGGGCGCGAGCTCGCTCAGGGGAACTAGAACGAAGCGGCGCTCGTACATGCGGGGATGGGGGACGACGAGATCGTCCTCCGAAACGCTCTCGTCTTGCACATAAAGAACGTCGACGTCCAATGTCCGCGGCCCGAAGCGCACCGTGCGCACCCGGCCCGCGGCCTGCTCCAGGGCCCGACAACGGCCCAGGAGGCCCCTCGCGCTTGTCCGGGTCGCCAGCTCGGCGACGAGGTTCAGGTACGGGCCCTGATCCGGGCCGCCGACCGGCTCGGTCTCATAGACACGAGAGACCGCCACCACGTCTTCGACTGCGGCGAGCAGCTCCAGGGCACGTGCCAGGTGGCCGTGCCGATCACCCAGATTGGACCCCATCGAGAGGAAGGCCCGACGTACCCGCCCGCTCACCGCCCGCCCAGGCCCTGCCTCTGCCTGAAGATGGAGACCCCGACTGCGGCGACGTCCTCGGGGATCGGGGGGCGCACCTTGCGCACTTGGACGCGAACGGCCACCACGCGGGGGTCCTGTCCGATCACCGCCGCCGCGACGGCGTCGGCCAGGGCCTCCAAGAGCACGAAGGAGCTGTGCCGCACCAGGGCGGCGACGCGCTCGATCACGGCCCCGTAGTCGACCGTCTCATCCAAGACATCTCGCGCGCCGGTTCCCTCCCCCACATGAACCTCGAGATCGAGCTCGAAGGGCTGAGGGCGTTCGCGTTCCTCCGGGAGAGCGCCGTGGCTGGCCATGACCCGAAGCGCGTGCACACTGATGCGATCGGTGCCCGGCGGCTGGCTGCTCACGCGGTGGCTTCGTGGCCGTTCGCGGTGACGCCGACCACGAGCTCCCTTCCGGGCTGGCCCATCTGGCGCGCCAACATGTGCTCGACGGTCGCGACCGCCTGGGCGGGCGCCGGTATGCGGCCGGACCACACGAGAAAGCCGGCCACCACGCCCATGACACGGTCGCCGAGCTCGTCTTGGTGCATGAGGATCCGCTGGCCGTTGGCGAGCGACTCCTTCAGGTCCCCGTAGCACTCCTCCACCACCGCCCGGGGGTCCACGCCCGCGGCGAGCGGGTGGTGCGCCCAGATCAGACCGCCCTCGTCGTAAGCGTGGAGGTTGTGGGGTGAGGCCAGGAGCGAGATCACACGATCGAAGCCCTGCACCCTCAGCCAGATGATCTCCTCCTGGCGCCGTACCCTTCGGTGGTTGGCGGCGAAGCCGCCGGGACGCTCGCTCACCGCGAAACGGTCCTTGATGACCCAGGTGAAGTTGCGGGGCGCGGTCCCGGCCGCCCACTTTCCCTTGACCATCGCCTAGACCCCCGAGCCGACCAAACGGGCCGCCTGGCTGGCCGGGCCCACCTCGTGCACCCGGACCATCGAGACGCCCTTGGACATCGCCCAGGTGGCCGAGGCGAGGGAAGCCTCGGACCGCTCCTGGGTGCCCAATCGCTCCTGGGTGCCAGACGCGATGGCGCCCAGGAACCATTTGTTGGAGGTTCCGACCATGACCGGGCAACCCAAGGCCATCCCCGCGTCGACCAGCGAAGCCAGCTCCCTCAGCAAGGAGAGGTTGTGCTCGACGGTCTTGCCGAAACCGATGCCCGGGTCGATCCAGACTTTGTGAACGCCGGCATCCTTGGCCTTCAGCGCCAACGCGACCAACTCATCGTGCACTTCTTGGACGACGTCGTCGTAGCGGGGATCGACCTGCATGTCGGCGGGGGTCCCCTTGCGGTGCATCGCGACCCACGGTGCCCCTCGGGCCGCCGCGACCTCCCACAGGGTGCCCGACACGTCGTTGAGCAGCGAGGCCCCCGAGTCCAGAGCCGCATCGGCGACCCCGGCCTTGACGGTGTCCACCGAGACCCGCCCATGTGGCGCCAGGCCCCTGATGACGGGGAGCACCCGTCGGAGCTCCTCCTGCTCGTCCACCTCGGTCGCCCCGGGCCGGCTGGACTCACCGCCCACGTCGACGATGTCGGCTCCCTGGGCGAACATCTCCCGGCCCCTAGCCATGGCCGCCTCCTCAGCGAAGTACAGACCGCCGTCGAAGAACGAGTCGGGCGTCACGTTCAAGATCCCCATCACCTTGGGCTGCCGGGAGGCGGCGGGCACGACCGAAGCGTAGGTCACCTCCCGACGCCCGAGACACCAGCGCTCAGCGGCCATGGACGAACTGCATCGCCTCCGCGCGGGTGGCCGCATCCTTGCGGAACAGGCCCCTGACGGCGGATGTCACCGTCTGGGTCCCGGGCTTGTTGACCCCGCGCATCGACATGCACAGATGCTCGGCCTCGACTACGACCAGGACCCCCCGTGGAAGGAGCGCCCGCTCGATGGCATCGGCGATGTCGGTGGTCATCCGCTCTTGGACCTGGAGACGCCGGGCAAAGCCCTCGACCAGGCGGGCCAGCTTGGAGATCCCGGTGATCCTGCCGTCGGCGTTGGGGATGTAGGCGACGTGGGCGCGGCCTATGAAAGGGATCAAGTGGTGCTCGCACAGAGAGGCGAATGGAATGTCGCGGACCATGACCATCTCGTCGTGGTCGGCGGCAAATGTCACGGTCAGATGCGTTGCGGGGTCGTTGGCGATCCCGCTGAAGAGCTCCTCGTACATGGCCGCCACCCTCCATGGGGTGTCGCCCAGGCCCTCCCGGCTCGGGTCCTCCCCGATCGCCTCGAGCACCTCGGTGATGGCCTTGGCCACCCGTTGCGCGTCGACGGTCATCTCGTGGTGTCGCCCAGAAGGTGCACCGAAGGTAGGTTCCGGTAGCGCTCCTCCAAGTCGAGCCCGTAGCCGACCACGAACGCTGACGGGATCTCGAAGCCGACGTAGCGCAGGTCGAGTGAGACACGCTGGACTCCCTCTTTGACCAACAGGGCGCAGATCTCGAGGCTGGCAGGGCCTCGTGCCGCCAGGTAGCGACGCAGGTAGTTGAGGGTGAGGCCACTGTCGATTATGTCCTCGACGACGATGACGTGGCGCCCGGTCAAGTCCGTGTCGAGGTCCTTCACGATCCTCACCACCCCCGAGGTGGAGGTCCCGCTGCCGTAGGAGGACACGGCCATGAAATCGACCTCGACGGGCAGGTCGATCACCCGCGCGAGATCGCTCATGAAGACCATCGCACCCTTGAGCACCCCGACGAGAAGCGGTGCACGCCCGACATAGTCGGCCGTGATCTCGCCCCCTAGCTCTTCGACGCGTTTGGCGATCGAGCCTGCGTCGACGACCGCCTCGCCCACCTTCTCGACCGCCCAGCCCGGCAAGCTCGTCGTGGCTCGAGCCGCCTTCATCGGCGGAACCTTATCGGCCGCAGCGCCCGGCGAGCTGAGCGAGAGGCGCTGGCGTGAGCGGCTGACACGCCTTGCGCCGGAGATCTCGGTCGCCCGCCCGTTGCCCGCGGCCACTTGGAGGACCCGGGCAACCTCCCGCGCGCTCGGCGGATGGCCGCCCGTGCGGCCGCCAGGAAGACGAACCCATTCGCGAACGGCCCGCCGTGCGAGAACGACCGGCGAGCCGACGAGCACGCGAGCGTCCTGTGGATCGGCTATCAGCTCGCGTGCAAGCTGGTTCAAAAACGCCGCCTCGTCGCGCATGAGCTCGGCCTGGCGGGCGAGGACCTCTACCAGATCACGGCCTGCTATCTGGCACGCGAGGGGCAACAGGTCACGTCGGACCCTGTTGCGCAGGTGGCGGGGGTCGTCGTTCGAGGGGTCCTTCACCGGGTCCAAGCCGAGCGATTCGCACAAGGAGCGGGTCTCGTGGCGTCGCACGCCCAAGATCGGGTGTCGAGGCCCAGGAGCCATGGCGCCCAACCCATCGATGCCCGCCCCGCGCAACAGGTTGCACAGCACCGTCTCGGCCTGGTCGTCCATCGTGTGCCCGGTCGCAACCTCTCGGGGTAGGGCCGCCAGGCGCGCCTGTCGCGCTCTTTCCTCCAAGTTGGAGCCGTCGGGGATCGACACCGACACCTTGGAGAACGCCACGCAGAAGCGCTCTGCCGCGGCGGCGACCAGGTCGGCTTCCAGATCGGACCCCGTCCGCAGCCCGTGGTCCACGTGCACCGCTCGCACCTTGCAGCCAGCCCCTACGCCGAGCACCATGAGGGCCAGCGAATCGGCGCCGCCGGAAACCGCGCACACAAGCTCCTGGCCGGCAGGTGGAAAGCTGCATCGGGCGAGCAGAGGCCCCAGCTGCTGCGGGTCGATCATCTCCCCGCGAGGTGCTCAGCCCGCGAGGGCGCTCGGTGAGATGCGCTCCACCCAGCTCTTGGGGTCACGGATCTCGGCCAAGGACGGGAGCCACTCGGGTCCCTGCCACACCTGGTCGAACAGGGTCCGTCCCCCGATCTTCTCGACCGCGCGCACGAAGTTCTCTCCCTCTTGGTACTGACGGAACTTCGCCTCCAGTCCCAAGATCTGGATCAAGAGTCGAGCTGGG
This sequence comes from Acidimicrobiales bacterium, assembly GCA_050743805.1. Taxonomy (GTDB): domain Bacteria; phylum Actinomycetota; class Acidimicrobiia; order Acidimicrobiales; family RAAP-2; genus Palsa-461. Next base: position 10,499 of record JBOGFX010000219.1, read on the forward strand.
CCCTTCGCCTGCTCGCGGCGCTCCTTCAGCACCGAGGCGAAGTGGGCGGCTTGGGGGACCTCGTCAACCGCGGCGCGGTCCATCGTGACATCGCCGTGGCCCTCGAGCAGGCTCATGAGGGCTTGGATCCGCTGTATCGCGGCCATCTGCTCCTCGGTCGCCACGAGGCCTACCACCCCCGCCTCCTTCAAGGGGTTCTTCCCGGCGCGGATCTCAGC
>JBOGFX010000220.1:0-4855 GCA_050743805.1 Acidimicrobiales bacterium
ACATGCAGCGGTACAACTGCCAGTTCACCGGCCAGCGCTTCTTCAAGATCGAGAACGGCGAGCTGGCCGGCCAGCTTCGAGACGTCGCCTATCAGGCGACCACGACAGACTTCTGGGGCTCTTTAGCCCAGGTGGGAGGGGAAGAGACCTACCTGCTCGCGGGGGCGTTCAACTGTGGAAAGGGCCAACCTGGCCAGGTCGCCCCGGTCAGCCACGGCTGTCCGAGCGCGCTCGTGACAGATGTCCGCATCCTCAACACCAAGCAGGAGTCGGGACGATGAGCCTGCGCCAAGCCGCTCAGGTCGTCGACGACGCCCTCTCTCGGGCGGGCGGGGACGACTGCATCGTGATAGTCGAGGACTCCGACGAGGCTGAGGTCAGGTTTGCGAACAACACCACCACCACTAACGGGCGGCGCCGCGACCGTCGAGTCGTCGTCATCCGCTTCGCTCAAGTCCAAGGAGGCATCTCTGCGGGGGTGGCGAGCTCGAGTGGAGACGTAGACCTGGGCTCGCTCCTCGACGCGGCTGCGGCCGATGCGGCCGGATCCCCTCCGTCTTGGGACGTCGCGGACCTGCTGGGTGGAGAAGCTGACAACGACTTCGAAGCCGACGTGCCCGAAGCCGAGCTCCAAGGGCTCACCGGCGTCATCGACGGCCTCCGCGGCGCATTCGACGCCGCGGAGGCCGTCGGTCACGTTTTGGCCGGCATCGTCGAGCACCGAATGGACACGGTTCACCTGGGCTCCTCGACGGGCCTTCGGCGCCGGCACAGCCAGCCGAGCGAGGCGATGCAGATGATCGCCCGAGCTCGCGATGGGCGCCAGTCCGCCTGGGCGGGGCGGGCGGGAGACCTCTCGAGCGTCGAGGGCACCGAGCTCGAGGCCCATCTCGCGAAGCGGCTCGGGTGGGCAAGACGGACCGAGTCGCTTCCGCCGGGACGGTACGAGGTCGTGCTTCCTCCCGAAGCGGTCGCCGACCTGATGGTCGACCTCACCAATTACGCGAGCGGACAGGACGCCTTGGACGGCCGGACCGTCTTTTCGGCCCAAGGCGGCGGCACCAGGATCGGAGAGCGGCTGAGCCGGCTCCCCTTCGACCTCTACGGGGACCCAGCAGAGCCCGGCCTCGAGTGCATCGACTTCGCGGTCGCCGGCGCGTCCTCTTCGGATGCGTCGGTCTTCGACAACGGCGCGCCGATCGGCAGAACTGCGTGGTTGGACAAGGGAACCCTCGCGAACCTGCGCTTTCACCGCGCCGGGGCACGCAGGGCCGACGTCAGCTTCTGCCCGTACGTGGACAACCTGGTGCTCGACCTCGACGGATCGCGGGGGACGGTCGAGGACCTGGTCGCGCACACCTCGAGGGGGTTGCTTCTCACCGCTCTTTGGTACATCCGAGAGGTCGACCCCTCGACCCTGCTTCTGACCGGGCTCACCCGCGACGGGGTGTACCTGATCGAGGGCGGCGAGGTGGTGGGGGCCGTCAACAACTTCCGCTTCAACGAGAGCCCGGTGGACCTGCTCGCCCGGACCATCGAGGCCGGCACCCCGGCACGGGCCTTGGGCCGCGAGTTCGGGGAATGGGCCAATCGGGCCAAGATGCCGCCGTTGCGGGTCGCGGACTTCAACATGAGCACGACCAGCGAAGCCAGCTGACCACTTACCCGCCGGTCACGTATCCTCAATTTCGCTGGTCCGCACGGGTAAATTTCTTTCACGCGTGCGATCGGCCGGCACAAATGGTCGCCGGCTCGTTCTGACGCGGAATCCCCCCCAAGGGGTTCCGTGCTCCGTGGCGAGCTCGAGGGACCGGTACTCGACCAGCGGGGAGGTCACGTCCGGTCTCTGGCAGCGGCCGTTCTGATCCTGGGGATCGGAGCCGCGGCGCTGGGGGCGGTGCAGTGGCGCTCCTACGTCTCGGCGCAACAGTCCCAGGCCGTCGCCTCCAGGACCAACGTCGTGGCAGCTTCGGTGGGAGCGGCCCTGCAGCGCGACGAAGATCTGGTGGAGACGCTGCGCGGGATGATCACGGCGGGCCTCACCCTCTCAAATCGCCAGCTGGCTTCCCTCTATGACCAGGTCGGCTCCGATGGGCGCTCCGGCCTCGTGGGGCTCGCGTACGTGAGGGCCCTTTCTCTCACCCAACTCCCCCAAGCCCAAGCTGAGCTTCGCGCCGACCCTGCGACCCTGATCGGAGGTGTCCCGTCCCCCTCGCCCCTGAGAGGCGCCACCGGCCACGACCTCTACTGCGTGCCCGAACTGGCGACCATCGGGCCGGCGGCGAGGGGTGCGCGTTCGGGCACCGCCGCGGCCCTTTTCAGCCTTCTGTTCGACAGCGGGCGCTGCACCACCTCGGTGGGCCGCCTTCTCATGTCGGCCGCGCGCGCGGGCCACCAGCGCGTCGCCATCCTGTCGGTCGACCCCGTCGACGCCTTTCGTCCCTTCGAGATTGTCCTGCCCGTCTACGCGGCCGATGACCTCGGCGCGAGCGGGGCGCGAGCCAGCGCACTGCTCGGATGGATCGACGGCATCTTTTCCCCGGGACCGGTGGTCGACCCCGTCGTCGACAAGAGCGTCGCAGTGAGGGTCTCCTACCTGCAGGGGGCGCACCGCTCAAGGTCGCTGCGGCCGGGCCCGCCCTGAGCGGTGCGAGCCTGAGGCTCGTCGACCTTCGCACCGACGGGACGTGGCGCGTCGCGGTGTCGGTGGTCCCGCCGTCGGGGTCAGCCATGATCCAGGGCATGGCGGTCCTGGTCGATCTGGCCGTGATCGCTGCCATGGCCGCTTTGATCGTGGGACTCTACCGGTCCCGGGCGATGGCCTTCGATGCGATGACCCGCCAAAGCCGCGAGCTCGCCCACAGGGCCTTCCACGACCCTCAGACGGGCCTGGCCAATCGTGAGCTCATAGTCGACATCGCGACCTCGATGCTCGCCCGGGCCGAACAAGATGCCAGCGGCGTCGCAGCTCTTTTGGTCCGCCTCGACGTCTTGGGAGAGATCAACGAGACCTACGGGCACCGCGCCGGCTCCTCGGTCGTCGCCTCGATCGCCCAGCGCCTCGGGGCGCTCCTCGCTCCGTCGGACACCCTGGGCAGGTGGTCCGACGAGGAGTTCGTCGTTCTCACACAGGTTCCGTCTCTCGCCGCAGGGGCTGGCTCGATGCCGTCGCGGATCTTGGCAGAGCTCGCCGCGCCGCTCGAGATCGCTGGCCACCAGGGCGCCACTGTCACCGTCGAGCCCAAGGTCGGCGTGGCCGTCGCCGCCGGAGGGGGAGCCGACGAACTGCTCCGTGACGCTGACACCGCTCTTCACACCGCCCGCTCCACGAGGGAGCCCGGCTTCAGGCTCTTCGAGCCCTCCATGCACGCAGCGGCCCGCTCCCGGCTCGCATTGGCCCGGGACCTGCACGAGGCGATCGCGGTGGACCACTTCTTCGTCGTGTACCAGCCGATCTTCGCCCTGGAGGAGCTCGCGCCGATCGGTGTCGAGGCTCTCTTGCGCTGGCGGCATCCCCGACGAGGCGTCGTCTCTCCCATGGAGTTCGTCCCGATGCTGGAAGAGACCGGGATGATCGTCGACGTCGGGCGCAGCGTGTTGGAGCGCGCCTGCCAGCAGGCACAGCTCTGGATGCGCCGAGGCCTGCCCGTCTCGATGTCTGTCAACGTGTCAGCCATCCAGATCGAATCGAAGACCTTCGCTTCTGACCTGCGCTCTGTAATCGACGAGACAGGCATCGACCCCTCCCATCTCATCTTGGAGCTGACCGAGAGCGCCCTCATGGCGGACGCGCACGACACCGTCGGGCGACTTCGGAACCTGAAGGACCTGGGGATCCTGATCGCCGTCGACGACTTCGGGACCGGATACTCCTCGCTCTCCTACCTGCGCCAGTTCCCCGTCGACGTGATCAAGATCGACCGCTCGTTCGTCACAGCCATGACGGGCTCGAACGAGGGCATGGCGCTCGTCCGCACGATGCTCGACCTCGCGAGAGCCCTCGGCCTGGTCACCGTTGCCGAAGGCATCGAAGACGAACAGCAGCTCAGCGCCTTGCGGCTGGAGCATTGCCGCTTGGGCCAGGGGTTCCTCCTCGGACGTCCTTTGGACCCGGGCCAGGTCGAGCTGTTCTTCGACAACACCCGCGCGACGCGGATCGCGGCCCTCAGCGCCAGCTGAAGGTTGCCCAGGGCCAGGGGGGCCGCGAAGCTGGCCCGATGGAGCCCGACCGTCCCCTCCCCGCCCGGCGGGGACCACTGCCGATCACCCGTTTTGGCGTCGACCGGGCCACTCTGGCCACCCTTTTGGAAGGCGAGCCCGCCTATCGGGCGAGGCAGGTTTGGACCGCCCTCTACCGCAATGCCCGATGGCCCCCCGAGATGACCGAGCTGCCGGCCCACCTGCGCGCACGCCTCGCAGAAGAGCTGCCTTGTGCCCTGGATTTGGTGGGCCGCCGGGTGGCCGACAGGGGTGAGACCGTCAAGCTCGCGTTCTCGGTGGGCGGCGGCGCGGTCGTGGAGGCCGTGCTCATGGCCTACCCCGACCGGGTGACCCTCTGCGTCTCGACACAGGCTGGATGCGCGATGGGGTGCAGCTTCTGCGCCACGGGCCAGGGTGGCTTTACGCGGAACCTCGCCTCGGCAGAGATCGTCGAGCAGGTCGCTTGGGCGATGCGCGAACGGCGGGTCACCCATGTCGTCGCCATGGGCATGGGAGAGCCCCTCGCCAACTATGCCAACACCCTTGGTGCGATGCGGGTGATCCACGGCGAGATGGGCATCTCGGCCCGGCGTCTTACGATCTCGACCGTCGGGGTGGCACCTTGCATCAAACGGCTCGCCGACGAGGACCTGGC
>JBOGFX010000221.1:0-1893 GCA_050743805.1 Acidimicrobiales bacterium
GGCTACCGCAAGCTCGACGCGCTCCTGGGCGAACATGACTCCGTACGCGACGAAGCCGTCTGAAGCCGTGTCCCGGAAATGTTCCACGCTTGGCTGGTGGATGAGCAAACGAAACCTGGTCAAACGAGATGACTCGACTTTCCTGCCGTTAAGAAAAGGAGAACGCAGTGAGAAAAGTGCCTCTCCTTAACCATCCGTGGGTGCCGTGAGCAGCTGAGACGCGAGCAACGCCGCTTCCTGCCTACGTTTCTTGACTGTCGAAGGTCCAGAAGCGAGGCGAAGGAGAACGGCGTGCTCGGTGCCAACGTATGGCGCAAGATCGTCGGCGTCGACCGCAAGACGGTGATTGAAGCCGGGATCCCTGTCGCGAACTCAGAAACAGGTCAGCACCACTAGCGTCGTCGTGTGATCGGAGGACCTCTATCGGACGACCAGCTCGCTGCGTTCGTCGAGCGAGGCTGGACCCTGCTCCGCCACGCCTTCTCACCAGACGTTGCAGAAGCAGTGCGGCTGGACCTCACGGCACGCATCGGCGTCGACCTGGCGCGTCCCGAGGAGTGGAGCGAGCCCCAGGTCTGGCTGAAGGAGATGACGACCGAGGCGCCCTACACCGATGCGCTAACCGACCGGTTCCATGCGGCCGTCGACCAGCTCGTGGGACCGAACCGCTGGAAGATGACCCGAGAGATGGGCTGGTGGGCGGTCAACTTCCCCGGATTCGTCGATCCCCCCTACGCCGACAGCTGGCCCATCGAAGGAGGATGGTTCCGCCATCGACCCTCCTCACCCGAGCAGGCCATCCTCAATCTCTTCTGCTTCTCGACCGTCGAGCCCGGAGGCGGCGGCACCCTCCTCGTCGAAGGCTCACACCACCTCGCCGCCCGCCTGCTCTGGGAAGCGGAGCCCGACGGGCTCGACGCCGACGACTTCGATGAGCCGCTCACCGCCACCTTGGACGAGCAAGGCTGGCCCGGAGTGGTCGAGGTGGTCGCCGAAGAGGGCGACGTGGTGCTCGCCCACCCGCTCGTGTTCCACTCCGCCAACCCGAACTACGGGACCCGCCCCCGCGTAATGGCCCAGCCAGCCTTTTCGATGACCGAGCCCATGCGCACCGAGGGCGAACACCTGTTCCCAGTCGAGATCCCCATAGCCCGAGCTCGCCTGCGACCGTGACGGCGCTGGCGCCAACTCCGATGGCCCACGTGGCTCAGTTCAGCCGTCCGTCCACGCACCCAGCCACGCACGCACCGTGTCGTGGTGCCTCGACCAGGCCGACCACGATGTCTGGGCCATGCCCTCGATCACCGCAGGGCGCCTCTCCGGTAGCGCAGCCGCGACATCGGAGATGGTGATCGGGTAGCCGGTTGGACGCGCCTCGAGCTCCGGATAGTCACGCCCCGCCTACGAACCGATGCGCTCATGGCGCTGTCGCCCCCTGAAGCCACGTTTCAGTCCGCAGCACAAGCTCATCAAGCAGGATCAAGAACCGGGCGTTCCCGACGACGAGGTGCAGGCGAGCCTTCCTCGTCTCCTCGTCCCAGCCGATGAAGGCGTCGGTGCGGTGCGCACTTCCATGCAGAGGCCGGGAGTCCAAAGGCGCCGAGGGTGCCAGAGGGGCTCTCTGCGAGGTAGCGCAGCTGCGCGCCGGGAAAGGGGGTGTAGCCGAGATAGTGGTAGGAGGAGACGAGCTCTCGCCAGCGGCGCGATTGCGCCTTGGTCGAGGGAGACCACGACGGGCTGCGGGTCGATGGGATCGATGACAGAGCACAGACTCGAGTCCGCCGGCTCGACCCGACCGGACCCCGACCCCTTGACCAACATGATCGGTTATGTAACACTTACCGTTCATGATAACTTACCAATCGACGGATGGCTGGTTCATCCTGGGTGATC
>JBOGFX010000222.1:0-12423 GCA_050743805.1 Acidimicrobiales bacterium
GCAAGCAAGGGTTGTTTCGATCGCGCTCTGACCCCGCTGGAGCGGCACAGGCGGCATCTGCCCTCGACGGCGACAATTTCGAGAGACGAGTTCCTCGAGGCTACGACGGATCTGTGGGAGATCCCCTCAGAGAGCGCCACCCGTGTAGGCCATCCGGCCCCGTTTCCTGTAGCCATCCCCCAACGCTTGATCGACCTGTACACCTATCGCCAAGACGTGGTCCTTGACCCGTTCATGGGGGCAGGCACCACGGCGGTTGCAGCGGTGCGCTCCGACCGCCATTACATCGGATTCGACACGGACAGGTCGTATGTGGAGCGAGCTCAGGCGCGAATTGCTGCAGAGCGCCTGCGATGCGAGGAAACGTCACCGCAGTCGACTCCCCTGCGCGTCCGGGTGCCAGCGATCCGGCCCCAGGTCGAGGACCGTGACCTTCAAGATCGAGCGGTGCGCGAGGGTCGTCGGGCAAAGGAGCTCGCCGAGATCCTCCTCGATTCGTGCGGCTTCGTGAATCTCCGCCCTGATGTCAAGTTTTCAGATCTCGGGATCGATCTCAGCTTCGTCGGAGAAGATAGGCGGGGTCATCGCTGGGGCTTCGAGCTGGCCGGGGCGTTTGCATCGAACCGTGCGGGGCTCAAGCGTGCGGATGCGCTTTGGAAGGCGATCGCCAAGGCGGCTGTCGTGCACGAAGGCCACGAAGGGATGTGTTTCGTCCTCCTGGCGACAGAGGTGCCGGCGCCCGGCACTCCCCCTCACTTGGCCCTGAGCGCCGTCAGAGGTCCCGGCCGGCCGGTGTTTGATGTCATTGAGATCTTGAGCCATGAAGACCGGGAGAGACTGCGCGCGTGTGCCGTGGGGGCCCCCCAGGGCAGCTGACCTGGCTTTGAGCGGCAATGCCACCTGCGAGCTGTCACGGCCCTGTGTGTCGTGGTCTCGGGCGGTTCGATTGAGCGAAGTCCCATATTACGCTCGCCGTGCCGGCGGGGTCCTCTTCGGTTGGCGTATGACCGACATCGTGAAGCACGACCAGCCGCCCGTTTGGAGCTGCCCTCGACATCTCCTTCGCCTCGTCCAGTGAGCGGACCGCATCCGCCTCGCCGTGTATCACCAGTACCGGCATTGCCAACGTTGCGAGCTTGCTTTGGAGATCCGACGAGTCTCGGGAGGCACGCATCCCAATCAAGGCCTCGTAGGGCCATTGCATCGCCTCCTCCAAGATGACGGCGAACCGGGCGGCGGAGGGCCGGCGGTGGAACCACGCTTCGAGGATGGAGCTCATGGTCTCCGAGCTCTTCCCCCGCTCCACCAAGGACTTGATCGCGCCGCTCCCCCGGTGATGGCCTGGGGGGCGGGTCCCGGTTCCAACTAGCACCAGCGATTCAACGTCGGCACCTTTTCGCGCAACCTCTATGGCGACTGCGCCTCCCATTGAGTGGCCCGCCAATAGCAGCGGTCCGGTCCGAAGCGCCGCGAGCAGGGCGAGCGTGCGCTTCACCAGGGACGCGATGTTGTAGCCGCCGCCCGGAGGGTCCGAGCGGACGGCGAGGTCCGGGGCGATGCCGCGCCAGCCCTCAGGGCACGTCTCGAGGGTCGACTGCCACACGAGCGAGGTCCGAGTCCACCCGTGAAGCATCACCAGCGTGCTCGGCCCTTCTCCAGATTCGCGCACGTGCACCCGCCCGTCGGAAGTGTGCACGAAGCGCTCCCTCACCGGCACGCTCACGTCACCACTCCATAAACGGAGCGGGCTGCCTCATCGGAGACCAACCCGTCTTCAACATCCCGGCGGACCTCGGCGGGATCCCGGGTCGTCGGGTCCCCGAACCCCCCGCCGCCCGGCAGCTCCATGGTTACGGTCGTCTGCTCGGTGACGTCTATCTCGCCAAGCGGCCGTGCAAAGTGGATCCCGTCAACGAACACCCTCCCGGGGGTGCCGGGCCCTCCGCCGGCCAAGCCCTGGGGCGGCGTTTGGAACCGGCCCCCGCTGAGCCCGATGTGAAGGGGACCGTCAAGGTTCTGTGAGCTTCCCGGTGCCACCGAGAACTGGATGCGTTGCCCCGGCCCCCCTCGATGGCGGCCCGCTCCCCCCGAGTCGGTTATCAGGCGCCGCTCTTGGACCAGGACCGGAGTTTCGTTCTCCCACACCTCGACGGGTGTGTCCGACATGTTGAACGGGAACGACGTGGTAGGTGTTCCGTCTCGCATCGCGCGCGCGCCGAGTCCTCCCATGAAGTGGCTTTGGAAGACGAAGCGACCATGTCGACGGTCCCACCCCGAGAACATCCACAGCCACATCGGGGAAGACCCGCAGTCCGCGATGACCCTGTCGGGCACGTGGGGAGTCAGCGCCCGGAGCATGAGCTCGGGGAGCTGCTGGCCGACCGTGATCCGCCACCGGACCGAGGCCGGCCGCCTCGCGTTGAGAATGCTGCCCTCGGGAGCCTTGACGGTAAAGGGCCGCTGGGTGCCAGCGTTGTACGGAAGCTCGGGGGCCAGCGCGAACTTCACGCCGAGCACCGAGTAGGCGAGGGTGTAGTTGTAGACGCAGTTCACCGGCACCTTCACCTGTGCCGAGGTACCCGCGTAATCGATGACCACCTCGTCGCCCGAGATCTGCAGGTGGACGGCGATCCGCAGTTGCCTGCCCTCCTCGTCCAAAACCTCGATCGCCTGCTCGGTGCGCATCTCGAAGTCGCCCACCTCGGCGATCCGCCTACGCATCGCCGATTCCGTTGTGTCGACGATCGCTCGTGCCACCGGTCGAAGGTCATTGAGTGAGAACTCGAGCATCAGATCCTTGAGACGACGCCTGCCCAACTCGTTGCAGGCCACCTGAGCCTCGAGATCGTGGAGGATCTTCTCGCGCATCCTGACGTTGGCGCCGATGATCCTCCACAGCTCGTCGTTGCGGGCGCCAGCTCTGTAAAGCCGGGATACGGGCAGGAGCAAGCCTTCTTCGAACACGTCCACGCTGTCGACGGGACCGACACGCCCACCGAAGTCGATCTGGTGACCGGCCGTGGCAACGAACGCGACAAGCCTGTCTGCTTCGAAGACCGGGGAGACAATATAGACGTCCGGCGTGTGGCCCGAGCCGATCCATGGATCGCTCGTGACGAACACGTCGCCCGGCAGAAGCTCTCCCTCCTCGAGCTCGGCCAGGAATGCCGACATGAGCCGCGGCATGGCCGCGATCTGCCCCGGTGCGCAGCTCGTCGGCTGGGCCAGCATGGTGCCGTCCTGGTCGAACACCGCGGTGGCGCAGTCCAGGTTGATCCGGATCACCGTCGAGAGCACGGTCCGCACCAGCATGCTTTGCATCTCGTCCGCGATGGCCTGCAAACGTGCCCACAGCAGCTCGAGCTCGACAACACCGATGGTGCTGTCGCTCGTCATGGGCGCTGGCCCCCTTTGTCCGGCGCGGTCAGAACCAGGGTTCTGTCCCCTGCGACCGATCCCTGCCAGCCGTTGGGGACCACCGTTGTCGTCTCGCGCTCCTCGACTATTGCCGGACCCTCGAATGTGCGGCCGTTCGCCAGGTCAGAGCGGTTGAAGACCTGAAAATCGATGAAGGTCCCGCTTCCGTGGTCAAAGGCTCTGCGGGTCGACCCGGCCTCGGCCGGTTCATTGACCAGTCCCACCTCGGGCGTGCTCTCCATGGCGGCGAGGGCCGGCGGTTGCGCTCGTGCAGTGACCACGGTTCTAAGAGTCACGAGCTCGAGGTCGAGCATTGGATCCTCCGCACCGTAACGAGAAGCGTAGATCCGCACGAATTGCTCGCGCAGACCGTCGAGGGCACCGGGTCCCGGTCGGTCGGGAAGCTCGACCATGAGAGCGGAGCCCTGCCCTACATAGCACACCTCCGCGTAGTAGGTGACGTCGGGCTCCGTGGCGGCGCCCACGGCGGCTCGACCCTCCTGCACCAGCTCTTTGAAGAGCGACGTCACCTTGGCGGGGTCGACCGCGTCCAGTCGGCGCTTGTACGTGCGCACCGTCTCGAAGGAGCGCCGCGCCATCAGCATTCCCACGGCTGACGCGACCCCGGCCCGATACGGGACCAACACCCGTGTCCCGTGGAGGCGTTGGGCCATGTCAGCGGCGTGCACGGGTCCAGCGCCCCCGTACGCGGCGATCGCCACACGGTCCAAGGACACCCCCCGCTCTGCCGCATAGGTCTTCATCGCGTTGGCCATGAGCTCGTTGGCGATGCTGTGGATGCCCCACGCCGTCTCGTCAACCCCAAGACCGAGCAGGTCTGCGAGCTGTTCGATGCTCCGATGCGCAGCATCGCCATCGAGGGGCAGGTCACCTCCGAGAAAGCGGTCCACGCTTATGTAGCCCAACACGACGTCGGCGTCGGTCACGGTGGGGTCCCCACCGCCGAGGCCATAGCATGCCGGGCCCGGTTTCGCGCCTGCGCTACGCGGTCCGACGGTCAGGAGCCCCAGTGCACTGAGCCGGGCGATGCTCCCGCCTCCACAGCCGATCTCGATGAGGTCGACCGTCGGGACGTTGACCGGCAAGCCGCTGCCTGCCTTGAAACGCAGGGACCGATCGACCTCGTAGTCTCGTGTGATTGGGAGCTCGTCCCCAGACACGATGCAGCCTTTCGCGCTGGTTCCCCCCATATCGAACGCGAAGATCCGGTCGAGACCCTGCACCCGCGCCAGCTCGACAGCGGCGACAACCCCGGCGGCGGGGCCTGACTCGATGAGTCTGGAGGGAAAACCCACCGCGGTACGTGCCGTCACGCGGCTGCCGCTGGAGAGCACCAGATCGAGCTCGGCCGAGGGGGCTAACCCGTGGAGGTCCGTCTCGAGCCGGCCGACATAGCCCGACACGATGGGCTTGACGTACGCGTCTATGGCCGTTGTACAGGCCCGTTCGTACTCCTTGATCTCCGGCGCTATCTCGCACGAAAGCGACACGGCGACGCCGGGCGCTTCGCGGGCCAAAGCTTCCCCAAAGGTCCGCTCGTGGCTCGGATCGATGTAGGAGTGAAGCAGGCTGACGGCGACCGACTCGGCTTGAAGCGCTCTCAGCGACGTCAGCGTGTCGGCGAGTGCCTCTTTGCTGAGAGCGGTGTGCTCGGTCCCGTCCGCCAAGCGGCGTTCGTCGAGCTCGACGCAGAGCCTCCGAGGCACGATCGCGCTGGCCCCGTCGTTGTGAATGTCGTACATGTCGGGCCGCCGACCCCGTCGCAACACAAGAACGTCGCCGAACCCACGGGTCGTGACCAGCGCAGTCCGCGCTCCACGGCGCTCGAGGATCGCATTGATAGCGAGCGTGCTCCCGTGCACCAGCTCACTGAGGTCCTCGAAGAAGGCCCGATGGTCCGCCTGGAACGACTCCATCCAATGGACGACGGCACCCGCGGGGTCCTCGGGCGTGGTCAGGAGCTTTGCGGACACCAGGCTACCGTCACTCAACAGCACGGCGAAGTCCGTGAAGGTCCCGCCCACATCGCACCCAATCCGCGTAGGCACGCCAACTCCCCTCCAAGGCCCGCTCCGTGCCGGCTTTTGCTCAGACACTTCTAGCGCTGCAAGCTCCACCGGTCCACCTCTGGCGCGTCGGGCTGGGGTCCGAGAGACCGGATTTGGGCTCTGTGGCAGGCTGGCCACATGGTGACTCTTGCCCCCTACGCCTCCCGCTTCGCGCCTCACGGAATGGTTTGCACCATCGATCATTTGGCCGCCGAAACGGGGGTTCAGATTCTGAGGGCGGGCGGTACGGCGGCCGACGCGGCCGTTGCCGCGAGTGCGGTGCTGGCCGTCACCTCCCAGCACATGTGCGGGATGGGTGGAGACGCCTTCGCTCTGGTGCACCGTCGGGGCGATCTCGCCCCGGTCGCCATGAACGCGAGTGGGCGGAGCGGCTCGGGCGCCGATCCCGACCGGCTGCGCTCCGAGGGCCATGCCCGGATGCCCGCACATGGCGACATTCGGTCCGTGCCGGTGCCCGGATGCGTGGACGGGTGGCTCCTGCTTCACGGCCGGTTCGGACGGTTGGAGCTGAGCCAGGTCCTCGGCCCGGCCCGGGGATACGCGATAGAAGGCTTCCCGGCCTCGCCGATCCTGGTCAGGGCGTCGTCCGCCGTGCGTGAGCTCCCCGGGGGCTCGGACTTCGCGGCCGCGAAGGCGCCGGGGGCAACGGTGCGTCGTCCCGGCATCGCGCGGGCACTCGACGCGCTCATCGACGGTGGCCGCGACGCGTTCTACCTCGGTGAGTTCGGAGAAGGCCTGTTGTCGCTCGGCGCAGGCGAGTACTCGAGGAGCGATCTCGCTGCACCCCAGGCAGATTGGACCGAGCCGATCTCCATCGACGCCTGGCAAAGGCGCCTGTGGACGGTTCCGCCCAATTCGCAGGGCTACCTGACGCTCGCAGGCTCGTGGATCGCCGACCGTCTGGACCTCCCCGAGGACACCGACGACCCCGCATGGGCACACCTAACAGTGGAGGCGGCCCGCCAGGCGGCCTTCGACCGCGTTGCAGCCCTCCACGAGCACGCGTCCGCGAGCGACCTGCTGGACGAGGAGCGGCTGCTTGTCAGATTCGAGGCGATCGACCGCGAGCGGGCATCAACTCTGGGCGACCGGGTCACACAAGGCGACACCGCCTATCTGTGCGCCGTAGATGATGAGCGGATGGCGGTGTCGCTGATCCAGTCGAACGCGGCGGGCTTCGGTATCGGAATCGCGGAGCCTTCGACGGGGATCTTCCTGCACAACCGCGGCACCGGATTCAACCTGGTTCCCGGCCACCTGGCCGAGTACGGCCCCAGCAGGAGGCCGCCGCACACTCTTTCGCCGGTGCTCGTGACCGATCGGGGGGGCAACCTCGATCTCGTGGTAGGCACCATGGGCGCGGACACCCAACCTCAGGTCTTGCTCCAGCTGCTCGCCCGCATGCTTCATTCGCACCAGGACGCCGGTTACGCCATGGCCGCTGCGCGCTGGTCGTTGCAGAACCCAGGTGCCGACGCCTTCTCCACGTGGGAGGCCAAAGGTGACGTCGAGGTGTGCGTCGAACCGGGGGCCCCCCAAGGCTGGCGCAGAGGTCTGACCCAAAGGGGCCACTCGGTGGTCGTAGGCCCCGCCAACTTCGGTCATGCCCACACGATCATCTGCCACTCTGACCAGCTCGAAGGGGCGAGCGATCCTCGTGCTCTGATCGGAGCCGCGGCGGGTTACTGAACCTGGCCGTAAGCCGAGCTTGGCTGGAAGCTGCAGACCATGCGGCGTTCGTCGACCATCGCCTGGCGGTACTCGTCCCAGTTGGGGTGGTCCTCCCCCCGTATCGATCGGTAGAGGCCCACCAGTTCCTCGACCACGGGGTCATCAGGTGCCTCGGCGACCGGGCTCAGCTGCGCTGTGCCGTCGAAGACCGCGTAATGCCAGAATGAGCTGCCTGCAACGTAGAGCTCCGCGCGCTGGTCCCGGCGAAGGTTCTTGGTCTTCGCTCTGTCGGCGGTGACCGAGATGCGAGTCGAACCGTCCTCCTCCATCTTGTAGATGATGTTGGAGATCTGGGGTCGACCGTCTCGACGGATGGTGATCAGAGCGCCCTGATTGCTAACTCGTCCGAATGTGATGGCCTTTGCGAGCTCCATGGCAGCTCAGCCCTGGAAGGCCAGCTTGTCGGCCTCCCGAAGTCTGGCGGCCATGGCCGCGAGAAGCTTGCGTGTCAACGCCGGCGTGGTCTCGATCAGCCCGAGGAACCGTCGTTGCTCTAACACCAAGAGCTCCATGTCGGTCTCCGCGACGACCGTTGCCGACCGGGGCCGTCGGTCCAAGAGGGCCAGCTCACCGAAGTAGTCACCGCCACGCAGTCTCGCCACCCTGCGGTTCTTGCGTCGCACGGCGGCCGTTCCCTTGACGATGAAGAAGAACTCGTGGCCGGTGTCTCCTTCTTTGCAGAGCACCTCGCCCGCGGCCGCCGTCACCTCGTCGAGGGATCTGCGCAGCTTGCGCAGATCCCTGCTCGAAGCCGGGGCGAACAGCCAGATCTTGGATAGGTCAACCTCTTTTGTGGCCGGGCGTGGCATAGGCGCAAAGGCTAGTGCCGGCCGCTAGTTCACGCTGCGGTAACACCGGCGTCACCTGCCCGAAACCGCCCCCCGTCATCCTCTGTGCCGTCGGGTTCGGATTTGGCGCACCCCGCTCCGGTGCGTCAGGCGCTGCACGGTTCGGGCTACGAGAGGACAGGGTTGTGCACTTTGCTGTGACCGGGGTCCCGGTCCCGTACCCCAGCTGGCTAAATCCCGGGGACAACTCGTGGCAGGTCACCGCGGCAACCTTGGTGGGGCTCATGAGCATCCCTGGTCTGGGGATCCTCTACGCGTCCATCGTGCAGCGCAAGTGGGCGGTGAACGTTCTCGCGATGAGCTTTGTTGGCTTCTCGTTGGTCCTGGTCAGTTGGGTGCTGTGGTCCTACAAGATGGGATTCGGCCCCACCTCCATCGGCGGAGGCGTGCACGACGGAATCCAGACACAGCTGAGCGGTGTCGGCTGGCTGAAGCACTTCTTCGAGAATTTCGTGGGGAAGCCGGGCGGGATCACCGACAACGCCGACGAACAGGGCCGGGCGGTGTCGGCGGCGAACCCGTCGATGCCGTTCCACTTCCCGACGAGCACATTCGCCTACTTCCAGTTCGCTTTCGCGGCCATAACGCCCCTGCTTTTCATGGGCAGCGTTCTCGGACGCATCAAGTTCAGCGCATGGTGTCTCCTCGTCCCTCTGTGGGTCACCTGCGTCTACGCGGTCGACGCCTTCCTTCTGTGGGGAGGGGGCTACTTCGCCCAGGAAGGCTCGGTCGACTTCTCGGGCGGATTCGTCATACACATGTCCGCAGGGGTCTCAGGTTTCGTGGCTGCTTGGGTGTTGGGACCGAGGCTGGCTCGGGACCGCCAGCACGCGTTGCCCAACAACCTGGTCATGGCTGCGGTGGGCGCCGGCATCCTGTGGCTCGGATGGAACGGCTTCAACGGCGGCGATCCCTACTACGCGGGGAGCGACATGGCCTCGGCCATCATCAACACGAATCTGGCCACCGCGGCGGGTGTCCTCGTATGGATGGGGATGGACGCCTGGCTCGCCAAGGCTCGAAGGCCGACCTTCCTGGGCGGGGTCAACGGGATGATCTGCGGGCTGGTCGGCATCACGCCCTGTGCTGGCTGGGTGAACGGGCGTGGGGCTCTGGCTGTGGGAGCAATCTGCTCTGCGCTGGTCTGGGTCGCATGGAACTACCTGTCCAAGATGAGACCGTTCTCCAGGGTCGACGACGCGCTGGGCGTCGTCTATACGCACGGGATCGCCGGTCTTCTGGGCGGTCTTCTCGTAGGGGTGTTCTCGGATCCCAAGATGCTCGAGTACGGCTGTGGTTCTCTCGGGGCCTCCGGTCAGGTGGTGAGCACCTCCGCGGCCTCGTACCTTCACGCCTCGGGGCGGTGCACCCCCTTCTCGGTCCACGGCCTGCTCTATGGGGGATCGGCTCACCAGCTCTGGGAACAATCCAGGGCAGCGCTCTTCGTTATCGTGTGGTCGGCGGTCATAACGTTCGCCCTGATGAAGCTGATCGGCCTGGTGCTGCGCGGGGCTCGCTACGGAGACGAGGTGCTCGAGGTCGGTGATCTTGCGGTACATGATGAAGAGGCATTTCCCGGCGAGACCTTCGCCGAGAGGATCGGTGCAGCGGCGGCCTCCGGCCACCTGGCCGCAAGAAGGAGGCCTCAGGTCCGGCCGCCGCCTCGGGACGGGCCGCCGTAAGCCTGACGGCTGCCCTGGGGAGGTTAGGTGAAACTCGTCGTTGCGGCGCTGAAACCCTTCAAGCTCGATGACGTGAAGGAGGCCCTCAAGGAGCTCGGCGTGTCGGGCATGACCCTGACCGAAGCCCAGGGCTTCGGTCGCCAGCGCGGGCACACCGAGGTCTATCGCGGGGCCGAGTATGAGGTGGACTTCGTGCCCAAGATCCGCCTCGAGGTCTTGGTCGACGATCCCGAGGTTGAAGACGTCGTGGACACCATCGTGCGCGCGGCCGCCACCGGCAAGATCGGTGACGGCAAGGTGTGGGTCATCGATTTGGACACGGTGGTGAGGGTGCGGACCGGCGAGCGCGGGCGAGACGCCCTGTAGGTCGACTCAGGCCTCGGCCTGCGCGCGAACTGACCGCATGGCGGCCTCGGCGGTCTTCGGATCGCCGAGGTACTCGCCGGAACGCACGGCGAGGGCGTCATCGAGGGTCACAAGGTATGGGATGCCGGTAGGCACCTCGAGATCGACGATCTCGTCGTTCGAGATCTTCTCGAGATGCTTGCGCAACGCTCTGATGCTGTTCCCGTGCGCCACGACGAGCACACCTCCGCCGTGGGGGGCCTCGGCCCTCAGGTCGGCAGCAACGACCTCCTGCCAGTAGGGGATGACCCTGCTGACCACGTCGGCAAGGCACTCGGCCCGTGGGAACTGGGTCGCCTCGAGGTCCCGGTAGCGGGGATCGTCGGCGTCCTCGATTACCTCGAGCTCGGGAGGTCTGATGTCATAGCTGCGGCGCCATTGCTTGACCCGTTCTTCTCCGAACTTGGCGGCGGTCTGCTTCTTGTCGAGACCCTGAAGGGCCCCGTAGTGGCGCTCATTGAGCCTCCAGCTGCGACGGGCCGGCAGCCAGGCGCGCCCAGCCTCATGGAGAGCTATCTGGGCGGTCGAGATCGAGCGGACGAGGAGCGACGTGTGCAGCACCCTCAGGTCCAGATCGCTGCGCTCCGAGAGGAGCTGGCCGGCGGCTTTGGCCTCGGCGCACCCCTTGTCGCTCAGGGCCACGTCGATCCAACCCGTGAAGCGGTTCTGCGCGTTCCACGCCGATTCGCCGTGTCGCAGCAGGACGAGGTCGACCATGGCGTCAGCGTACCGCCGGGCCCGAGTCGCCTCCCGAGCGGTTCTACCAGCGAACACCCCCGAGGTGTGGAGCTTCAGAGCCCTCTGGTCGCCTGTTGTGATGTCAGGGACCGAACGAACACTCCAGCGACTTCCGAAGCGCCATGAGCCCCAAAGCGCCGAAGCCGCGAACCCAAGGATTGACCGGCCATGATGCGCGCCGTCCCTGGGGTTGGCCGCACCCGCTGGGGCGCTTTACACCCAGATCCCCGGACTTGGGCGCGAGATTGTAATGTCTCAACCCTAAAAACTTGCTAATGATGGGCTCAAGTTTGCTATGCTTTTTCACAAGGCCGGGTAAACCCACCCTGAGTCGGACAACTCGAGTAACGGCGAGAGAAAAAGAGGAGAGACCGATGGCAAAGGCAGTTGGGATCGATCTGGGGACGACCAACTCGGTCGTCTCGGTGCTGGAGGCCGGAGAGCCGGTCGTCATTCCCAATGCGGAGGGAAGCCGAACCACGCCTTCGGTGGTCGGGTTCTCCAAGAGCGGCGAAGTTCTCGTGGGAGAGGTTGCGAAGCGTCAGGCGATCACCAATCCCGACAGGACGATCCGTTCGGTGAAGCGCCACATGGGAACCAGCTGGAAGATCGACATCGATGGCAAGGCGTACACCGCGCAGGAGATCTCCGCTCGCATCCTAGGGAAGCTCAAGAGAGACGCAGAGGCTTATCTCGGCGACACGGTGAGCCAGGCCGTCGTGACTGTGCCTGCCTACTTCGACGACGCTCAGCGAACCGCCACCAAAGAAGCGGGCCAGATTGCCGGCTTGGAGGTACTTCGCATTATCAACGAGCCGACGGCTGCGGCGCTCGCCTATGGCCTCGACAAGGAGGACAAGGAGCAGACCGTGCTCGTCTTCGACTTGGGCGGCGGCACCTTTGACGTGTCTGTGCTCGAGATCGGCGAGGGCGTCTTCGAGGTGAAGTCGACCTCTGGGAACACCCAGCTCGGTGGCGACGACTGGGACCAGAAGGTCATCGACTGGCTTGTAAAGACCTTCAAGGACAAAGAGGGCGTCGACCTGTCCGCTGACAAGATGGCGATGCAAAGGCTCAAGGAAGGAGCCGAGAAGGCCAAGATCGAGCTCTCTTCGGTCCAAGAGACCCAGATCAACCTCCCGTTCATCACGGCGACCTCTGAAGGCCCAAAGCACCTCGACGAACGGCTGACACGAGCGAAGTTCAACGAGCTCACCACCGAGCTGGTCGATCAGTGTCGGGGTCCTTTTGAAGCTGCCATCAAAGACGCCGGGCTGAAGACGTCTGACATAGATCATGTGGTGTTGGTCGGAGGGTCCACGCGGATGCCTGCGATCCAAGAGCTCGTCCAATCGCTCACGGGCAAAGAGCCCCACAAAGGTGTGAACCCCGATGAGGTCGTCGCCGTCGGCGCGGCCGTCCAGGCCGGCGTCCTGAAGGGTGAAGTGAAAGACGTGCTCCTACTGGACGTGACTCCGTTGAGCCTGGGCATCGAGACCAAGGGCGGCGTGA
>JBOGFX010000223.1:0-6785 GCA_050743805.1 Acidimicrobiales bacterium
TCTCGGGCCAGCTCGTCCCACAGGATCCATCTGACGAGCCGGCATCTGAGTTGCTGGCGAGCGTCAACTCTGAAGCCAGCGCTGACGGCAGACCTCGACGAGGAAAGCGGTCGTGAGCGATCCCAAGGTTCTCGTCCAAAAGCTCTGGAACTACTGCAACGTCCTCCGGGATGACGGCCTCTCATACGGCGACTACCTCGAGCAGTTGACCTACTTGCTTTTTCTCAAGATGGCCGACGAGCAGAGCCACCCGCCATTCAGCCGCGAGCCCGTGGTCCCCTACGGACTCGACTGGCAGTCGCTGCTCGATCGGGATGGCGAGGAACTCGAAGCGCACTACATCAAGATATTGAACGACCTCGGCAAGCATCCCGGGATTCTTGGCGTGGTGTTCCGCAAGGCCCAGAACAGGATCCAAGACCCGGCAAAGCTCAGACGGCTAATCGTTGATCTCATCGACCAGGAACGCTGGATGATCCTGGACGCCGATGTGAAGGGCGATGCCTACGAGGGTCTCCTTCAGAAGAACGCCGAGGACACCAAGTCGGGCGCCGGCCAGTACTTCACGCCACGCCCCCTAATCAAGGCGATCGTCGAAACGATGCAGCCTCAGGCTGGGATAACGATTTGCGACCCTGCATGCGGAACTGGTGGCTTCATTCTTGCCGCGCAGGACTACATCGTCCGTACGAACCCGTTCCTCGACCCCGACGAGAAGCAGAATCTGCGCTATCAAGTGTTTCGCGGCTGGGAGATCGTTGACAACACCGCGCGACTGTGCGCCATGAACCTGCTTCTACATGGGATCAGCGCTGCCGATGCCGAGAGCCCCATCGAAGTAGATGATGCGCTCAAGGCTGACCCCGGGGAGCGCTTCGACATGGTCCTCACCAACCCGCCCTTTGGGCGGAAATCGTCTGTCACGGTCGTCGGCGCGGACGGCGAGTCCCGCCGCGAGGATCTCACGGTTGTCCGCGAGGACTTCTGGGCTACGACGTCAAACAAGCAGCTCAACTTCCTCCAACACGTAAAGACGCTCCTCAAAATCGAAGGCAGCGCAGCGATCGTCGTCCCAGATAACGTTCTCTTCGAGGGCGGCGCAGGCGAAACGGTCCGTCGCAAGCTCCTCCACGAGTGTGACGTGCACACCCTGCTGCGCCTCCCGACTGGGGTGTTTTACGCGCAGGGTGTCAAGGCAAACGTACTCTTCTTCGATCGCAAGCCTGCATCGGAGACCCCGTGGACCAAGGATCTCTGGATCTACGACCTACGGACGAACGAGCACTTCACGCTGAAAGAGAACCCGCTCCGGTACGAACACCTCACCGACTTCGTTGATGCCTATTGCTCCGAGGATCGAGGAAGAAGAATCGAGTCAGAGCGATTCCACCGATTCTCCTACGGGGAGCTGGTACAACGCGACAAGGCCAGTCTCGATATCTTTTGGCTCCGTGATGAGTCCCTGGAGGACGCGGATCACCTTGCTGCACCGGAAGTGATCGCTGCCGAAATCGTTGACGATCTGGAGGCAGCACTTGCACAGTTCTCCGAGGTCGCCTCTTCGCTGAACCAGCCAGACGGTTCGTAGCGTGAAAGTCACGTCGCTGCAAGTATCGAACCTGCTCTCGTTCGACGACTTCCGGTTGGACTTCGACGATCACCTGACTGTTGTCGTCGGCCCGAACGGTGCCGGCAAGTCTAACCTGGTTCGCGTACTTGACCTGGTAACCAAGCTGGTCGACTGGGCCGACGAGAGAAGCCGGTCGGGTGCTGCGCCGCCGACGCCGGCAGATGCGGTGCTCTCGTCATACGTGCAAGCCAGGCATGACGGATCGGGTCCCGGCACTCCCATGGAAGTGTGTCTTGGCGTTGAGTTCGCGGCGCCATCCGAACGGTCCCGGATCGTGTCCTTTGTCCGAGCCGCTGTACTCGCGACGCTGGCGGAAGAGTCCCACGCCGGCGACGAGGAGCGCAAGAGTCGCCTTGCTGGATGGGTAGCTGCAGAGATCGACGAGGAGAAGCTGGCGCCCCTCTTCAGCGGGTCGCTCAGGTTTCGACATCCCGGTTATGACGAAGCACTGTGGGAGGGGCGCTACGAGTTCAGCGTCAACGGGGCTCTTTACGACTGGATCCTCTATACCCCGAATTTCTGGGCGAGCGTGGTGGCTCACAACGCGGTCGTTAGCCCTTCGACGCAGGAGACCAGGCTCTCAGAAGCGCTTCTCGGAATGAGTGCCCAGGTGAGCCCGCCGCAACCACTTCCCGATCCGCTCCCGCCCTTCACCTTCGACACCCTATGCCCGCCCGCTGACATGAGGCTCGCGAATCTCGTGGTCCGGCTCGGCACCGGGTCGGTCAACGAGCTGCACGAGCCGTTTCGCACGGCCGCAGCCCAAATGGGGTTTCGAGCCAGCGGAGCCATGGGCCAGCAGGCGTTCGGGTTTGCGCGCGCGCTGCGTTTTTGCCTGAACGAGGGCATGATCACCCTGGGCGAACAGTTCCGCGGTCTCGGCATCGGCGGCACCGTCCCATGGCGCGCCGGGATCTACCCGTGGGAGCTGATCGCAGGCCCCGCTCCCGCTCGGGATCCCGGTTTCCTCCCGCTCCGGCTGTTTCGCTTGAAGAACGGCCCAACGGCGGGTGACCGCGAATTGTTCGAGCAGATCCGCAGAGAATTTGAAGGCCTCGCTCCAGGTCGATCATTCGATGTCACCTTCACCGCTACGCAATCGTTCATCGGCGCTTCGACGCCGATTGGAGCCGGTCAAGTGTCGGTCGCAGGGATGGAGGCAGTCGATGGGAATCAAGGGGAGCCAGCTGGGATAGTTACTGTCGTCGGGTGGAACAAGGCGGGCACCCAGAGGCGGGAGCGTCCGATCCAGCTGTTCGGAGCTGGTACCTGGGAGGCTCTCGTTCTGGCAGAGGCGCTGGCCAGCTGCGACGAGAGGTTCATGGTTCTGGATGAGCCTGCTTCCACGCTCCATCCAACGTGGCAGACGGCCCTGCGGAACCGCCTCCGGACGAAGATAGCGGGACAGATGGTGCTCGTCACCCACTCGCCATCCCTCGTGCCGATCGAGTCTCCGGCAGATCTCGCTCGGATTGCCCGCATCAGCAACGAGGACGGCGCATCTCGTGTCCACCGACTTCCGAGCGGCATTGCAACCAGTGAGGCCTTTCACCTGATCAGAGCTCTCTCGTTGTCGGCCGACGCTCGCAGTCTCCTCTTCTGTCATGGAGCCGTGATCGTCTCTGGTGACACGGAACTCGGCGCTCTTCCGGTGTGGTGCGCCAAGTCAGCAACGGCTGCAAAGGTCGGCTCACCGGCGGATCTCGACATCGAATTTCACAGTGCAGGCGGCGACAAGGGGTTTGGCGGTGTGCTCAAGGTTCTTCAGCCCTTCGGCGTTCCCTGGGTGCTTGTCTGCGACGGACTGTCGTTCGAAGTCACTGGGGCTTCACCGATTGTCCCCCAACTGTGTAGTGCTGAAATCGATATTCCCGAACTCGCCCAGAGTGATGAGCGTGCGCGTCAGACGGCGACAGCCCACGGCGGGATGACCCAGCAGCCCTGGGACGAGGTGGCGGGCTGCGCACGGCGCCACGGAGTGTTCACGTTCTCAACTACGTGGACGGGCATTGATGAGAGCTTCGAGGGTTTCCTGGAGCGTGTCGTGCCCGGGAAGCTCGCCGAGGCGGCAGATCAAGTCGGGAAGAAAAGCAAGATCCGCAAGGGGATGTGGGTCGCTGACCATACGCCCTGCCCAGATGAAGTAGACGCTTTCTACGGGGAAGCCGTCACTAGGCTCGTCGGAAGTTCGTTCGACGAGGTGGGGAACGACTCGGCTAGCCCGTCACACCCGAAAAGTACGGTTCCACGATGACGGTCCGTGTCGAGGTCGAGCCCAGCCTGCTGGTTTGGGCGCGCGAGCGCGCCCGGATGGGTGTGGACGACCTCGCGAGGAAGTTCCCAAAGCTCTCGGACTGGGAGCGTGGTGAGCGGGCACCCACGCTCAAGCAGCTGGAGGACTTTGCTAAGGCAACCCGCACGCCTGTGGGCTACTTGTTCCTTCCGGAGCCTCCAGAAGAGCACGTCCCGATTCCTGACTACCGGACGATGGGCGACGTGGGCGTGGAACGACCCAGCCCGGACCTGCTCGACACCATCTTCCAGTGCCAGCAGCGCCAGGAATGGTACCGAGAGTACGCGCAGCTCACCCGCGAGGACCCGGTCGCGTTTGTCGGCTCACTATCGACTTCTGCGCTAGTGGACGAGGCCGCCGCCCACATTCGGGAGCGTCTTGGATTCGAGGTGGACGACCGAGGTGCGACCTGGACCGAGGCACTGCGAACCCTTATCCAAAACGTCGAGGATCTGGGTGTGCTTGTGATGGTGAGCGGGGTCGTGGGCAGCAATACCCACCGCAAGCTCGATCCTCACGAGTTTCGAGGATTAGTGCTCGTTGACGCCCTTGCCCCTCTCATCTTCATCAACGGTGCGGACACCAAGGCTGGCCAGATCTTCACTCTCGTTCACGAGCTCGCTCATCTGTTCGTTGGTGAGGCAGCGCTTGATGACGCAGACTTGAGGGCTTCTCCCGGTAATCCCGCCGAGCGTTGGTGCAACCAAGTCGCAGCTGAGGTCCTCGTGCCGGCCTCATCGGTTGCATCTTGGATCGATCGGGCAGCGCCACTGCGCGAGCAACTCGACGGGCTGGCCAGACGCTTCAAAGTCAGCACCCTCGTGGGACTCCGGCGTCTCTACGACGTCGGCTGGCTCAGCTGGAACGACTATCGAGCGGCCTATGAAGAGGAGCTTGACCACATCCTCGAGGTGCTTGGGGAGCGTGCCAGTGGTGGCAACTACTTCAACACCCAACCGGCCCGAGTGAGCAGACGGTTCGCGCGAGCCGTCATCGCCAGTGCGCTGGAAGGACAAACCTTGCGGCGCGACGCCTTTCAGCTGCTCGGGATCAGGAGGGAGTCGACCTTCGAGGAGATGGTCAGCCGGCTCGGAGTCGGCTGATGGCCTACTTGCTCGACGCCAACGTGTTCATCCAGGGGAAGAACTTGCACTACGGATTCGACTTCTGCCCGGGATTCTGGGACTGGATAGACGATAGCCATGCCGCCGGCAGCGTTTTCAGCATCGATAAAGTGTCTGACGAACTGGTGGCGGTGGATGATGACCTTGCGGGGTGGGCTCGCACACGGCCCGACGGGTTCTTCCTCGGAGCAGATGCTTCTCTCATCCCGAGCCTCCAAGCGACGAGCACCTGGGCGAATGGGGCCGGCTACGAGCCGGCCGCGGTAGCGACGTTTCTTCAGGTTGCCGACTACTACCTCGTGGCCCACGCGCATGCCCACGGGCACGTGGTCGTCACCCATGAAGTGATCTCGGCGTCCACGAAGAGGATCAAGATCCCCAACGCATGCCTTGGCATGGGAGTCCGCTACCTGACGCCCTTCGAGATGCTCCGCACCGAGCGTGCGCGATTCGTCATGAGCCGTTCACATGCCTGAAGAACGCTGGGTCTTCACCCCGGAAGTGGCGGAGAAGCTCAAGGCATACGTCTACCGGCTCATCGATCCACGCAACGGAGAGACCTTCTACGTGGGCAAAGGCCAAGGCAACCGGGTCTTCGACCACATTCGAGAGCAGGTCGACGAGACCGATCCGAGCAACAAGCTTCGCCGAATCCGGGATATTCACCTCGCTGGCTTCGAGATAGCGCACGTCATCCACCGTCACGGGATGCACGACCGAACCGCGTTCGAGGTGGAGGCCGCGCTCATGGACGCCTATCCAGGGCTGACCAACGAGGCCAGCGGCAGGGGCAGCGCAGACTTCTGCGCAATGCACGCAAAGGAGATCATCCGCCGGTACACGGCGGAGCCTGCTGTTTTCGAGCACAAGGCCATCCTGATCAACGTGAATCGCTCGTCGGCGGAGTCGTCGTTGTACGAGGCGGCCAGTTACGCGTGGAAGTTGAGCCTGCCCAAAGCACGTCAAGCCGAGGTAGTACTCGCTACGCGGCAGGGCCTAATCGTCGGCGCCTTCGTCCCGCCCAATGGCTCGCGGCCACGGCGGACAACTTCCCGGGGCGTGAGCCCGTGCCTGGCCGGTTCGGATTCGTCGGCATCGAAGCGCCCGAGGTCCTGTCGCGGCTTTACGTCCAGAAGCGGGTCCCGGATGAGTACCGCAAACCCGGCTCAGCGAACCCGGTCCGCTACACGTGGCGATGAAGGGAAGGGTCGGGTGGTCAACCCTCCCGTGTTCCGAGCAGGAGTGCCCCTGGCGCCACTTCGGTCTGTTGTGCTAATGCGCACCCACCTCTGGGGTATCCCGCTGCTCCCGTTCCACCTGCAACAGCGGCTCGAACCACTCGACCAGGTCTGCGAGCGTCTCGGTTCGGCAAGGGACCGGATGTTCCGAAATGAACTGTGCATCCCAGTACTGGGAGATGTATGCCTCCCCGGTTCGCCGCGGATGGTTGGCCATCCATGAGCCGAAGAAGGAGTCGAACACGTCGTAGTGGTGCGTGTGGATGAACGGATCCCATTTCTCGCGTAGTCCGTCGGCGTCGCAGCCTGGCCGACCGATGATCTCGGTCTGTTCCATGTTGCGTTTGTCGACGGTTCCCCACGCTGCCTTCAACAACGCCACCGCTTCCACGTCGGTTACCGGCGCGCCGTAGCCGAAGATCGTGAACATGAAGCATTCGCCCAAGAAGTACTCCATGGCTCGCCACTCGCGATTGATAAACGGGTCCGTGGTGTAGTCC
>JBOGFX010000224.1:0-14898 GCA_050743805.1 Acidimicrobiales bacterium
GGCCCAGGCTGCGCCGTGGGCAGTTCCGAGATGTCATCATGGGAGACGACGACCGGCGCGAGGAAGACCTCGTCTCCTTGGGCGTCGGGCTCTCCTTGGCCTTCGGGGCGGGGCGCTGGGGCGCTCCGCGCGCCCCGGCGATGCTCAGTACCCACGGCGCCCCCGATGACGTCTCACGCTCACGGCGACGCCGACCACCGCGAAGAAGCAGACGGTTGCCGAGCCTCCGTAGCTGACGAAGGGAAGCGGAACTCCGGCCACCGGCATGATGCCCATCGCCATCCCCGCGTTCTGGAAGGTGCTGAACGCTACGAAGGCGAACGCACCGGCACACAGCATGCGCCCGAACACGTCGCGAGCCAGCTGCGCGTTGCGCATCAGCCTCCACGAGATGGTCGCGAGCAGGCCGAGCAGGACCGTCGAGCCCAGGAACCCCAGCTGCTCGCCTACCGCCGAGAAGATGAAGTCGGTCTGCTGCTCTGGCACATAGCCGTTGTTGGTCTGGCTCCCGTGCAGGATCCCCTTGCCGAAAAGCCCTCCAGCCCCAATGGCGAGCTTTGACTGCTTCGTGTTGTACACCGCCGCCTGGAGGTTCTTCGCGTGAGAGTTCTGGTGCAGGAAGCTCCCGAGCCGCGACAGCTGGTAGCCGTGGAGCAGGCCCACCTTGGGCCCCACCTCGACGGCCGCGAAGAGGACCAACGCGGCGCCAATGGCGAGCAGGGCCAGCGTGCGCAGGGGCACCCCCGCTATCGCGAGCATGACCACGAGCACCACGGCCATGATGATCGCTGTGCCGAGATCTGGCTGGACGAGCACCAACAGGATGGGCACCGCGGCCATGATCAGCATGCGCACCAGATCTGACCAACTGAGACCGTCGATGCGTCGCGCGACGAACGTCGCGAGAGCGACGATCAGCCCGACGATGGCGACCTCCGAGGGCTGTATCTCGATCGGCCCCAGGCTGATCCATCTGCCGGCTCCCTGGGCGCTGTGGCCGATCACGAAGACCCCCAACAACCCGCCGATCGAAAGCCCGTAGGCGATCATCCCGACGAGCTCGATCCTGCGATAGTCGATGGCCGCGAGCACGACCATCACGATCACCCCGAGCAGCACGAAGATCGCCTGGCGCTCCAAGAAGTAGTGCCGGGACAGACCGAGGGAGGCAGCTGTCGCCCGAGACCCCGTGTAGACCATCACGACCCCTAAGACGGCCGTGACGAGGGTGGCCCCCACCATGGTGAGATCGAGGTTGGCGACCCGGCGGGCGGTACGCGGCTCGCTCAGGCTTATGGCGGAGCGCACGCCCACCCACGATAACCGACCCGGGCAAAAGCGCAGGGGCCACCTCCGAGCCCCTGGCACGTCGTAGTTGGCGCCCCGATCACGAGAGCATGGGGACATCCCGGGCGGCCCGCCACATCGCCTCGACCGGCGCCTCCAGTCCGGTCCAGATCCTGATCTGGGCTGCCGCCTGGTGCACCAGCATCCCGAGGCCCCCCAGCACCTCGGCACCCGCGGCTCGGGCGGCGATGAGCCAGGGGGTCATCTGGGGGTGGTAGACGAGGTCAGAGGCCAGCTGCCCCATGGCAAGCACCGAGGCGTCCACGAGCGGGGCGCTCGCGGCGCTCGGTGAGCCGGCCATCCCGACGGGCGTGGCGTTCACCACCAGATCGGCGTCCCGGGCGTCGCGGGGGGAACCGGTCCTCGCGCGCCCGCCGAGCAGCTCCACCACCTCTCGGGCACGCTCCTCGCGCCGGGCGAGCACGACCACCTCGGCTGCGCCGGCATCGGCCAACGCGAGCGCCACGGCCCTGGCCGCACCGCCGGCACCCAGGACGACGCAGCGCCTTGCCTGCGCCTCGAAGCCGGCCCCGCGCTTCAAGGACTCGAGGAAGCCCTGACCGTCGGTGTTCGTCCCCCGCAGGCGTCCTCCCAGGTTCTCCACGCAGTTGACCGCTCCCAAGCGGCGGGCGAGCTCGCTCACCTCGTCGAGGAGCCCGGCGACCGCACCCTTGTGGGGCATGGTGACCGAGACACCCGCCACGTCCAACGCGACGAGACCCGCGAGAGCCTCTTTGACCATGTGTGTTGTGACCGGAAACCCAACCGATACCCAGTCCAGGCCCAAGGCACCGAAGGCGGCGTTGTGGAGCGTCGGTGACAGTGAATGGCCCACCGGGTCGCCGATCACCCCGACCACCCTCGTGCGTGCCGAGATTGGCGGCACCTCGTGGCCGCGCCCGCTCAAGGGAGGCCCCTCGAGCGGGCCAGGGCCTCGGCCGCGAGCTGGCCGGGGAAGGTGTCGGAGAACTGCTCCGTGCCGTCCTTGGACACCAGGGTGAAGTAGAGCCATGCGCCAGGGGTGGGGTGCGCAGCCGCGTCCAGGGCGGCGATCGACGGCGTGCAGATGGCGGTGGGCGGCAGGCCCTTGTGCAGGTAGGTGTTGTAGGGGGTGTCGATCTTGAGATCCGCCGGGGTCACAGGCCCGCCGTCTTTGCCAAGGGAGTAAAGGATGGTCGAGTCCATCTGCAGGGGCTGGGCCAAAGAGAGGCGGTTGTAGATCACCCGTGCCACCTTGCCCATGTTCTTGTCGTAGAAGCCCTCCTTTTGGACGATCGAAGCGACTATCACGAGCTGCGAGGGGGTGATCCCCAGCGCCTGGGCCCCCTGACCCAGGCCCAGGCGCTGAGCCTGCTTGTCGAAGCGAGCGGTCATCTGAGCGAGCAGCTCCCCGGAGGGCTCGTGGGGCAGGACCTGGTAGGTGCCGGTGCCGATGGCCCCCTCCAGGCTGGGCGAGGTGGGCGGCGAGTACGCAGAGGTCCCAGCCGCCTTTCCGACGTCTTGGACGAAAGAGCCCTTGGTCGGGATCGGGAGGTCCGCCACCCTGCGTTCCACCTCGACCAGGGAGAAGCCGGCCGGGACGTCCACGTCGAAGACGTCCGGACCGTTCGCCAGGGTCTGGCGCACCACGGAAAAGGACGCGTTCTCCTGGAACAGGTACGCGCCGGGCACCACCGTCGGCGTGCCGTGGAGGAGCTCGGACACCTTGAAGGCGAAAGTCGAGCCGACGATCCCTCGTTGCGCGAGCCGGCCGATGACCGCCGCCGCCGAGTCGCCCGTGGCGATTGTCACAACTTCTCGCGCGCCGAGCCCTCCGAGCGGGTTGGCCTCCAGCTCGTAGAAGGCCACGAAACCGCCGATCACAACGACACAAAGGACCAACGCCACGAGCGTCCGCCTCCGCCGCGTCCTTCTTCGCCGACCGCGCTCGGCCCCGCGGCGCTCGCGCATCGGTGCGCCCTCGTCGACCCCGGGCGACACCAGGCGGTCCGCGTCGCTCACCGGGCCCCGGCCTTGGAGTCGAGAAATGCCTGCAGGATCACGGTCGCCGCGGCGGAGTCGACCGAGCCGCGCCGCTGCCTTGCGCTGCGGCCCGCCTGGGCCAGGGCCTTCTCGGCGCTCACCGTCGAGAGACGCTCGTCGAAGAGGAGCACCCTCGCGGGAGCGACCATTGTCTCGAGCCCTTGCGCCCACCTCCGCGCGGATCTGGCCGCCGCGGTCTCGACGCCGTCGAGCGCGAGCGGCAAGCCGACCACGACGGTGGTCACCCCGACATGACGGCCGGCCGCAGCGACGGCCGTCATGTCCAGGCGATCGTCGCCGCTGCGCGCGATCACCCCCTTGGGGAAGGCGAGCCGCCCGGCCGAATCCGATAGGGCGATCCCGATCCTCACGCTGCCGAGGTCGACCCCCATCATCGGCCCTGTTCCGAGGGCCTTTCCACTCACCGGGCAGGCAAACCCAGGGCCGAGCGCGCGAGATCCAGAGCTTGGGCGATCTTGGACGCGTCGCGGCCCCCCGCGACGGCGAGCTCGGCGCTCCCTCCCCCCGAGCCGCCGAGCTGGGCCGCCATCTGGCGTGCCAGCGCGGTCGCGTCAGGGTCCCCCAAGGTGGCCACGCACAGCACGACCTTGGAGTCGACGGTCCCCGCGAGCACCGCGGCCCGCAGGCGCCCGTCGCGCAGCGCCGCCTGGGCCACGGTGCGCAGCTCCTCGGCGCTGCGATCATCCAGACGCGCGACGATGGCCCCGTCCTGCGCGCCGGCTGCGAGCTCCCTCGCCTGGGCGACCATGGCGCCCCGGCGCATCTCTGTCAGCTCACGCTCGTGCGAGCGCGCTAGCTCGACGAGACGCTCCAAAGCCTCCAATACACCACCGGGCTCGGTGCGCAGCAGGCGAGCGGCCTCCTTGAGCGATGCGTCCTGGGCGATGTTGCGCTCAACGGCCTCTGCACCGGTGACCGCCTCGATTCGCCGGGTGTTGGAACCGATGGAACCGACGGACAGCATGGCTATCGGGCCTATCGCGCCCAGGGCGTGGACGTGGGTTCCCCCGCACAGCTCGAGCGAGTGTGGGCCAGCACGCACCATCCGCACCACCGCCCCGTAGGTGTCGCCGAAGAACGCGAGCGCTCCGTGGGTGTGGGCCAGGGCCAGCGTGGTCTCGGTGGTCTCGACCACCGAGTCCGCCATGACGTCACGGTTCGCCATCTCCAACACCGCGCAGAGCTCGGCCGCGCTCGGCGCACCGTGGTGCGAGAAGTCGAAGCGCAGCCTGTTCGGGCCGACGTTGGAGCCCTGCTGGCGAACGTGATCGCCCAGCACCTCCCGCAATGCGCCGTGCAGCAGGTGCGTGCCCGTGTGGTTACGTGCGGTGGCTTCCCGTCTCGTCACGTCGATGGCGGCCATCGCGTCCTGGCCCACGTGGATCTCGCCTTGGACCCGGGCGCGGTGCGCGCTCAGCCCGGCTATCACCTCCACGGTGTCGAACACCTGGGCCCGGCCGGTCTCGGTCACTATGGTCCCGTGGTCGCCCACCTGGCCACCCCCCTGGGCATAGAAGGGGCTGGACTCCAAGAACACCTCCAAGAGCGGGGGCTCCCCGCCATCCAGCACACCGATCACCTTGGTGGCGATCGCGTAGGAGCCCGGGTCACGCCCCAAGAACGTGGTCTCGCCCACCTCCTCGAGCAGGGCCCGATACGCGCTCTCGCTCGCGACCGCGGGCGCATGGGCGGCCGAGCGCGCTCGGCTTCGCTGCTCTTGCATGGAGGCCGCGAAGCCAGCGGAGTCCACCGTGACCCCGGCCTCGGCCGCCAGCTCCTCGGTCAGCTCGATGGGAAATCCGTGGGTGTCGTGGAGCCTGAACGCGACCTCGCCCCCCAGGATCGAGGTGCCCGAGCGCGCGGCCTCGAGCTCGTGGGTGAGGATCGACATCCCGCTCCGCAAGGTGCGGTCGAAGGAGGCCTCCTCGCGCTCCAACACCTCTGTGACGAGCTCGGCGCGCCCTGGGAGCTCGACCCACGCTCCCTTCAAGACCTCGACGGAGGCGGCCACGAGCTCGGGGGTCACCGGGCTCTCCACCCCCAGGCGTCGGGCGGCGACCACCGCCCTTCGAACCAGGCGGCGCAGAACGTACCCTCTTCCCTCGTTGGAGGGCAGCACGCCGTCGGCCACCAGAACGGTCATGCCCCGCCCGTGGTCGGCGAGGCGCCTTATGGCCACGTCGTCTTCGTCGCTCTTGCCGTAGCGACGGGAGAGCAGGCGCTCGGCCACGGCCAGCATGGGTGCGAAAAGGTCGGTGTCAAAGACGCTCCTCGCGCCTTGGATCGCGGCCAGGGTCCGTTCGAGCCCCATTCCCGTGTCGATGTTCTTGCGGGGGAGCGGCTGAAGGCTGCCGTCGGGCCCACGGTCGTACTGGGTGAAGACCAGGTTCCACAGCTCCACGTAGCGCCCCTCGGAGCCCCCCAGTGGCCCGGCGTCGGTCGAGGTTCCGAGCGTGTCGAAGTAAAGCTCCGAGGATGGGCCGCACGGGCCGGTCTCCCCCATCCTCCAGAAGTTCTCCTCGTCGCCCATCTCCTGCACGCGCTCGGGTAGAAGGCCCGTCGAACCCTTCCAGATCGCAGAGGACTCCGCATCGCTTCGGTGCACGGTCGCCCACAGCCGATCGGGCTCCAACCCGAGCTCTTCGGTCACGAACTCCCACGCCATGGGGATCGCGAGCTCCTTGAAGTAGTCCCCGAAGCTGAAGTTCCCGAGCATCTCGAAGAACGTGAGGTGCCTGGAGGAGACCCCGACCTCGTCGATGTCGACCGTGCGGAAGCACCTCTGCGAGGAGGCCGCCCTCGGCCACGGCGGGTCGATCTCGCCGGTGAAATAGCTCTTGAACGGGATCATCCCCGCGATGGTGAACATCACACTTCGATCCGCCGGTACAACGCTCGCCGAGGGGACGACCTCGTGGCCGCGTGCGGCGAAAAAGGCGATGAACGCGGCGCGCAGCTCCTCGGCGCGCATCATCGGTCGGCCGCCTCGTTCGGGGCGCGCGATCTCGGTCCCATTCGTGTCCTCCTGTGCCGTGCCCACCCCGGCGTGAGTCGATCCGCGCTCATCGCTCTAGATCGCAAGGGCGCGTGAGCACCGAGCCTAGGGCCAATGGGTCGCCCCCCAGCTGCGGGACCCGGTGGCCGAGGGGCCCCGGCGTCAGTCATCGGGTGTGGTCATCTCCGGTCTGCGTCGTCGTGCCAGCCACTCGGCCAGCTCGGGCTCCCTGCCGTGGACGGAGGGCTCGTAGTAGAGGTGACCCTCCAGCTCCTGCGGCCGATATGGCTGGTCCACCCAGCCGCTGGCGTCGTCGTGGGGGTAGCGATAGGCGGTCGTCCCCAGGCGGCGGGCGGCGTTGGGCGAGTGCGAGTCGCGCAGGTGGTCGGGGACCTCGCCGCGGACCGAACCTTGAACGTCCTCACCTGCCCTGGACAGCGCGGACGTCACCCGGTTGGACTTGGGCGCCGCGGCCAGGTAGACGACGCACTCGGCGAGATTGAGGGCGGCTTCGGGAAGGCCCACGAGCTCGACCGCCTGGGCCGCGGCGGCGGCCAGGACGAGAGCAAAGGGATCGGCGAGGCCGACGTCCTCGCTCGCCAGGATGACCAGGCGCCGCGCCAAGAACCTCGGGTCCTCACCGGCTTGGAGCATCCTGGCCATCCAGTAGAGGCCCGCGTCGGGATCCGAGCCTCGGATGCTCTTTATGAGCGCGCTGACCTGGTCGTAGTGCTCTGTCACCCCCTGGTGGAAGATGCGGGCGTCTCTGGCCCTCCCCACATCGGAAGCGACGACGCGCTCCGCGTCGCCGCCCCTCGCCCTGGCCAGCGCGACAGCCGCCTCGGTGGTGTTGAGGGCGCTTCGAGCGTCCCCCGCGCTCGAGGCGGCAATGAGCTCGACGGCATCCTGGGAGGCCTCCGCCCCCTCGGCCTTTAGGCCGCGGGCCACCACTGCCGCGATCTCCTCTGCGCTCAGAGCACGCAGCCGCCAGAGCATCGCCCGGCTCATGAGCGGTGCGTTGAGCTCGAAGAAGGGGTTCTCGGTGGTGGCGCCGACC
Source organism: Acidimicrobiales bacterium (assembly GCA_050743805.1). Lineage (GTDB taxonomy): Bacteria > Actinomycetota > Acidimicrobiia > Acidimicrobiales > RAAP-2 > Palsa-461. Next base: position 7,443 of record JBOGFX010000224.1, read on the forward strand.
AGGCAGACAAGGCCCTCTTCGACACCGGGCAGCAGCACGTCCTGCTGGGCCTTGTTGAAGCGGTGGACCTCGTCGATGAAAAGAAGCGTCGAGCGGCCCTGCTCCCCCAGGGTGGCCCTCGCTCGCTCGATGACCTCGCGCAGGTCCTTCACGCCCGCAGAGGTGGCAGACAGCGACACGAAGACCCGCCCGGTGAGGGCCGCGAGGAGCCGGGCGATGGTGGTCTTGCCGGTCCCGGGAGGACCCCACAGGATCGTCGAGCCCAACCTCCCGGACTCGGCCAGGGCGCGTAGGCCGCCCATCGACCCGACCAGGTCCTGTTGACCTACCACCTCGTCCAAGGAGCGGGGCCGGAGCCTGGCCGCCAGAGGGGCGCGCTCCTTCAAGCGCTCGGCCGCCGCCCTTTCGAACAGGTCACCGCCGCTCACGAGCGGCCCGAACTTGAATACCCAGCTCCAAGAGCGCGGATGGGGAGAGCTCCTTGGGCGCACCGGTCAGGGGGTCCGCCCCGGACTGGCTCTTCGGGAATGCGATGACCTCGCGGATCGACTCCTCCCCGGCCAGCACCGCGACTAGGCGGTCGATCCCGAACGCGAACCCCGCATGGGGAGGCGCCCCGTAGGCGAAGGCCTCGAGCAGGAAGCCGAAGCGGCTCTGTGCCTCCCGCTCATCGATCCCCAGAGCCCCAAAGACCCGGCTCTGGATGTCGCTTTGGTGTATGCGCACGCTGCCCGAACCGAGCTCCCACCCGTTGACCACCAGGTCATAGGCCTGCGCGATCACCGCCATCGGGTCGGTCTCCAAGCTCTCGAGGTCTTGCGTCCTGGGCATGGTGAAGGGATGGTGGGCGGCCTGAGGGACGCCGGACTCGTCGGGCCCTTCGAACATCGGGAAGTCGACGACCCAAACGAAACGCAAAGCCCCGTCGGCTCCGAGCTGGCCGAGCCCGCTCCGGAGTTGGCCGAGAACCCTCGAGCACAGGCGCGCTTCGCCGGCGACGACCAGCACCAGGTCTCCGGGCTTCGCGCCGGTTCGCTCCAGAAGCCCCGACAACTCAGCGGGGTCCATGTGCCGTGCCAACGGCGAGTCGACAGAGCTGGCGTCTTTGACCCTGAACCATGCGAGACCCTCGGCCCCGAGACCCCTCGCCGCCTCCACGAGCGCGTCGATCCGTCCACGCCCCATGGCGGCGCCCCCTTCCACCAGGATCGCCTTCACGCAGGGCGCCTGGAAGGCTCGCAGCGCAGTCGCGGCAAAGACCTCGCTCACCTGTGCTATCTCCATCCCCAGACGCAGGTCGGGCTTGTCGGTCCCGTAGCGTGCCATCGCTTCGGACCAGGTGATAGTTGCAAAGTCCGGACGCACACCACCAACGGCCTCGGTCGCGTCGGCGACCGCCTCGCTGACAAGGGCGATCACGTCGTCCTGGGTCACGAAGGAGGCCTCCATGTCCAGCTGGGTGAACTCGAACGCCCTGTCCGCCCGCGGATCCTCGTCGCGCATGCAACGCGCGACCTGGTAGTAGCGATCGATGCCGCCGACCATGAGAAGCTGCTTGGCCAGCTGCGGGCTCTGGGGCAACACGTAGAAGCAGCCCGGCCGCAGCCTGGAGGGCACCGCGAACTCCCGGGCACCCTCGGGGGTCGGTGACCACAGCAGAGGGGTCTCCACCTCCACGAACCCGTTTCGCTCCATGGTCGCCCGCAGCGAGGAGGTCACCTTCGAGCGCAGTCTCAGGTTCGACTGCATCCTGGGGCGTCTCAAGTCGATGTAGCGGTACCGGAGCCGCACCGACTCCTCCGCCTCGGCCTCCCCTTCCACCTGGATGGGTGGCGTCTTGGCGTCCGCCAAGATCTCGACGCTACAGTCGTACAGCTCGATCTCCCCGGTCGGGATCTTTGGGTTTGCGGTCCCTTGCGGGCGACGCCGCACCGTGCCTTCGATCGAGACCACCTGTTCGGATCGCAGGTCCGTCGAGCGCTCCAGGACGCACTGGACGACCCCGGTGTGGTCTCGCAGGTCGAGGAAGAACAGATGCTCCCCGTGGTCCCGGCGCCGCGCGACCCAGCCGCACAGACGCAGCCGACTGTCGATGTCGCTCTCGCCGATCGTCCCGCACATCGCGGCGCGCATCGAGGTGGCAAGCCTGTGCACGCTCATCGGGTCGAGTCTCTCATCGAAGCGAGAACACCTGACAGCTCGCCGAGCGCGACCTCGGTCTGCTCCCCGCCCCGCAATGGTCGCACCGACACCGTCCCTCGCGCCCGTTCCTGGTCACCGATGATCACCGCGCTCATCGCCCCCAGGCGGTCCGCCGTCCTCATGCTTGCCTTCAAGGAGCGCTCACCGAAGGCGCGATCACAGCTGATGCCGGCCAAGCGCAGCTTGGCGCAGAGGTCCCGCGCGGAGCTTCCGTCTCCAAGGTCGATCAGGTATGCGTCGACGCCCACCACGGTGTCATCGGCGCCGGAAGGACCCCGGGCGAGGAGGACCCGTTCGACCCCGAGCCCGAAGCCGACGCCGGGAGTGGGGGGCCCACCCATCGCCTCGACGAGGCCGTCGTAGCGACCGCCGCCGCCCACTCCGTTCTGTGCCGCCTCCATGGCCGATGACGCGAACTCAAAGGTGGTCCTGGTGTAGTAGTCGAGGCCGCGGACCAGCCGAGGCTCGAACCGGGCTTGGATGCTCAACGCCTCGAGACCTTCCAGGACACGCTCGAAATGCTCGGAGCACTCCGGGCAGAGATGGTCGGTGAACCTTGGGGCCTCGGCCGTCACCGACATGCACTCGGGCCGCTTGCAGTCGAGCACCCGCAGAGGGTTGACCTCGACGCGTCCCGCGTGGTCTTTGCACAGCTCGCCCATCAGAGGCCCGAGATAGCCCCTCAGCGACGCGAGGTACCCCGGCCGACATCGGGCGTCGCCGATCGAGTTGACCGACAACGAGAGCCGGTCGGTGCCGACCTCGGTCAAGAGCCTGTGAGCGAGCCAGATCACCTCCACGTCCAGATCGGGGTCCTGGGGCCCCAGAGCCTCCACGCCCAGCTGGTGGTGCTCGCGATAACGGCCCGCCTGGGGCCGTTCGTGGCGGAACGCGGACGTCACGTACCAGACCTTCCAGGGAGCTCGGAGATGGTGCTGCACAAAGGCGCGGGCCACAGACGCCGTTCCCTCCGGCCGCAGGGCCACCATGGTCCCGTCACGGTCGGAGAACTCGTACATCTCCTTGCCGACCACTTGGGACCCTGATCCGATCCCCCTGCGGAACACCGAGGCGTCCTCCAGCAGGGGGCTCACGAGAAGTCGGTAGCCGGCCTGGGACGCGAGCTGTGCGAACGTGGCTATCAAGGACTCCCAGCGTGCGCTCTGCGGGTAGAGCACGTCGTGGATCCCCCGCAGGGCGCGCAGCGGTTCGCCGCGATCGGGGGGCTCCGGGGTCACCGGCTCTTGCCGGGGAGCTGGCGGTAGGCGTCAAAGACGCCGTCCAAGAACCGCAGCGAGCTGACCAAGGACGCGAGGTGCGCCGGGTCAGCGAGCTCCAGGTCGAAGGTCATCCTGCTGACCCGGTCATGGGTGGTCATCGTGCGCGCGGCGACGATGTTTAGGTGGTGCTCTGCGACCACCCGGCTCACATCGGCCAACAGGCGCGCCCGGTCGAATGCCATCACCTCGACGGTGGCCAGGAAGACCCCGTCGTTGCCGCGGTCCCACTCCACCTCGATGAGGCGCTCGTCGGAGCGGCGCCCGAGAGCCATCGCGTTCGCGCAGTCGGACCGGTGCACAGAGACCCCGCGTCCTTGGGTCACGAAGCCCACGATCTCGTCGCCCGGTACCGGCGTGCAGCAGCGCGCTAGGTGGACCATGACGTCGTCAAGACCTTCCACGTAGACACCTGCCCCGGGGCGCCGGAGACGCTTGGAAGGGCGAACGCCGAGGTCTGCGACGGTCGGCAGCTGCTCCTCGTCGCCTGTGCGGAGCTCCTTCACGAGGCGCTGGACTATCGAGGTGGCCGAAACCTGGCGCTCTCCCACCGCCGCGTAGAGGGCTTCTAGGTCCGCCAGGTTCATCGATCGCGCGACGGCCAGGAGAGCAGCGGAGCCCAACAGCTTGTTCAACGGCATCCCCGAGCGGCGCAGCTCCTTGCCGAGCGCCTCTCGGCCGTTCTCGATCGCGTCCTCGCGACGTTCCCTCGAGAACCACTGCCGGATCTTGTTGCGGGCCCTGGAGGAGGCGACTATCTGGAGCCAGTCACGCGACGGGCCGGCGGAAGGGGACTTCGAGGTGAAGATCTCGACGGTGTCCGCCGAGTTGAGCTTGGTGTCCAATGGCACGAGCCGTCCGTTGACCCGCGCGCCTATGCAGCGGTGGCCGACCTCGGTGTGTATCGCGTAAGCGAAGTCCACCGGGTTCGACTGGGCGGCCAGGGCGATCACCCTGCCCTTGGGCGTGAAGACGTACACCTCGTCCTGCTCCAAGTCGAGCTTCAAGGCGGCGAGGAACTCGACCGGGTCGCTCGTCTCCTGGTCGAAGTCGGCGATGCGCCGCATCCAGGCGATCTCGGTGGGATCCCCCTGCTCCTTGTAGCCCCAGTGGGCAGCGATCCCGAACTCGGCGCGCCGGTGCATCTCCTCTGTCCGTAGCTGCACCTCCACCGGATTACCGTCAAGACCTATGACGGTGGTGTGCAGCGACTGGTAGAGGTTGAACTTTGGAGTGTTGATGTAGTCCTTGAAGCGTCCGTGCACAGGTGGCCAGATCGCGTGTATGGCGCCCAGTGCCGACCAGCAGTCCCTCTCGACGGGCACGATCACCCTGATCCCCAAGAGGTCGTAGATGTCGTCGAACTCCCTGGCGCGGACCACCATCTTCTCGTAGATACTCCAGAGGTGCTTGGGTCTTCCGGTCACGTCCGCGGCGATGCCCGCTGCCTCCAGACGTTCGCGCACTGCCACCAGGACCCTCTCCAAAAGCTCCTCTCGCTTGGGCGCCCGGGTCGCTACCATCTGCGCGATCTCGGTGTAGCGCTTGGGGTAGAGGGTCTTGAACGCGAGATCCTCGAGCTGCCACTTGATCTGCTCGATCCCCAGCCGGTGGGCCAGCGGGGCATAGATGTCGAGAGTCTCTTGTGCGGTGCGACGCTGCTTCCACTCGGGCATGACCGAGAGCGTCTGCATGTTGTGCAGACGGTCTGCGAGCTTGATCAAAAGGACGCGCCAGTCGCTCGCCATGGCGACGAGCATCTTGCGGATGGTCGCCGCCTGCTGGGCCTCCTTGGAATCGAACTGGAGGCGGTCGAGCTTGGTGACCCCGTCGACCACCCGTGCCACCGCGGTGCCGAAGCGCTCCGATATCTCCTCCAAGGTCAGGTTGGTGTCTTCGACCGCGTCGTGCAGAAGGGCGGCGGCGACGCTGCTCGCGTCCAAGCCGAGCGACGCGACGATGGTCGCAACAGCGACCGGGTGTGTCACGTAGGGCTCGCCCGAACGCCGCTGCTGGTCGACATGCGCCGAGGCCGCCGCCCTGGCGGCCGCTACGACCAGGGAGGGGTCTTCGCCCGGCCGGTGCTCCGCCAGCGCTTGGAGGACCGGGGCCACCAGCGCGTCGAATGCGGCTTCCTCGGCCTTGATGGCCTCCTCCCGCGCCCGAGCCAGGCTCACCATGCTTCAAGGCTAGCCCGGGGTCCCCCCTGCCAGGCTGTTCGCCACCAGCGCGTCAGCGCCGCTTCTTGGACGAACGTTTGGAGCCCTTGCGGCCCCTCGGTTGAGATGACCTTTGAGACCGAACCCGAGGACCTGCCGACGTGATCCCGTCGCCCTCTGGGTCCGCCGCGCCCTGGTGGCGTCCGACGGGCCGGGCCTTCGGCTGGCCCGAGGCGACGAGGCTGCGCGACCCGCTAGCGGCCGGGCGCGGCCTCCCGCCGGTCGCGAGCCTGGCTGCAGCTGCGGGGGTGAGGGTGCCGGCGCGATCGGAGCGAGTTGCAAGACGCTGCGCGATCGCTCGATAACGGGGCTCGCGCTCCTTCAAGACGGCCAGGATCGGCGAAGCGATGAAGATGGACGAGTAGGCCCCGCTGAGCAGGCCGATCAACAGCGCGAGGCCGTAGTCCTGCAGGGTTATCGCACCCAGGAGCTCGGCACCGATCACCAGGATTGCAAAGACCGGCATGATCGCGACCAGCGAGGTGTTGATCGAGCGGGCCAAGGTCTGGTTCATCGACAGGTTGACCATCTCGGTGTAGGTCAGACGGCCCGATGCCCCCAGACCCCGCGAGTTGTCGCGGACACGGTCGAAGACGACGACGGTGTCGTAGAGCGAGTAACCGAGGATGGTCAGGATCGCGATGACGGTGTCGGGTGTCACCTGGAAGCCGAAGAGCGAGTAGACCCCCGCGGTCACCAACAGGTCGTGCACCAGCGCGACGAACGCGGCAGCGGCCATCTTTGGTTCGAAGCGAAGGCTGATGTAGATGGCGACGACCACGAAGAACGCGATCAGAGCGGTTATCGCGTGCTGGGTTACCTGACCTCCCCAGGTCGGTCCCACGGTCGAGATCGACACCCCCTGGTCGGGTGCGAAGCGCTGCAGGGCAGCCTCCACGTGATCACTGATCCTCGCCCTCTGCGCGGCCGACAACGAGTTGAGGTCAGCCTGGACCTCGATGGTCCTGCCTCCCAGGATCTGGACGGTCGGCTGGTTCACTCCCGCGGCTTGCACGGCGCTCACGACCTTTGCCTGGGAGACCCCCTGCGCCGTGATCTCCCAGGAGGTCCCCCCGCGGAAGTCGATGCCGAAGTTGAAGCCGCGTATGGAGAACGAGACGAGCCCCGCGACGATGATCGTCCCCGACAGCATGAGCCACCAGCGCCGCCGCCCCACGAAGTCGAACCCGGTCTCACCGCGGTAAAGGCGCAGGAAGGCCTTCAAGGGCGAGCGCCGCCCGCCTGAGGCTGGTGGCCTGCGCGCGGCCACGGTCACCTCGTCGGGCTCCAGGTCGTCGGGCTCCAGGTCGTCGGGCTGAGAGGGGACGTCGTCTTCGATCTGGTCATCTTGGATCTCCAAGAGGCGACCGGGGATCGCTACGTTCTTCAAGCCTTCCCCCCGGCGCTCGAGCGGGCTCACGGCTCCCCGCCCGCGCTGACCGCGAGACCGCGGTTGATGCCGATCCTCCTCGCGCTCGTGAGGCGCTCGCTACGGCCCAACAGGGCCACCAGGGGACGGGTGAAGAAATAGGTGACGAAGACGTCGAGAAGGGTGGATAGGCCCAAGAAGAAGGCGAAACCCTTCACGTCCCCCACGGCCAACAGGTACAGGAGGACCGCGGCGAGCAGCGACACGAAGTCTGCAGCGAGCACCGTGCGGAAGGCGCTCTTGAAGCCCCGGTCGAGGCTGGTGCGTATGGTCCGTCCGGCGCGCGCTTCGTCCTTCAGGCGCTCGAAATAGACGATGTAGGAGTCGAC
>JBOGFX010000225.1:0-1787 GCA_050743805.1 Acidimicrobiales bacterium
GGTGGCGGGGGTAGGATTTGAACCTACGACCTTCGGGTTATGAGCCCGACGAGCTACCAGACTGCTCCACCCCGCGGTGAGGCCTTAACAATACTCGCATCGCATCGATGACGAGCGCGTCAGTGCAGCAGCGAGCCAGTGAGGTCGATGGGACCGTTCTCGGTCTCGTGTTGCTCCAACGCCGTGACGATCCGAGCCGTCCGGTCGGCATCACCCGAAGAACGCCCCGTCTTCTCGGCGTAAACGACCGCCCCCAAGTCTCTCAAGAGAGCGTCGGCGGCTCGTTTGGCTTGGAGCGCGTCGAGCTTCGCCTGACCCTTCTGGGCTGCGTCTTTGGCGACCGCCGTCGCCTGTGCAGCCCCCTCCTTCATCTTGTCGAGCAATCCCATTGGCACTCCTCAGCTCCCGTTGCTCGCCGGATGACGCGGCCACATCTTTTCACGACTAGAGCGCCTGTTCCACAGGCTTTAGCCCGAAACACCCGGTGGCGTGGCTCGGACGGCTGCCGAGAGTGGCTTGCTGGCCTTCTTTTGGCTCGGAGCGCTCTTGGGCGCCGGACTGGCTGCTGGTGCCTTCGCTCCCGCCGGTGTCATCAGTGAGGCCGCCTGCTGTATGACCTGGTCCATCGCGTCAACCTCACTCTGGTACTGCGCGAGGGCGTTCGGACTGCCGCCTTTGAGCGCGGCTTGCGCTGCCTCATAGTCGGCTTGAGCCTCGGCCAGGAGTTGGTTGACCTTCGTGGCTGCGTCGGCCGCGAGCGTGGGCGACTGTGGACCAGAGGTGCCCGGGGATGAGACCGGCGTATTGAGCAGCGCGGTGAGCGACGCGCCGATCGTCGGCTGAATCTGGACGTTCTGACCCAACACGGTGATCACGTCATTCAGCTCCGGCTCGGGGTTGCCCGTGGACTCCACGTAGAGAGGTCGGACATATATGACCGCGTTTCCGACGGGGACCATGAGGACGTTGCCCAAGAGGACGCTCGAGCTGGTGTGGTCCAAGAGGGTGATCTCCTGGGAGACGGTGTTGTTCTGCTGGATCTCCGCCTCTGCCAGGGCAGGTCCGACGCTCTGGCCCCCGCCGGTCACGTATATGTGCAGATTTCCACCACTCGTGCCATAGGTGCCGAGCATGAACGCCGAGAGGTTCTGGCTCGCTCCTGAGGGGTTGAACGGGACGTAGGCGTCTGAGATCGTGAACTCATCGTTGTCGCTACCCGGCGGCTGCAACACCTGGTATAGGGGCGACATCGGAGCTATGGACCCGGTCAGCTGATTACGCGAGTTCGTGGTCAGGGTCACGGCGAGGGACTGGGTGGGAGAGCCGGCTCCGGCTGTGGGGGACAACGACCAGGCTCCGCTCGCGTTGTAAAAGGCCTGAGGTGCCGACAGGTGATAGCGGCCGTAGAGGGCGGTCTGCACGGCGAACATGTCCTCTGGGTAGCGCAGGTGCGCCCTCACGTCCGCGGGCATCTGGGCGGCCGGGGTGAACATCTGAGGGAATGCCGCCTCGTAGGTGCGCAGGATCGGGTCCTGATCCATCGCGTAGAAGGTCATCTTCCCCGAGTAGGCGTTGACCACCAACTTGACCGAATTCCTCACATAGTTGTAGCTGGGCGGGAGGCCGCCGTCTTGGGGGACGAGCACCGAGCTCGCGTTCTGCGAGTAGGGGAAGCTCGACGTCGTCGTGAGCTCGCAGGAGCCGGTCAACATCCCGCTGATGGCCTACGGCATGGCAACCCACCTGTTCCTGTTCCACAACCCCGACCTGCGGCGCGTGCAACGGAT
>JBOGFX010000226.1:0-7598 GCA_050743805.1 Acidimicrobiales bacterium
AAGCGACCGTAGAAGTCGTGCCTCGTTTCGGAAATTGCCCAAAAAAGAAGCCCCCAGGCCTGCCTCGGCGACACCGAGCAAAAGCTGCATGGTCACGAACGCAGCGTCCCCGAACCAGTAGGGGACCGGCCACGCTTCCTCGCCGGTGCCGAGGCCGGATCGAAGTTTGTCGGGCTCTCCGTAACGCCTCAGGTACAGCTTTGGTGAGCAGAGACACAGCGCGATCACGGGCGCCCGAGCCAGGCCGGGAAACCTGGTGGCGTTGGACCGCCAATCTTTGGTGGTCGCGTGCTCCCAGTACATCGCCGTCTGTGCTCCGAGCAACGTGAGCCACGCCACCCCCCGCGTGTTGCCCGCGGATGGTGCTCGCAGGGAGGTGCGCAGCAGGTTCTCCAGTTGCTTCGGGTCGAGCGGCTCGGACGAGAAGCTTCTCACCATGCGGCGCTTCTCGATCGTTTCTCTGAGATTCATCGGCGGGCTCCTTGCTGTCGGAGATCTTCGCGTCGGATCCCCGCGGTGTCAGGAAAACGGGTTGACGCCCGCGTTTGGGGTCCGGGTCGACCCCAGTGGGTGCCGGGTCGTTGTTGGCGGTCTTGGTTTGGGCCCTCTGGTCCGACGCCGGAGGCGTTTGGTGGCGGAGCGCCAGGCCCCTCTGCCACTGCAGGCCGGGTGGGAGCCGCCATGCAGCTTGGACGGGAATCTTGAGCCCACTGGTAAGGTTTAACAAGGTGGATCTCTGATCTTGGGGAGCAGACCATGGCCAGTGCGCGAGACCTTCTGAATGCGGCGAAAGCTTCGATCGTCGAGGTGACGCCCGAGCAGGCCGAGACGCGGATCGATGATTCGGTGGTGCTCGACGTCCGTGAGCCTGAAGAGTACGAACAAGGGGCGCTTCTTGGCGCTATCCATCTACCGCGGGGCAACCTGGAGTTCGGCGTCGAAGGCCGGATCCCGGACAAGGACGCCCACGTCCTCGTTTACTGCGCTGGCGGCGTTCGGTCTGCCTTCGCGGTGCAGACGATGGCCGACCTCGGCTACAGCGATGCCGTCTCGCTCATCGGGGGATTCAATCGTTGGAAGGATGAGGGTCGTGCGTGGTCGACCCCGGCAACTCTGACCCCCGACCAGCGAAACCGATACCAGAGGCATCTCCTTTTGTCCGAGGTGGGCGAGAGCGGCCAGCAGAAGCTCCTCGCCTCCAAGGTCCTGCTGCTAGGAGCCGGAGGGCTCGGCTCACCCGCGGCGCTCTATCTGGCTGCCGCGGGCGTAGGGACTCTCGGGGTGATCGACATGGACGTGGTCGACGCTTCCAATCTCCAGCGACAGATCATTCACAACATGGACCGGATCGGGGAGCGCAAGGTCGACTCAGCCAAAAAGACCATCACCGCCATGAACCCCGACGTGAACGTCGCCACCTATGACGTGCGCCTCGGTGCTGACAACGTCTTGGACATCATCGATGGTTATGACGTGATTCTCGACGGTACGGACAACTTTCCCACCCGCTACTTGGTTAACGACGCGTCGTTGGTCAAGCGGATCCCGGTTGTTCACGGTTCGATCTTCCGTTTCGAGGGCCAGGTGACCGTCTTCGACCCCTACAACGGGCCCTGCTACCGGTGCTTGATCCCGGAGCCTCCTCCTCCTGAGCTCGCTCCTTCGTGCTCGGAGGCCGGAGTGTTGGGTGTCCTCCCCGGGATCGTTGGATCTATCCAAGCGCTCGAGACGCTGAAGCTTCTGTTGGGGCTTGGCGATCCGCTCGTAGGACGGCTGCTTGCCTTCGACTCTTTGGAGGAGACGTTCCGGACATTCAGGCTCCAGCGCGATCCGGGGTGCCCGGCGTGCGGCATCGATGCCGGTGACATCGTCATTGCCGAGTATGACGAGCACTGCATGCCCCATCCACGAGGATAGGTTCGGGTACGGGGTCAAGGTGCTCTTGCCCGCGGGCCAGGGCCGTCTACGACCTCGCTTGATCGAGCAGTCTCGTGCGCACGGCGTCAGCAGTCGCGTCCACCCCGGTCCAAGCCAGTGCCACCGCCCCGTCGACGGTGGCGTGGTCCGCGGAGGGGGTCACGCACGCGGCCGCGAACTCCGGCTGGTGGTTGACGGCACCGTCGGATTGGATGCCGATCAACGGGTGGATCGTCGGCACCTCGAGGGAGACGTTGGCCATGTCCGTTGAGACGAAGGGTTGAGGGTCACCTCGATCGTCGGGCTCGAAGCTGCGACCGAGGGTCTCCGCGTTCGCGCGATAGAGACCAAGCAGCTCGGAGTCCTGTTCCATGTGCGTGTAGGTCGGCGAGCTGGACTCGATGCTCAGCGTCGCGCCCGTCGCTGCCGCTCCGGCCTCGAAGCAGTGCTTGACCCTGGGTTCCAGCTCTTCCAGGTCGCTCAGGGTTGTCGCGCGGCACATGAAATAGCCCTTTGCCAGCGAGGGGATGACGTTTGCCGCTCGACCAGCTTCGAGGACCACGCCGTGGGCCTGGTTGCCAGGGCGGAAGTGCTGGCGCAAGAGCCCCAGCGCAACCTGGGAGATCACCATCGCGTCAGCGGCGTTCACCCCTTCGTAGGGCGACGCGGCTGCATGGGCATCCTTGCCTTCGAAGGTGACGTCGAGATGCGAAACGGCGAGGCAGGCCGCGCCGAGCCGGTCGGCGGGCCAGGGGTGCACCATCATCGCGAAGTGGATGCCGTCGAAGGCTCCGCGTTCGAGCATGAAGATCTTCCCGCCCCCGCCCTCTTCCGCAGGGGTTCCGAGCAGGACGACCGTCAGGCCAAGGTCGTCGGCGACTTTGCCGAGGCCTATGGCCGCCCCGACCGAAGAAGCGGCGATGACGTTGTGGCCGCAAGCATGGCCGATACCCGGCAGGGCGTCGTATTCGGCACAGAGCCCCACGACGAGGGGCCCGTCTCCCGTCGTGGCTCGCAGGGCGGTGTCGAGCTCGTAGACCCCGGTCTCCACGTCCATGCCATGAGCTGCCAGCACCTCACCCAATCGAGCCGCGGCGAAGTGCTCCTCGAAACCGGTCTCGGGACGACCCGCTATCGCATGGCTGAGCTCTACCAGCTCTGCGGTGGCGCCCTCTACCGCCTCCTGTACGACCTTCTTCGCACTCAGCAAGGATTCGTTGGTCACCACCACGGTCTAGCCGATGACCACCACGACGTCACCGCCGCCGACGGAGTCCCCTGGTGCGACTCGCACCTCGGTCACGGTTCCCGGGGCGTCGGCCGCGATTGCGTTCTCCATCTTCATCGCCTCGAGCACACAGACCGTTTGGCCGGCTTCGACCGTATCTCCCACCGAGACCAGCACCCGGACGATGGTCCCCTGCATGGGCACCGTCACGGCGCCGGCCCCCGCCAAAACTGGCCGCGGTCGTCGTTCCGTGGGACCCGAGTGGCTCAGTTGAGCGGCGGGGACCCAGACGTTCACCCGGTACAACCTGCCATCCACCTCGGCGGTGACCTCTGTCGCGACCTTGTCCGGACCGGGCTCGCCGATGGGTTCGGAGGTGGTGTCGATGCCGGAGAGGTCCAGGCGTTCCTCCACCCAGCGGGTCGAGTGCCTAGCGTCAACGAAATCGGGATGCGCCAAGATCACCGCGGCGGCTTCGATGGTGCTCGGTATTCCGCTGAGCTCGGTCTCTGCCAGCGCTCGGAGCATTCGGCGTCGCGCGGACTCCCGATCCTGTCCCCATGCGCAAAGCTTGGCTACGAGGTTGTCGTAGTGCTGGCTGACCGTCCCCCCCGATTCATATCCGCTGTCGAAGCGGACTCCGGGGCCCCCCGGGGGCTTGAGGGTGCTGATGGTCCCGGGGGCCGGCAGAAAGCGCCCGTGGCTCGGGTCCTCGGCATTGATTCGCACCTCTATGGCATGGCCGGTGGTCTTGACGTCTTGCTGGGTGAAGTCCAGCGGCTCACCGGAGGCGATGCGGAGCTGCCATGCGACCAGGTCCAGGCCCGTTACCAGCTCCGTGATCGGATGCTCGACTTGAAGGCGCGTGTTCATCTCCAAGAAATAGAACGAGCCGTCCTCGTAGAGGAACTCGACGGTTCCCGCGTTCGTGTAGCCACAACCGCGCGCCACACGCACCGCCGCCTCGCCCATCGCGCTTCGGATGTCGTCTCCAAACTGGGGAGCGGGGCACTCCTCTATCAGCTTCTGGTGCCTGCGCTGGCAGGAGCAGTCGCGCTCGCCGAGCCAGACCACGTTGCCGTGAGCGTCCGCCAGAACCTGCATCTCGACGTGGCGGGGCCACTGCAGGTACCGCTCCAGGTAGATCTCCCCGCGTCCGAACGACGCTTGAGCCTCGCGTTGCGCCGAGCCCATCGCATCGGCCGCCTCGTGCGGCGAGTGAGCGACCTTCATCCCGCGGCCGCCGCCCCCAAAGGCCGCCTTTATCGCGACCGGCCAGCCGAACTCCTCCCCGAAGTCGATGATCTCCTGCGGCCTCTCGACCGGCGTGCTTCGCCCAGGGACGCCTGCAACACCCGAGGCCTCCGCCGCGAGACGGGCGCTGATCTTGTCTCCCATGGTCTCGATTGCTTCGGGAGGTGGCCCGACGAAGACGACCCCTGCCTCCAGGATCGCCCGGGCGAAGTCGGCATTCTCGGAGAAGAAGCCATAGCCGGGGTGCAGCGCGTCCGCCCCGCTCGCTGCGATGGCATCGAGTATCGCTGCGGTGTTCAGGTAGCTCTCGGCCGCCGTCCGACCGCCCAGGGGGTAGGCCTCATCAGCCATGCGGACGTGCAGGGCGTCCCGGTCGAGCTCCGAGTAGACGGCGACGGTGGCGACGCCCAGCTCGCGGCAGGTGCGGATGATCCGCACGGCGATCTCACCCCGGTTAGCGATCAGGACCTTGTCGAGCACTTTTCCTCTCGGCACGCAGGCGACCGCCGGACGGCTACGCCGAATGACGCCCTAGTTTGATCGCACTAGAGATGGCCATCAAACCGACGACCGACCCCGGTGGAAACGCCGCAGGCCAGCCCCTCGTCCTGTGATGAGATCTGGGCCCTAGAGCCTTAGCATGTCCGACTACCCGTCCGCTTTCATCGTCCAACACCTCGACGAGGTCCCTTCGACCAACTCCTGGGTCCTGGCAGCTGCACAGCGCGGCGCGGTGGAGGGGACGGTGGCTGTGGCCCGTGCTCAGTCGGCCGGTCGGGGCCGGCTCGGGCGCAGATGGCTCTGTCCGCCCGGTGCCGGCCTTTTGTTCTCCGTGCTGCTCCGGCCACGCCTGGTCGCGCAGGACCTGTTCTGTGCCTCGGCGTTGGTCGCCCTTGCCACCCTGGACGCGTGCGCAACCAAGGCTCCCTCTCTCAGCTTGAAATGGCCAAATGACCTGGTGGTGGGTGACCGTAAGCTCGGAGGGATCTTGGCCGAGGTGTCTGAGCCCTCCTCGGAGGACCCCGCGGTCGCTGTCGGCGTCGGCCTCAACGTGAGCTGGCCGATGCCGGGACAGGATGCTGAGCGGCTGAATGCGACATGCCTGGAGGCGATTGCCCGAGCGCAGGTCGATCACCAAGCCCTCCTCGCCTCCATCCTGGGCGGGATCGCCCGACGCCGCGGCTCTCTTGAGGGGCCCGAGACGAGGAGGGAGCTCATAGGCGAGCTTGCACGCCGTACCGCGACCCTGGGGCGCTGGGTCCGGATCGACCTGGGCCATGAAACGTTCCTGGGACAGGCGCGTGCGCTCGACGAGAACGGGCGCCTCATCGTGGACGTCGAAGGCGCCCGGCGTGTCGTGGCCGCAGCTGACGTGGTCCATCTTCGCGATCGAAGTGGGGGAGGGACTCCGGGTTAGGCTGGGTCGCCATGCGGCTCCTTGTAACGGGGGGCGCGGGCTTCATCGGATCCAACTTCGTCCGGTACTGGGTTCGCGAGCACCCGAGCGATCACGTCGTCGTCTACGACGCGCTGACCTACGCGGGGAACCCCTCCAACTTGGATGGCCTGGCGCATCCGGTCGAGCTGGTCGAGGCCGACATCGTCGACCAGGAACGCGTGCAGGTCGCACTTGGCGACCATCGCATCGAAGCGGTGGTCCATTTCGCAGCCGAATCCCACAACAGCAGGGCCGCTCTGGATCCGGGGGCGTTCTTCTTCACCAACGTCTTGGGTACGCAACGGCTGCTGGAGGCGTGCCGTCGTCACGGGGTGCAGCGGTTCCACCATGTCTCCACGTGCGAGGTCTACGGCCAGATGTCGCTCGACGAGAAGGCCGGCTTCGTGGAGGAGAGCCCCTACCGACCGCGCACGCCGTACAGCGCGTCCAAGGCGGGGGCGGATCACGCCGTGAGGGCGTACCTGGAGACCTACGACCTGCCGGTGACCATCACCAACTGTGCGAACAACTACGGCCCGTTCCAGTTCCCAGAGAAGCTGGTGGCGCTCCTCGCCACGCGGGCCTTGGACGACCGACCCCTTCCCCTGTATGCCTCCTTGGAGAACCGGCGCGAGTGGCTCCACGTGTCCGACCATTGCAAGGCCATCGAGATCGTCATGGAGAAGGGACGGATCGGCGAGACGTACCTCGTGGGTAGCGGGATCGAGGCGTCGATCGCTCAAATCGCCGACCTGGTGCTCGATGCAGCGGGCAAGCCGCAGAGCCTGAAGAGGATCGTGACCGACAGGCCGGGCCACGACACGCGCTACCTGTTGGACTCGAGCAAGCTTCGCTCCGAGCTCGGTTGGCTTCCTGAGGTGGAGCTGAAGGAAGGGATCGCCCAGACCGTGGAGTGGTACCGGGAGCACCGGGGCTGGTGGGAGCCGCTGATCGAAGGAGCCCTGCCCGACGAGCACGCTTGGGCGACGGCTGCAAGAGGGCGTTGACCCCGAGGCATTTGGTGGCGCTTCCCAGGCTGATGGTGACGGGAGCGAGCGGGCAGCTGGGTCACGAGCTCGGCGCAGCTCTGGCGCGCGAAGCGAGCTTTGAGGTGATTGCGCTCGACCATGGCGCGCTGCCCGTTGATGACCTGTCCGCCGTGATGGGGGCGTTCCAACAGATAGCTCCGGCCGTCGCGATCCACGCGGCCGCGATGACCGACGTGGACGCATGCGAACGTGATCCGACCCGCGCGAGGGCCGTAAACGCGACAGGCACGGCGAACGTGACCAAGGCCGCCCAGGCCCACGGCACGCACGTCGTGTACGTGTCGACCGACTACGTGTTCGACGGCCAGGCCCACCGGCCCTACAAAGAGACCGACGAGGCCAACCCGATCTCCGTCTACGGGCAGACCAAGCTCGCCGGAGAGAGCGCCTGTGCACCCACAGCCACGATCGTGAGGACCTCCTGGCTCGCAGGCGGGCACGGGCGAAACTTCGTCAGCGCGATCACCGCCGCGGCCAAAGGTGGAGGTCAGCTTCGAGTCGTGGACGATCAGCGGGCACGCCCCACCTTCTGTGAAGACCTGGCGTCGGCAATAGTGGCCCTGGCCAAGGAGCGGAGGCCTGGCTGCTTTCACGTGGCCAACTCGGGGGACGCGAGTCGTTTCGAGCTCGCAGTCGCGATCCTGTCGTGCCTCGGCGAGGACGCGGACCGGGTCGTGGCGGCATCAACCCAAGAGCTCGATCCGCCAAGGCC
>JBOGFX010000227.1:0-2282 GCA_050743805.1 Acidimicrobiales bacterium
GGTTCCTGTCGCGCTGCGCGATCCGGGCGGAGAGGCAGCAGTCGCGTTCGACGCGCTCGCCTCCGCGCTCGTCGCGATGGGTCCCGCCCGAGTGTACCGGCGCGAGCTCAGCGTCCGCTGAGCCGCACCGTTCCGTGCCGAGGCGGTACGGTCTTGCCATGTTGCGTCCTGGAAGCTGGACTCGACCAGCGGGTGCAAGTCCCGCCTGGGTAATCGCCGGAGAGCCCGGTAGCAGGCCCCGGTCCGTCGTCGAGAGGTGGCGGGCTGAGCGGGGTGTCAAAAGCCTCTTTGGAGGGAGCAAGCGTGCGGGCCGTAGGGCCACCAGGTCCGAATCCTGCAGCCTCGTCAGACCCACAATGGGGGAGCCGAGCCGCTCATGTCACGGCGAAGGCCCATGTCCGACCAACTGGCCAGTTCCGGAGACGCCCCTGGTCGGGTCCCCCCGGGGTACGGGGAGCGGCACGTACGCACGGTGGTGTTCGGAACAGGAGAGGCCCGTCTTCACAGCTTCGTCAGCAAAGACCGGACGTATAAGCCAATGGTGAAAGCGTTCGGAGTGGAGCGGGAGTCCGACGGGGTCGTAGTACTGCCGATCGTCGGGATGAACCCGACAGGAGGGAAGGGCCCCGACTTCGGTCACGCCGGCAACGGTGGAACGCGCAAGGGCATGGCCGGGACCGCCCGGTCCATCTACCCCCAGGGGCAGCATGTGCCTCCGGAGAAAGTGCGACGCCTCCAGAACCGGCTATGGGCTGCGGCCAAGCAGTCTTCGGGTCGGCGTTTCCACGCCCTGTACGACCGCATCTACAGAAGTGACGTTCTGTGGGAGGCGTGGGAGCGGGTCCGGGCGAATCGTGGAGCGGCGGGCATCGATCAGGTGACCGTCAGCTTCGTGGAGGACGACTACGGGGTCCATCGGATGCTCGATGAACTCGGTGACGCCCTCCGTGCAGGCATCTACCACCCACGCCCCGTGCGGCGGGTGGAGATCCCAAAGCCCACAGGCAAGATGCGCCCGCTGGGCATCCCGACGGTGAAGGACCGGGTCGCACAACAAGCAGCCAAGATCGTCCTCGAACCAATCTTCGAGGCGGACTTCTTGGCTTGTTCGTTTGGGTTCCGACCCAAGCGATCGGCGACCGACGCCGCAGAAGCCATCCGGGTGTCGTTTCCAAGGGGATGCCAGTTCGTCTTTGAGGCCGACATCCAGAACTTCTTCGGTGAGATCGACCACGAGCGGCTCTTGTCGCTCGTGGGAGAGCGGGTCAGTGACCGACGGGTGCTCAAGCTCATCCGCCTGTGGTTGCAAGCAGGCGTGCTGGCGACAGGGGTCGTGTCCGAGACGGTCACGGGCACTCCACAAGGAGGGGTGATCTCACCGCTCCTCGCCAACATCTACCTGCATGCCTTCGACCGGGCCTGGGCCGAGTTCGGCACTGGCGACCTCGTCCGCTACGCCGACGACTTCGTTGTGTTGTGCTCGTCTCGCTCCGAGGCCGAAGAAGCCCAGAGGCGGGCGACCGTCCTCATGGGCGACCTCGGTCTCACCTTGCATCCGGACAAGACCCGTGTGGTCGACCTCGGAGAGGGCAAGGAGGGCTTCGACTTCCTCGGCTGGCACTTTCGTGCTCGCATGTCCGGCAAGCTCTGGGAGCATGAGCGTGTTATCCGCTACTACCTCCACCGCTGGCCGTCGGTGCGGTCCATCAAGCGTGCCCGAACGAGGGTCAAGGCCATGACCGGTCGGAGCCGGGTCGGGATGGAGTTGGACGCCGTAATCAAGCGGCTGAACCTGTTCCTTCGGGGATGGGGCAACTACTTCCGCACCGGCAACAGCGCCACCAAGTTTGTCAGCCTGGACGACTACGTTGCATGGCGGCTCCACCGCTTGCTCGTCAAGAAGCGGGGTCGCAACCTCCATGCCGGACAGGCGACACGATGGACGCGCACCTGGTTCCACGACCAGGGCCTGCACCAGTTCATGGGCACTATCCGTTATCCGAAGGCAGCGTAACCATGTCAACAAGCCCGTCGGTGAGCTGTATGCGGGAGAACCGCACGTACAGATCGAAAGGGGGATGCGGAAACGGGCCTGCTTTGCAGGCACCGCGCCGCTGACTACCAATGGAGACGGTTCGGTGGCTCGACGAAGAGGAGCAGGAGACCTGGCGCTCCTTCCTCGAGGCCACCCGGCTCTTGTGGGCGCACATCGAGGCCCAGTTGCGCCAGGGCGCCGGGATGCCCTCCTCCTATTACCAGGTGCTCGCCCAGCTCTCGGAGGC
>JBOGFX010000228.1:0-2354 GCA_050743805.1 Acidimicrobiales bacterium
GTCGTCAACCGAGGCGACCATTTGACCGGCTCCTCTAGCTGACGTAATCCGAGCGTGTAACGCGACGTCAGGCGAGGATGTAGCGTAAATCCGGAGCGCCGAAGAGCATTTCTATCAACGCTGGTACTCGTGCGATCCGGTCCGGCGCGGCGAGCGCCTTGGACCCAAGGCCCTCTAGGCTGGTTATCTCGGTCTGTCCGATCCGATCGTGCTCGGCGTTCTTCCACGCCCACTCGTCAGCGTTGAGCTGCGGGGCGTAGCCAGGCAGAAAGAACAGCCTCGACCGGCCGCTTTTCGCGCGACGGTGCCGCTGAGGGGACAACGGTTATCGTTTCGGGACTCGACCGTCTCGGGAGGGTGTGGGCTCGGTGGTGTCCATCTTCTATGTCGCGCTTTGGCGTGTCCTGTCGATAGTGGTGCTCCGCTTCGGTTCCGAGCAGTCGAAGGACCTTGAGCTCGTGGTGCTCCGCCACGAGTTGTCCGTCCTGCGCCGCCAGGTTGCCCGGCCGAAGCTGGGCGATGCCGACCGTGTCTTCCTCGCAGCCGCCTCCCGTGTTCTGCCGCGCACGCGGTGGCAGGCCTTCTTCGTGACCCCCGAGCCGCTGCTTCGATGGCACCGCAAGCTGGTGGCCCGACGTTGGACCTATCCGAGGCGCGGCCTGGGTCGTCCGCCCATGGCCCAGGAAGCCCGCGCCCTCATCGTGCGCTTGGCAAAGGAGAACCCCCGCTGGGGCTACCTACGCATCCAAGGGGAGCTAAATGGTCTCGGGATCCGGGTGTCGGCCACCACGGTCCGCCGTGTGCTCGCCGAAGAGGGGCTGGGACCCGCCGGCACGCGAGGCGCCACGAGCTGGAAGGCTTTCCTTTCGAGCCAGGCGCATATGATCCTGGCGACCGACTTCTTCACCGTGGACACCGTGTTCTTCCGGTAGCTCTATGTGCTGTTCTTTATCGAGCTCGACACGAGACGGGTGGCCCTTCGAGGAGGTCTTCGCCTCCGAGGGCATCCGGATCATCACGACGCCGGTGCGCTCCCCGCGGGCGAGCGCCGTGGCAGAGCGCCTCATCGGCACGCTTCGCCGAGAGTGCCTGGACTGGACGCTTGTGCTCGGACGGCGACATTTTGAACACGTCCTCGCCGTGTACGTGGCCCACTATGACGGCCACCGCCCGCACCGTTCCCTGTCCCTTGTCGCACCAACACTCGCCGGCGATCCGCCCGTGGATGTGCATCCCGTGGCACCCGCTCAGGTTCGGCGCAGGACCTGCTCGGGGGTCTCGTCCACGAGTATCACCACCTCGCTGCCTGAGCCCGACAGCGCGGAGATGCCGGATCCTACGATCGGCTGGGTGCTCCTTCGCTGCACGAATAACTCCTCGAGGTGATCCGCCCAGCCGAGCTGGCGACGGGGGATCCCGACGGCGAGGACTGGTACGCAAACCTCCTCGTCTTCGACCGCCGCAAGTGCCTCCTGCTCACGAGGCCGAGACTTTGTTCACGATCTTCAAGCCAGACGTCCCAGTCCCCGACCTGCGCTCAACCCACGACCTCGTCACCGAGCTCATCGACCGATAGGCGCGGCCGCCGCACGACGAACGGTGGCGCCAACGGCGATTTTGCACCCCACAGGGTTGGCCTACGCGATCATGACCGCAATGGATGCTCGGTTCCTTGCCATCTCTGATCTGATCGAAGCCCCGTCCGTGGCGGTCGTGGTCGACGTCATGCGTGCTTTCACGGTGGCTGCGTGGGCCTTTGCTCAGGGGGCGGAGAAGATCGTTCTCGCTGAGTCGCTGGACGAAGCTCTGGTGCTGAAGGCTCACTACCCGGATTGGGTGGCGCTCAAAGACGGGCCGCCCGCGCCCGGGTTCGACACGGTCAACTCGCCAGGCCTGCTGCGGTCTATGGACCTTAGCGGACGGATCGTTGTGCAGAAGACCACGGCAGGGACAGTCGGCGCCCTTGCAGTCAAGGAGGCGTCGCTGGTGCTGTGCGGCAGCTTCGTGGTGGCGGAGGCCACTGCTCGGCTCTTGCGGACACACGGGTGCGACAGCGTCACCTTCGTGGTCACTGGCGAGAACGGGCGCGCCGATGAAGACTGGGCGTGCGCTCAATACATCGCTCGTAGGGCCAACGGGGTGAGGACGGATGCAGCTGAGTTCCTCCGCCGCGCTGGTGAGTCGCGCGCCGCTTGGGAGCTGGCGGAGAGTGTGCGTCAAGGAGTCCATCCTGATGATGTCGCGCTCCGTCTAGCGGCTCTCGTCCATCGCGGGCCGGGACAGGGCGGCGCGGGCGGCCTCCAGGCGGGCGACGGGGATGCGGAAGGGGGAGCAGGAGACGTAGTCGAGGCCGG
>JBOGFX010000229.1:0-27262 GCA_050743805.1 Acidimicrobiales bacterium
CTCTTGAGGCGCGGGCCTTCATTGACTACCTCAGCGCGCGTGTGTTCCGCGGAGTTGGCAAGTCGTTATCTGGAGGCCGGCACGTATATGGCTGGCGAGCTCAGGCGATATTGGGCTTTCGCGTCGACTCTCGCTTTAGGCACCGGTCTGGGTGAAGTCCACCCGCCGATCGCTCCAGTGTGCGGTTCACTGAGCCATCGTCTGCCCTGTATGGAGGTGGTTCTCGGCAACCAGTCAGGTACTCGGCTGTCGGAAATGCTTCACGACGCGTGTCTGCTGACGGAGACGCGATGAGAAGGCGCTTCCGGGTCGCGCAGATTGTCACGAGGTTTATGGCAGGAGCGGGTGGAGTCGCGCTCAGAGGTGGTCTTGCCCTGAACCCCCTGGATTACGAGGTGGTGTTTCTAATCGGTCAAGGTGATCGTTTGGCGGATGAAGCTCGCTCTGCAGGTTTCGAAGTCAACCTGATCGAGTGTCTCCGCCCCGACATCTCCCTGCTGAACGACCGGCGGGCGCTTCGAAGGCTTAGTGAGTACCTCCTCGGCAATCACTTCGACGTCGTGCACACCCACAGCGCTAAAGCAGGGGGGGTCGGGCGGCTTGCCGCTAGGCGAGCTGGCGTTCAACGAATTGTCCACACGTACCACGGATTCCCATTTCACGACTTCCAATCGAAGGCGCGTCGGGCTGCATACATTCGCATCGAGCGCGCTCTGGGACGAATTACGGACTCCGCTCTCGCAGTGGGTCCTGGTGTGGCAGCGGAGGCTATACGAAGACGTCTCGTCTCACCCGAAAAGGTGCGCACAATTGGTGTCGGCGTCCCCGCAGGACAAGTTCCGACCTGTGCTGACCGGGCAGAGGCGCGACGACTGCTCGGCATTCCTCCAGGCATGATCGTGGTCGGAACAGTGGGTCGCTTGGACTATCAAAAGGCTCCCGAGATCTTCATCGAATCGCTACATCGCCTTCGTCGTAAGGATGTGTTCGGCGTCTGGATTGGTGATGGCCCCCTCCGTGAGAAGGCTCGCCGCTTGGTGGTGCGCTATCGGCTTGAAGACCAGTTCCTTTTCGCAGGAGAGCGTTCTGACGTTGCCTCAGTACTTCCGGGGCTTGATGTGTTCGCGATGGCAAGCCGGTATGAGGGCCTACCTTGCGCAGTCCTCGAGGCTATGTCCGCGGCCAGACCCATCGTAGCCACTGCGGTGAACGCGGTCCCCGATGTCGTGGTCGCCGGAGAGACCGGGCTTCTCGTGCCCCCGGAAGATGCGAACCTCTTGAGTGACGCCATTGGGTACCTCATCACCAATCCATGTGTCGCTGACCGATTTGGATCGGCCGCGCGAGTCCGAGCCTTGGCAGAGATGGGTCCCCAGAATCTCGGCGAGGTACTGGACGCGACCTATCGTGATAGCGCGAGGGCTGCAGAGCAGGCCGCCGCTCTTGAGGCGGTCACCTGGTGACGTCCTCGATCTCCCTGCGTCCAACACCGTCAGGCCATCGAGCTGGCACGGAAGGCGGGGATATTCCCTTCTGCAAGACCGTGATCACCGAGGATGCTCAGAGCGCTGCTCTGGATGTGCTTCGGAGCGGTTGGGTGACTACAGGGGTCGAATCCCTTGCCTTCGAGGAGGAGTTCGCCCATTGGATCGGCGCAGACGACGCGGTTTCCGTCAGCTCGTGCACGGCCGCGCTCGAGATTTCCATTCGATTGTTGGATCTTCCCCCCGCTTCGCGAATACTCACGCCGACGCTTACCTTCTGTGGCGCGGTCCAGGCGATCATACGTGCCGGCCACTACCCCGTCCTTGTCGATTTGGACGACCGGACGCTAGGGGTGTCCGAGGAAGGTGTGGACGCAGCATCGTCCGATGGCGCCGACGCCATGGTGGTACAACACATGGCTGGTTATCCCCTCGATGTCGACTCCCTTGCCGCGGCCGCTCATCTCCCCGCCAACAGAATCGTGGAGGACGCCGCACATGGTCTTGGGGCATCGCATGACGGCGTGAGGCTCGGCAGCGGTTCTCACGCCGCCTGCTTCAGCTTCTACGCAACTAAGAATCTCCCCATCGGTGAAGGCGGGGCATTGACCACAAGCGATCCCGCGCTGGCCGAACGCGCAAGACGCATGCGATTACACGGTATGAGCGCTGACGCTTGGAAAAGGTATGAACAGTCAGGCAACTGGCGTTACACGGTCGAAGAAGCCGGCACAAAAGCGAACTTCACCGATCTTCAAGCAGCCATTGGCCGAGCTCAACTTCGTCACCTTGATGATTGGCAACGCCGCCGTGCCGAGGTTGTCCAGCTCTACGACGCCCAGCTAGCGGGCCTCGACGGGATCATCCTGCCCCCCAGGCCGGTCAACGGGGGGCATGCGTGGCACCTTTATGTGATTCGTCTCACCGCGGGATTTGGCGTCTCCAGGGATGACGTCATAAAGGAGTTGGCCCGCCAGGGTATTGGGAGCTCCGTTCATTTCATCCCGGTTCATCACTTTCCGTACTTCCGAAACCTCCTCGGCGCGGGAAGGACCGAGATGAAGGTTGCAGACTCGGTGTTCCCGGAGTTGTTGTCGTTGCCGCTCTATCCGCACCTTTCGGATTCGGACGTGGACCGAGTGTGCCAGGCAATTGCGGCGGCAGGTAAGCGCTGAAGGAGATTGATGACAACCGAAGAGATCGCCATTCAGATCATTGGCCGGGACCGCGATACCGATCCCGGTGAAGTGACGGTCTTTGACAGCTCTGACGCGCCCGCGCGTTCGGATCTGGTCGCGCGCCTCGAAGAGGGTGTTAAAGGCGTTGACCTGGCAGCGCCACCCGTGGTGCTTCCGGACTTCTGTCATAAGGCAAAGTCGGAGATGCCATCGAGCATCGCGGTTGCCACGCGCGGTGCCATTCGCCCGACTTTGACAGACGCCGCCCTGAATTGCGGAATGGCGCTCGTGACATTGGATTGTGAACGACCAAATGCTCAGGCTGTCGCTGCGTTCTACGGGAAGGTGATCGAGCGCTTTCCCGATCCGCCGAACTGGCGCCGGAACCTAAGTGCTGGTGAGGTTGTGCGTGCTGCGACCGAAGGTGCGAGCTTTGCGGCTGAGCGCTACGAGCTGAGCGAAGCGGATCTCGATCATGTCGAGGAACATGGGCAAATCGAGATCGACTCGTTAGGCGGTCCCGCGCAGGCACGTAGGGATCTCCCATGGTTGGTGGTCCAGATGGGCCGCCTTCGTTTCGGGAGCATCGGGCCCAGCACGCACTTTCTAGAGCTCCAGGAGATCGAGGAGATCCTCGATAAGGACGTGGCTGACAGGCTCGGCCTTCATCAGGGCCAGGTGACCTTACAGTTTCACAACGGGGGAGGGGTCCTGACCGGACAGTTGGGCGCCCTCTATGCGAAGCGCAAGAGCGCCTCGAAGATGCTACGGGCGGAGATGTCGGTACAGCGGCCGCTCAGCCATTTGCTCACGTCTCGCTCTAGATCCCAGCTGCGCAACCGCATGGCGGCATTCTTCAGCGAAGATTGTCCGTCGATCCCGATGCATGGGGATGACGGAAGGCGTGCACTGTTGGCAACCAGGCTCTCCATGAACTATGGGTTCGCGTACCGTGCTGCAACCTATTCGGCCATTCGGGAGTTTGCCCGCGAGGTGTTGCGGACGGAAACACGCCTAGTCGTAGATTCCCCGCATAACTCGGTATATGAAGAGCAGGTCTTCGGTGCTCCCGCTTATGTTCACCGCCATAATGCGTGCCGGGCCTATCCCGTCGAAATGATGACGGATCATCCAGCCTTTGGTTCCACGGGCCAACCGCTCCTATTGCCAGGAACTAATCGGACATCCTCGTACATCTGCGTTCCAGGAGTCACGGCTTCGAGAAGTTTGTATACCGCTTGTCACGGGTCGGGAAGCATCATCTCCGAGTTCGAACGTAACGGCCGATCACAACCAGATCCGTTGCGACGCTCGACGCTGCGCTTCAGCTACGACGGATCGGCGCCGCAAGAGCGCCCACATCTCGACGATGAAGGGGTCGATGAAGCACTGAACATCCTGTCCCGTAACGGTCTGGTGCGCCCGGTTGCGCGCATGAGGCCATTTGCAGTATTGACGTGATCGAAGTTCGCCGTGCTCTTGCCTGGGCAGCAATCCTTCCCCCGGGCACACGTTGGCTGTCCGAGACTCGCAAGATAAGTGCGCGACGACTCTTTCGCAAAACGCCCACCGACGCGAGTCGGGCCGTGGTCGCGTCTGCTTGGTGTGGTGCCCATGCATGGGAAACCAATGACCCGAAGACAAGACGTGTGTACATGGCGTTTCCGTCATCAGAGATGCCCATGCTGGTTACAAGCGATGACAGAACTGTCCTCCGTTATGTGGCGGCTTCGATCCTTTCGGTACCTCCGGGGATGAGCCGCGTTCGCAGTATGTTCATGGGCGTCGGGCTTAGGCTGCTGAACCATCGCTTTGCATGGATATTTGCAGCCACCGTCCACGTGGCCACCGTTGTCTTGGTGGAGCGACCATGAAGGCTTCCACGCTCACAGGCCGCCGCCCCCTCGCTGAGCTGGTGGGTGACTTCGATGGTCGCGTGGTCTGTCTCTCCATGTCGAAGGACCCAAATGCGAAGCTCATCATTCTGATGTTTCGCGCCGATGAGACCGTGCCCGCGTACGTGGCCAAGGTCCCAACAACCGATCGGGCTGCCCAAAGTGTCCAGCTCGAAGCCAGCTCATTGGCATCCCTTGACCGCCACAGGCTTGGAACGTTGGAAAAGACGGTCCCGCGCATAGTGACCATCGCGGAACATGAAGATCGTCCGGTCTTGGTGACGACAGCGCTTCCCGGACGCGTCATGCTCGCGAGTTACCACAGTCGAAATCACGTCGCTCGGCTGGCGGGTGTCAGAGACGATTTTGATGCCGCTGGCCGATGGCTAGCTGAGTTGCACCAGGTGACCGCCCGAGGATCCGGAGACCTGTCAAGCAGTCTCGACGGTGTGGTACCTGCTCTTGAGCGGAGGTTCGGTGAAGATCACGACCTGCCCGGTGACATCGAGATGTTGGGAGAATTGCGAAATCGTCTGAGTGGCTATCAGGTTCCCCGAGGCGTTGTCCATGGGGATTTCTGGATGGGGAACCTCTTGGTTGGGGCAGGTGCCCTGTGCGGGGTGATCGACTGGGAGTTTTCGCGACCAGATGGTCTTTTGACGCGCGACCTAGCGCGTTTTGTGGTCGCCTATTCGCTTTACCTGGACCGTCACACCAAGAAGGGGCGGTCAGTTCGTGGCCACCCGGATCTGCGGGCGGGAACGTGGGGAGCCGGCGTGGAATATGCGATCGACGGCAATGGGTGGTTCTCGGAGCTCGTACGACAATTCTTTATCAACGGACTGATGCGACTGGGGCTTCCGGCATCCTCTGTACGGGACATTGTGTTGGCTGAGATAGCCAGGATCGCCACGGAAGCCGATGACTCTAATTTTGCGAAAGCACATCTCTTGCTCCTCCGGCGGATGCAGAAGCCTGCATCATGACGGTTGTTTCCGTCGACAAGCTTGAGGGGATGTCGCCTGGGGCGTTTCTTCGAGAGCGCAGGACCTTACGAGCGGAGAAGACGCTTGTGGTCATCGTGCTTGCAGCTCTCATCTTTCAGCCGATCCTCCATCCGTCTGGGCCCGCTAACAGCTCGCCTGTCGATGTATTCATCCTCGCGTCGATCGTGGCCTTCGTGGTCTGGGCGCGGCGCACCCATGAGAAGCTGAGGGCCCCTTACTTCATCCCAGTGGCCCTGATGGTCGTCGCGGGAGCCGCTTCAGGACTTGTGAGCATCTTTCCGAGCTTGTCCCTGTCGGCCCTGGTGACCGATCTCGTGCTCTTCGCGTGGTGCACTGTGCTTGTCAACATCTTAAGGAGGAAGGAAGTACTTCGCTGGGCCTTGGCAGCGTGGGCCTGGTCGGGCATTGGCTGGGCCGCTCTCGTCGTTGTGGCCTGGCTAGGACACATCAGCGCTTTGGAGGGACTTCAAGCCGCCGAAGGCAACCGGGTTCTGTTCACGTTTGGTGACCCGAACTACGCAGCAACTTATTGGCTCTCGACGATCTTCATTGTCTACTCCAGTCAAGTGCCCTGCTCAAGAAGGCTACGTGTCGCTGGTTACGTCCTGCTGTTGTGGGCGCTCGCTCTGACCGAATCCAATGGTGGAGTGCTGGCGCTAGCTATCGGAGTCGCGTTCATCCTGCTGGTCAAGGCCTATCACCGGGAAGGATTTGTCGGCGTCACCAAGGTCTCTCTTGTGATTGGAATCTCGATAGGGGCTTTCTTCACGGCGTTCCCACTTCAGACGCTCCGCCATGATGCGCTGTACAGCGGACAGCCCTTGCTTGTGAATTCGCTGGGTCGCAGCGCCCAGAGCACCTCAGAGCGAAGCGAGCTCATTGTCGAGATGGATCACCTCTTTGACCAAAGTAGTGGAGTCCTGGGGATCGGGCTGGACAGCACAAAACCAGTTCTGGCCAGCGAGATGGCTGTGTACCCGAATGAGGCGCACGATGATTTTCTAGCGGCTCTGGTGGAAAGAGGACCCCTGGGTTTTCTGGGATTGGTTCTTCTGATTGGTGCTGCAATCTTGTGGGCCGGCCCGATCGTGCGAAGTCGAGAGCGTCAGGGTCTCCTAGAGGTTGTGCCGATCCCCTACGGAATCGTTGCAAGTCTTCTCGCGCTGAGCGTCAACGCCTTCTACGAAGAGATACTTCACTTCCGCTTCCTTTGGATCCTTTTGGCTCTAGTGGCAGTGCTCGGCAGGGAGGCACGACGCTGAGGTGTGGCCGCTGACGGTATTTCCGCTGCGGGGACGCAGTCAACGTGGCTCGGAGCTGTTCTCGCGCGACGCGTTCACGAATCTCATGGCGCAAGGTCTCGCCCTCGGATCGGCGTCGGTCGCGAGTGTTCTTGTGGCCAGGGTTGGGGGCCCCGCCATCGTGGGAGAGTGGGCACTGCTGAGGGTTTTGCCTTGGCTGCTCGGGGTCATCGTTTCCTGTGGCCTTCCAACCGCATCCGCTTACTTCCTCGCTGGAGATGAAGCCACCGATAGACGACTGAAACCGACGCTGTGTCTGATGCTCCTCGTGAGTGCGGCGATATCGGCGATTGGATGGCTCCTATTGTCATTTCCTCTTCACGCGCTTTTTTTCAAGAGAGCTCCTGTCTCTCTGGTCATGCTGATGGCACTTGTCGTTGTGACACAACTGAGCACTGTTACCTCAAAGGCATGCTGCCAGGGATCACACGACATCGCCGGTGCAAATCTGGTTATCGTCGCTGAAGAGCTGTGGTTCGTGCTCCTTTACCCGACGGTGGTCTTTCTTCTGGCATCACGCGGCATTGAAGCAGTCGTGATCGGCCTATTGGCAGCTGGTGTCGCGTCGACTGCAACAGGATTGATCCGGCTGTGGCGACGGGGGTTCTTTCGGGACTTCGGATGGCCGTCGCTTGGGTTGGTCCGTAGGATCGCCAGGTTCGGGGCACGTGGGCAGCTTGGGAATGTGCTCTGGCTCACTAACCTTCGTTTTGACTTCATCCTGCTCGGAGCCCTCGCAGGACCAGCTGTGCTGGGGATTTATTCCGTGGCGTCGAAATTCGCCGAGCTTATGAGGTTGGTGCCTACCGCGCTGAACTATGTTCTGTATCCCCGGTTTGCAAAACTTGGCCCGGCCCAAGGCGCCTCGGATGCGCGCCGTCTCGCCGTGCGAGCGACCGTGTTGACGCTGGTCCTTACGCCGCTGGTGGCTGCTGTGGCTCTGGTCGGCCCCGAGATGATCTACGGCACCGCGTTTCGAGGTGCGATCCTGCCCGCGGAGATCATCGTGCTGGGGCTCTCTGTCGAGGGAGCTGCCGCCGTGTCCTCTGCTTACCTGCTCGGCTCCGGCCGTCCGGGCCTCAATTCGGTGGGGATGGGCGTGGGTGCGGTTCTGACGGTGACGCTCGATTTGCTGCTGATCCCCCGATACGGGGCGATGGGGGGTGCTATCACGTCTTCAGTGGTGTACGCGACGACGACGTTGGTTCTCGTGGTCCTGACTCATCGGGTGTCAAGTGGCGAGGGAAAGAGGTCATCGCCCTTGAGCTCGCGAGAGCGTCCCTATGGGGACAACATCCTTCGTCGAACGGCGGACATCGTGGTCGCGAGCGCTTTGGTCCTTATCACGTTGCCGCTTCTCGTCACTTCCGCGCTCGCCGTGAAGGTTTCTAGCAGGGGCCCGATCCTTTACAAACAGGTGCGAGCCGGCAAGCGTGGCCAGCCTTTCGAGATGTTCAAGTTCCGCACGATGATAGAGGACGCTGACACGCTCGGTGGAGCCGTTACCGAGAGAGATGACCCTCGCGTGACACGCCTCGGATCCTTGCTGCGCTCAACCAAGATTGACGAGTTCCCGCAGCTCTTCAATGTGCTGAAAGGAGACATGACTCTCATCGGCCCCAGACCGGAGGTGTTTCGCTTTCTGTCTTCTTACGCTCCCCACGAGCTGCAAATACTCGAGGTGCGTCCCGGGCTGACTGGACCAGGCCAGATCTTCTACACCGTCTTCCAACAGCCAGAGAGGACCCGGGGCTTGGACCCCGAGTCGGAGTACATCGACTATCAGCTGCATCCAAAGCTGGCGCTCGATCTTGACTACCTTCATGGCCGGGGGTTCTGGAGGGATGCTCAAATCCTGTTGCGAACCCTCGCAGTCGTGCTGCACTTGAACATGAAGGGCAGCGCTCCACGACAGTGTGAGCGTGACTCGATCGTGGTACGGGCGGAGGAGGGCCGGTGAAGCTCTACATTCGGATCAGCGGACTCTCCGCAAGATCTCGAAAGGTTCAACGGCTGTTCGGCCGATGACGCTGCCCCAATAGGCCGCTCTTTCGCGTAATGCTCGCTCTGAGCGGGGATGCGGGTACGGTCTGAGCTCAGTGCGATAGCACGCCATGGCGGCGACCTTTACATCGATTGTGTCTGTGACGTCGACGAAGTAGTTCGGCCGGAATGTGCCTTGCGGAGTTGGCCAAGTCCATTCCGAAGAGGAAGGAGTTGCGAAGACTGCAAACATCTCCAGTTGTGGTTGGGAATATGGCCGGCACGCGGTCCAGGCGGCCTTCGCGACGAGCCCGTGATCCGCGTTCACGTCTTCGGGAAAATGCGTATAGAGGATGTGAGGCCGGACTTTCTCTAGTATCGCCTCAAGGCGTTGGGTCAGTTCGATGAATGGAACGGTGTCCAGTCGTTGGTCCGGGAGACCCTCGAGTCGGAGAGAGGCGAACCCTATCGTGCGGGCGGATTCTCTCGCCTGCTCCTCGAGAGCTGCCTTCATCTCATCTGCGCATCGGCTGCTCGCGCCCTCCGAAACGACGACTGCATGGACGTCGTCTCCAGCTTGAACATGTCGCGCCAACGTCGCCCCCGCGCCCAGGATCTCGTCGTCAGGATGCGCTCCGATCACGACGATCTGTTTGCTGGCCACGGCAGCGGGTTCAGATGGGGCGCTTCAAAGGGGCGGGGCCAAGGCCCAGTGCCCAGCGCGACGTGATCGGATCTACGGGGTCGAAGCGAAGTCCTTGAAGCTTTGCGCCACTCGATGCCCAGGCCGCCGCGCCCTGCGGTGCAGCTCCGGTTTCGGAGACAACCGTAATTCGTACGGATCCTGGATTTGCGGCAACGACGATCCCCAGATCGTCAATGGCGAGAATCTCTCCTGGAGCACCCGAGACCGGCTCGTCACACGGATCGCGGGATTCCCAGAGCATGAGCCTCTCTCCTCCAAGGAAGCTGAAGGCACCAGGATATGGCGCGGTGAGACCCCGGACCCAGTTGTGAACTGAGGTCGCGGGCCGGTTCCAGTCTGTGATCCCCATCGAGGGGGTCCGCTTCAAGAGGATCTCTCCAGGCTCGCTCGCCTGCCTACGGCGAGGAGCTGAGCCGTCCATCAGCCCGGGAAGGTGTCCTATGAGCATGGTGGCCCCGGCTTGCGCTACCTTTTGGTACACCGTGTAGCACGTGTCTATTTGTGCGATCGACACCTCGAGCTGATCAATGATGTCGCCAGTATCGGTTCCCGCGTCCAGGTACATCATTGTGTTCCCAGTCTTGGTCTCACCTCTGATGATCGACCAGTTGACAGGAGCTCTACCGCGGTTTTGAGGCAGCAGAGAGGCATGAAAACCGACACATCCGCGCAGCGGTATTGAGAGCACTTCGGGGCCGAGGAGTCGATTCCACCCGACGACGACCATGAGATCGGGCGCCAAGCTTCGGAGGTGGTCTAGCGTCTCGGGTGCGTTGAGGTCCGCGCAGCGTCGCAGGGAGGCCTTGTGAGCCGATGCGAGCGATGCGAGGTCCACCCGACCCGACGGCTGGCTGTCCTCGGGGACCGTGATGACCTCAACCACCTCGATTGGGGACTCGAGGAGGGCCGCCAAGGCGGCTTCGGCTTCGTGGACCGCGCCAATGAAAACGATCCTGCCGAGCGAGGGCTTTGGAGCCTGGGTGTTGCTCAACGGGTTGTGCCCGTTCTCCGATGGGTCGACCACGCCATGGACTGGCTTCACGAGGCCGAGTTCGTGCTTAGTTCCCCCGTCCCCCGAGGCCGCATTGCTGTGAACATCGTGTGCAGCTGATCTCTGGAGGAGATCCCGAGCTTTTGATAGGTGCGCGACAGGTGGCCCTCGACGGTCTTCTCGCTCACATACAGGAGCTCAGCAATCCTTGCGTTCTTGTTTCCTTCAGCGGCGAGCTCTGCGACCCTGCGCTCGGACGGGGTGAGGGCTTCTACGCCCGACAGGGCGAGGCGTCTGGGCCGAGCTCCACTGGCGCGGAGCTCTCGCACCGCCCTGTCGACCAGGGGGTGAGCACCACATTTGAGGGCCAGATCGGTTCCTTCACGCAGGGTGGAACGAGCGGCTTCCTGCCGGCCGACATTTCGCAGGCTCGTGCCCAGCTCGACCGTCGCCTTCGCGAGCTCCAACAACGCACCCGTCGACTCGAGGAGGTTGACGGCTTCGTCGAGCAAGGCAAGCCGGTCGGTCGGGTCGACGACCAATGCGACCACCCGCAGCGCCCGCCCAACCGATATTGGAGCTCCGAACTCCCTGGCGAGAGCCATATTCTCGGTCGCCAGCTCGTGCGCTAGGCGCGTCTCACCTATGAGGAGCGCCGCGCGCGCGGCCCCGGCTCTCCATCCGGTTACCGCTGGGTTTGTCACTTGCCAACCGTCTGCGACCTTGCCGACCTCCATGAGCGTCTCGTGAGCTGCGCGGGCATCACCCTCGGCTAGCTGGACCATCCCCTTCTGTTCGGCCGCGAAAAGCTCTGGGAGCGAGGTTGGAGTCCGCGTCCGTTCGTGCGTGTCGAGGGCAATCGTTGCTTCAGCTGTCCTGCCTTGCTCCATCAAAGCCAGTCCGAGAAGTCCGAGAGCCCTGCCGGCAAAGGTCCAGTCACGTTCCCGCATGGTCGCGAGCGCCCGCTGGGCGTGGAGCTCCGCCCCGGACAGATCGCCCTGCAGAGACAACGCGGCGGACATAACCGTCGAGAATTCGGCAAATGCCCAGTCGATGCCCGCCTTGCGGCTGAGGCCCTGGAGCGAGCGCGCATGACGCACAGCTTCACGAAGGCGACCTACGTAGATGAGAGCGCTGATCGCGTTGGTGGCCCCTCGGACTTCGACAAGATCGCCCAGCGCAATGTCGTCGTCCAGCGTTGAGGAAGCGAGCTCACCAATGTGGCTTGCATCCGATCCCTCGGCGGTGAGAGCGAGCAGAAACGAGAGATGTCCCAAGCCGAGCCGTGTGGACCGGGTCTTTGTCGACTCGACGGTCCCAAGGATCGCTTGAAGTCCATCCTTGTTGGGCATCACGCCCTGGAGGCTCTGGTCGAGAGCCGCCCTGGCCAGCGCGACACGAGCCCGCAACTCTGGGTGCGCGTCACCGAGCCGTTCACTTACCGTGCAGAGCAAGGTCACCATCTCATCCTGAGGTCCACAACCGATGCCCCCCAGCATCCCAAGTGCGGTCTCGGCGACGATCGTGGGATCCGCAGACATCTCCGCGGCTTCGCCGAGGAGCCTCAGTGCTGCAGCGGATCCGGCGTCGCGGTCACTGGAGGCCAGAGCAAGCAGTACCTGCGGTCGTGTGGTTACGTCCGGCGGCTCATCCAAGGCACGCTTCAGATATCTCGTCGCCCTGGCACCCTCTCCGCCAGATTGGGCCTCCCGGGCACCCGCCATGAGACGCTCTGTCACCCAGGCGTCACCATGGGGTTCGGTCAAAAGGAGATGCTCGGCAACCACATCCGGCGAGAGGTTCTGGCCGGCGAGCACTCGTGCCGCCTCCAAATGAATCGAAGCCCGCCGAGTGAGGCTGAGCTCTTGGTACACAACCGATCTCTCTATCGGGTAGATGAATCTGAACGGAAGCTCGCGCTCGACGATCCCCAGGTCACTGAGCGGATCGATGATGTCGCTGAGGGTGCCGGTGTCGATGCCTGCCAGGGTCGCAGTGTCGAGGGTGGTCGCGAAGTCGCCGAGGACGGCTACGGCTTGAAGAACCGCATGAGCCTCCGGGGGGAGGGATCGAAGCCTGGACATGAGCGACCGGAGGATGTTGGCGGGGCTCGCCCTACGGATTCGTTCTTCCAGGGTGGTCCGGGCGGTGTCGGAGAGGTTCAAGCCTTCTAGAAGGGAGAAGAGAAGCAAGGGGTTCCCTCGTGTCGCTTCGATGCACTCCTTTTCGAAATCAAGATCGATCTGGGGATAGTCGGCTCGCTGACGTATGAGGGCAGAAACCGAGGACGCATTGAGAGGTTTGAGGGTCAGGGTCCGGGTCCCCAGCCCATTGACCATTCCGGCTGCCGAATCTCGGCCCACGCGCCGGGGCAGGGTAGCCGCCATCAACCAAAGGGGCCTGTGCTCCAGCCTTCGTGAAAGATATTCCAGCCACATCATTGACTCGGCATCGCACCATTGCAGATCGTCGATGGCTATGAGCAATCCCTTGGTGGCAGCCAGGCCCGAAAGACTCGTCCCCAACTCAGCCAGCACATCGATGAACCAGCCATCGCCCACTGCGACACCCTGTGGCGGCGAAGAGAGTGCGGGAGTGACACAACCATTGAGAAGCGGTGCTGGGATCTCCACCTGGAACTGGGCGCGTGCCGCTTCGAACAGTTGTCTGGCTACGCCGAACCTCGCTCCGGACTCGAGGGGGCTTGCCCTGGCGCACAGGACGTCGATCCCGACCCTCTCTGCAAGCCGACATGCCGAGTTGATCAGCGCGGTCTTGCCGAGCCCTGGGTATCCCTCGATGAGGAAAGCCGAGCGCTGGCTCAGCCCTGTGAAGCTTGCCTCGAACTCGTCAAGCAGAACTTGGCGCTCCAAGAGCCGCGGGCCCCGTCTGGCTGAAAGACCTTCTTCTGGCTCAAAACGGACATATCCACGGTTGACTGGACGCGCATGACCGCCCTCGGTCGTTTCTCGGTGCCCTCCCACGGGGCTGGCCATGCTGCTCTTTACCTCCGACACGGAAAACGACCTCGAGCATCGTCAACCTGAGAACCATTGTGGGTGACCCCGCAGCTCTCGTCATCCTCAAGATTGCGGAAAAAGGGTGAAATCGACACGTTGATCGGAGCCGGAGGAAGGCGCAGGTATCAATGCGTTGTCGAGAGGGACACGTAGATCACAGCCCTGGTGTACGTGGGAGATCGGCCTCCGGCCTTTCCCTTCCCAGGCTGGAGCGGCCGCTGTGGGCTACGTTGGTGGTTTCGTGGTGTGCTGTTCGTTTACAGGATACGGGGCCGCGTTACCCACGCGGCCGATGCCCAAAACCCCGTCTGCACGAGGCGTCGAGCCGCGCCGCCCTGCTCGGGGCTAACCGAGCCGGAAGGCCTTGAGAGCTAGGAGCACGACAGCAAGCACTAGGTAGGCCCGCAGGGCGTACATGCCCGCCGTGCGCCCTGTGGACCAGGTCGGTCTGGCAAGAAGGTTCAATGGCGGCATGCGCCAGTTGACCCTGTGGTCGGCATCGATGATCACGGCACGCCGGCTTGGACGGCTGTGCCGCGTTGCCACCAGATAGCCGACCCCGATCAGGTAACTCGCGCCGAGCAGGGCCGCCAGAGCCAACGCCAGGGTTGTGACGTCGATCCGGGTGAAGACCGTCGTGACCATCAAGACGAGCGACATCACGAGGAGAACGGACACGATCACAAAGGCGACCACGTTCAACCACAGGCCATTGACCCAGGGCCCCAACACCGCCTTGTCGTTGCACAACAGCAGGAGGAAGATCGTTGCGCTCGGGAGCAAGACGCCCGCCAGAGCCTGAACTGCCGTCGTGATGAGGCCGAGCGGTGTTCCGGGAATGAGCACTACGACCGCGGCAAGGATGACCAGGGCCGCGAAGGTCCCATAAAACGACTTGGCCTCTCGCCATCCGCGGTGCAGTGAGTGACGCGCTCCGAACACGTCGCCGAACGCATAAGACGTGGACAGCGTCACCGAGGCGGCGCCGATGAGGGACGCGTTCAGAAGGATGACGGCGAACAGGACTCCCGCGGTCTTGCTCAGGTGATGGGAAAGTCCAACAGCCACTTGCCCAGCGTTGAGGAACCTTCCTGCAGCGAGAGTGTGGCTGAATGCGGCAGCGCAGATGGCGACGATCACGGCCGCCGCGAAAACCGTGACGATTGATCCGATCACCGTGTCCGCCCGCTCATAGTTGATCCAGCGGGGGGTGATTCGCTTGTCGATCACATTTGACTGTTGGAAGAAGAGCTGCCAGGGAGCGACCGTGGTGCCGACGATGGCGATGATCAGCAGCACCGAGGTCGAGTTGAACCCCCCTTTCACTCCCGGTACGACGAGTCCGTGTAAAAACGGCCCGGCATGGGGATGGCTCATCACCGCTAAGGGGATCACGAGAAAGTTGGCCACGATGAACACGAACATAAATCGCTCCCAACGCCTGAAGCTGCCCGTTGCTGTTATTGCAATGAGCACGATTCCGGTGATGGGAACCGAGATGAAGTGGCTGACCCCGAGGAAACCAAGGGCATAGCTGACACCGATGAACTCGGTGACGATGGTCAAAAAGTTCAGTACGAAGAGGTCGCCAACTGAGAACGCACTCCAGAACCGGCCGAAGCGCTCATTGATCAGCCGCGCGTGGCCGACGCCTGTGACCGTGCCCAGCCTCACCACCATCTCCTGGTTCACGATCAAGACCGGGACGAGCAGGGGGAGGGTCCAAAGTAGTGAGGTGCCGAAGTTTTGTCCCGCTTGCGCGTAGGTGGAGATTCCACCTGCATCGTTGTCGCCGACCATGACAATGATGCCGGGCCCGATGATCGCGAGAAGGACGAGAAGCCGGGACTTCCAGCTCTGACGCTCGACCTGCTCGTGGTGGCGAATCGTGCCGAGAGCACCCCGGATTTCGGAGGACTGCGATGGGAGCGCGCTGGCGCCGCCGTCCTCGGTGGGATTCGCCACAGCTAACCTCCCTTCCGTGTCCGTGCGGGGCGCCGGAAACGACCCGCACTTCTCGGACTAACGGGAGGCCGACAGGTAGATCTGTGGTCCTCGCGCCCAAGACACGCGGGTCATCTGTTTTGGGACTGGCCCAGTGGTCCTCAGCGCTCGCTCCTAAGGTCAGAAATCAGGTCTCGGCCGCGGCCGGACCGTAGTCGCGCCGCCAACCTGAGGGCAGCAACAGCTCCAACAGGTCGTCGACTGTGACCACCCCGAGAACGATGTCATGATCTTCATCGAAGACCGGGGCGACGGTCAGATTGTAGTCAGACATCTTGCGCAGCACTCGATGGACGTCCCAATCCGTGTGCACATGGATCAGATCGTCAGATGCGATGGATGCCAACGTGGAGTGGGGGGAGGCCCGCAGCAGCGAGACCAGAGAGGCGCACCCGACCGTCCTGCCGGCGGCATCGGTCGAAAATACGACGCTCAATGACTCGTTCGGGGCGGCGCTAATCTTCACGGCGCTCAGGGCCTGGGCGATCGTGGTCGATCCTGGCAGACTCACGAAATCCGGGCTCATGAGACCGCCGGCGGTCTCTGGGTTGTAGTTGAGCAGCGACCGGAGCTTGGACTGTTGGGCCTGGCCCATCAGGTTGAGGACTGGGAGTCGGCGTTCCTGGGCTAGCTCCATTATGAGGTCCGCGGCGTCGTCGGGCGCCATGCCGTCGAGAACCCGCGCGGCCTGGCCGTCGGAGCGGCTCGCAAGGAACTCGACTTGATGTTCGGGATCGAGTTCCTCGAAGACGTCTGCCTCCAACTCCCTGTCTGCGGCGACCGCCTCGATGATCTCCTCACCTTCTTGGTGCGAGGCCGCCTCGACCAGGTCGGCGATCTGTGCAGGGTGAAGCCGCGCGAGCTTGCGGTAGGGAATGCGAAGTCGGGCCGTGGGCACGTGTGCGACGAAAGGCTCGATCGCCGACCAGTCCACGATCGACGCGCCCGCTTTGGGTTTCTTGCCGAACCAGAGCTTGCGCAACGGGGTACGCGTGGATGGGTCGACTCCGACGACCTCCCAACGTCCCTTGACCTGCGCCAGCTCGATCTCGTTCGCCCTGATCAATCTTCCTCCGACAAGGTTTATGAGATGCCTACTGAGCAGGTCCTGCGCGAGCAGCAGCTCCCTCGCACGTCTCTCGAAGGGACCAAGGTCGGCTTGGGTGCCATCGAATCGCACGGTCGGCGACCCGAGTCCGCTCGTGCGCCCGATCGGGGCGAAGCAGTCTTGATGGCCATTTCTCACGACCACACCGAGGATCGGTGGATGGGGGCTCTCGCCCAGTCTGACGACGAGGTCCCCAATCTTGCCGAGCCGCTCGTGCGAGCGGTCCACGACCGGCCGCTTCAAGACGTCGGCCAGGTGGATCATCTCTGTCGCCATCGCTGTCGCCATCGGAACGCTGCCGCTAGGGCACCAACGTGAGCGTAGCTCGGAACCGTACCGGGGTCGGTGCTCCCGCCAGGTTCCAAACCGACCAACGTGCTGGCGTTCTCACGATCGGGTGTCGAGGTCCCCACCGAGCTCACAAGGTTCGTGCGAGCTGTTCGAGGGAGGGTTCGGGTCGCCACGGCGAGAGTCCCTGGCCCGTGCGGCGCGCGCGAGAAGGTGTCGGACTTCGTCGCAAGAGACCTGGGTGAAGTCACCGTAGAACTCACCAACTGCGGCGAACCTCTCCGCTGTGACCTTGGCGAGGAGTTCGTCGGAAACCTCCTTGAGCTGGATGGCTGCTTGGGCGGCGATGACGGGCACGGCGATGATGACGCTGTGCGCGCCCCGGGCCCTGGCGATCCTGCAGGCGGCCCGGATGGTTGCCCCCGTGGCGATCCCGTCGTCGACCACGAGGGATTTCTTGGCTCCGAGGTCCAGGGCCGGCCGGACGTCCTCCATGCGGGCCGCTTCGGACTCGAGCGCGGCCGTTGCAGACTTGGTCAGGGCCCGGATCGTGCCAGCGTCGATCCCCAGTCGGCGCACCAGCGCGTCGTTCAAGACGGGCACCCCGTCTTCTCCCAGAGCTCCAAGCGCCAGCTCGGCCTGGCCGGGAAGGCCGAGCTTTGCGATCGGGAGGGCGTCAAGTGGTAGACCAAGCGTGAGGGCCACCTCGAATGCCACGGGCATCCCCCCGTGCAGCAGGCCGAGCACCACCATGTCCTTGGTGGCATAGGGGCGGACCAGTTCGGCCAGCTGTCTGCCCGCATCAAAGCGGTCCTGGAACTGGCGCATCCAGAGCCCTTCCGCGGCACCACGTTGGGTACCCCATTTTCGATCCTAGGGCTCGACCGCCCGGGCCCGCGGCCGGTCGCAAGGGTCCACTGGCGGCCGAGACGGCTCGCGCGGCCTTCCGGTCCGGCTGCGGGTGTCTCGGTGCCGACATACGCGCGAGGCGCGGTAGGGTCCCAATCGCCATGGCAAGTCGTGGGAGCTTCTCGTGAGCATTCTGGGCAACCGGGTCGTTCGCACGGAGGATCGCAAGTTCTTGACGACCGGGGGCCTCTACGTCG
Organism: Acidimicrobiales bacterium; assembly: GCA_050743805.1. Taxonomy (GTDB): domain Bacteria; phylum Actinomycetota; class Acidimicrobiia; order Acidimicrobiales; family RAAP-2; genus Palsa-461. The sequence goes on from JBOGFX010000229.1 coordinate 18,072, forward strand.
ATGACGTGGCTGTGGATGGGGCGCTGCACGTCGTTTATGTCCGGTCACCGATCGCTCACGGCACAATCAAGTCGATCGACACATCACAAGCGCTCTCGTGCCCGGGCGTTGTGGCGGTCTTCACGTCGCACGACCTGGGGATGGACCCCATGCCGTCGGCCGCCCCGTTCGCCAACGGGTCCATGGTCCGGCCCTGGCTGGCCGAGGCAGTGGTCCGCTTCGTCGGGGACATGGTCGCGGCGGTGGTTGCCGGGACCCGCTCGCAGGCTGTGGACGGGGCCGAGCAGATCGTGGTCGACTACGAGCCTCTCGAGCCCGTGCTCGATCTCGAAAAGGCCCTCGACGGCGCGCCATTCGTGCACGCCGGGGCAGGGACCAACCTCGCCATCTCGATCCCGGGAGATCTGCTCGGCGTTGGCCTCGTGTCCCCAGAAGCGGCGAAAGAGCCAGATGGGCTCTTCGACGATTGCGAGGTGGTAGTCCGCCAGAGGATCGTCAACCAGCGGGTGGCCCCCTGCCCCCTAGAGGTCAGAGCGGCGGCCGCATCTTGGCAGGATGGTCGTCTGACTCAGTGGGCCACCTCTCAGGCGCCGCATCGCGTGAAGGACGCCCTCGTGGGCGCGTTGGGACTTTCCCCCGAACAGGTGAGGGCGATCTCACCAGACGTGGGGGGTGGCTTCGGTGCCAAGATCGGCGCCTACCCCGAAGAGCTGCTGGTTGGCTGGATCGCTCGAGCGTTGGGTCGCCCGGTTCGATGGGTGGAGACCCGCAGCGAGTCGATGATGGCTCTCGGCCACGGGCGGGCCCAGATCCAAGACGCCGAGCTCGGTGGCTCGAGAGACGGCCGGCTTAAGGCCTATCGATTGAAGGTGCTCCAAGACGCGGGCGCCTACCCGAACATCGGAGCATTCCTCCCCTACATGACGCGCATGATGCTCACCGGTGTCTATGACATCGGCTCGGTGTCCTTCTCTAGTCAGTCCGTTGTGACCAACACCAACCCGGTCGTGGCCTATCGCGGTGCCGGCCGGCCGGAAGCAACCGCCGCCATCGAGCGGATGGTTGACATCTTCGCTGCCGAGATCGGCATGGACCCGGCGGATCTGCGTCGGAAGAACCTGATCGGAAAGGACCGTTTTCCATTCACGACGCCCACTGGTGCCACCTATGACGTGGGTGACTACGAGGCCTCGCTCGACCTAGCCCTCGAGGCCGCCGGCTACGACGAGCTTCGCAACGAGCAGCGCCGCCTGAGGGAGGGGGCCGGACGGCTCCAGATGGGGATTGGGCTGTCCAGTTATGTCGAGGTGACCAATGGCGTTCCCGGGAGCGAGTTCGGGTCGGTGGAGGTGCGAGAGGACGGGACCGCCCTGGTGCGGACCGGAACGTCTCCACATGGTCAGGGCCATGCCACCTCCTGGGCGATGTTGGTCTCGGACCGCCTCGGGATCCCCATCGCAGATATCGAAGTCGTCCACGGTGACACCGACGCGGTGCCCAGGGGAGTGGGGACCTTCGGGTCCAAGTCCTTGCAATCTGGTGGTGTGGCCGTGTACCAGGCATCGGAGCAGGTGCTCGAGAGGGCCCGCAACATCGCGGCCGAACTCTTGGAGGCGGCTCCATCCGACGTCGAGCTGGATCGGGACAAGGGTGTCTTCCACGTGCGGGGAGCCCCCAGCATCCAGCGTTCCTGGGTCGACATCGTGGGGGCCGCGGGGCCAGATCCCCTGGCTGCCGAGGTGGACTTCGCCGCCCCTGGGGCCACGTTTCCCTTCGGAACCCACATCGTGGTCGTCGATGTCGACACCGAGACCGGGGCCGTGAAGCTCCGCCGGATGGTCGCCGTGGACGATGCGGGACGCCTCATGAACCCCCTCATCGCCGAGGGCCAGATCCATGGGGGCCTCGCTCAGGGCGCCGCCCAGGCGCTCATGGAGGAGATGCGCTACGACGACCGCGGGAACCCGGTGACCGCCAACTTTGCCGACTACGCCTTCGTGTCGGCGGTCGAGTTGCCCAGCTTCGAGACGTATCCGATGGAGACGCCGACGCCCGTCAACCCGCTTGGAGCCAAAGGCATCGGCGAGTCCGGGACGATAGGGTCGACTCCTGCGGTGCACAATGCGGTTCTGGACGCGCTGTCGGTGCTCGGAGTGCGACATGTCGACATGCCGACGACCCCCATCAAGATATGGAGCACGATCCGTGAAGCGAAGGGAGATCTGTGAATGTAGGCCTGGAGGTGAACGGGGTCGCACGCAGCTGTGACGTCGAGCCGCGGACACTTCTCGTGTTCCTCTTGCGCGAGGAGCTGGGTCTGACCGGCACCAACGTGGGGTGTGACACCACCAGCTGTGGTGCGTGCACGGTCCTCATGGACGGTGAGTCGGTGAAATCCTGCACCGTTCTCGCCCCCCAGGCGCAGGGCCATTCGATCACCACCATCGAAGGGCTCGCCCAGGGAGACGAGCTCCACCCCATGCAGGCGGCCTTCAGGGAGAACCACGGTCTGCAGTGTGGCTTCTGCACACCGGGAATAGTCATGGCCGCCGTCTCGCTCGTGACCGAGAACCCCGATCTCGATGAGCGCGGGGTTCGTGAGGGTCTGGAGGGCAACCTCTGCCGGTGCACCGGCTACCACAACATCGTCGCAGCGGTGCTTGACGCGGCTCGCACAGCTCGTGAGGGCCTCTGGTGATACCCGCCCAGTTCGATTACATCCGCGCGGGCTCGGTGAGCGAAGCCATCGCGGCGCTGGTGGAGCATGGGGACGAGGCAAAGCTTCTCGCCGGCGGGCACTCGCTCATCCCTCTCATGAAGCTCCGACTCGCCACGCCGGCGGTTCTCGTGGACATCGGTAGCCTGGAGGAGCTCGCGTATGTGCGCGACCAAGACGGACACCTGGCGATCGGCGCCATGACTCGCCATCACGACCTGCAGCACGACCCTGTCATCCTCGCGCATGCTCCCCTTCTCGCGACGGTTGCCGGTCATATCGGTGACCCCCAGGTACGCCACCGGGGCACCATCGGAGGCTCGCTATCGCATGCAGACCCTGCCTCGGATCTCCCCGCCGCCGTGCTCGCGCTCGACGGCAACCTGGTGGTCCAGGGCCCCCGGGGCCGCCGCGAGATTGCCGCGTCGGAGTTCTTCGAAGGATTCCTGGAGACGGCGCTCGATCCCGACGAGATCCTGATCGAGGTAGTGGTCCCCAAGACCGAAGGTGGCCACTCCTACCAGAAGTTCGTGCGACGAGCCCAGGACTGGGCCATTGTCGGAGTGGCGGTCGCCCGGGTGGGCGGGGCTGCCAAGGTCGGTCTCGTGAACATGGGATCGACCCCGTTGAGGGCTTTGGCCACCGAGTCGGCACTCGCCTCGGGGGCTTCGGCGACAGAGGCGGCGGCACTGGCCGCCGAGGGGCTGTCGCCCGGCGAGGACCTCAATGCGACGCCCGAGTTCCGTTGTCACCTGGCGCGCGTGCTGACCCGGCGTGGGCTGGTGGAGGCCGGCCTTCCCTGACCTGTTGGCGGTGCCCTCAGGTCTTGGGGCCCAAGAGGTCCTTGCGGACCTTCCCCAAGAGGTTCCTCGGCAGCTCGTCCAAACGCACTACCGATCTGGGGCGCTTGTAGGGGGCGAGGTTCTGCGCCACGAACGCTGACAACGCGTCGTGGTCGATCGGCCCGGTCGCCTCGACAAAGGCAGTGACCTCCTCACCCCACTCCTCCGACGCCGTGCCGGTGACCGCAGCGTCGGAGATTCCAGGGAAGCTGCGCAGAACATCTTCGATCTCTCGTGGGTAGACGTTGTAGCCACCTGTGATGATCAACTCTTTGGAGCGGCCCACGATCTTGAGATACCCGTCGTGGACCTCGCCGATGTCGCGGGTGTGGAACCAACCGTCCTCCAAGACCTCGGTATTGACCTCCGGGCGGTCGCGATAGCCGCCGAACACGCTTGGTCCGCGCACGAGCATCTCGGAGGTCTCAGGGTCGAGCACCACCTCGGCACCGGGAAGCGGGAACCCTACGGTGCCCGCACGGCGCTCGCCGTGGAGGGGTTTCGAGACCGTGAGGAGCGTTTCGGTGGTCCCGTAGCGCTCCAGCAGCACCTGGGAGCACCTCTTGGCCACCTGGGCGTGGAGGGAGGGAGCGAGGGCGGCCGACTCACGCAAAGGCGCATCGCCGAAAGACGCGACGGTCCTTGGGCGTCAACGAGGCGGCGGTACATGGTGGGGACGCCGAAGAACATGGTGGTGCCCCCCCCGGCGCTCGCGAGGACGGCCTCGGGATCGAAACGCTCGAACAGCACGACAGAGCCGCCTGACAGGAGCGTGCCGTGGAGCCCGATGCACAATCCGTGCACATGACAGAGCGGGAGAGCGAGAGCCAGGACGTCGTCGTGGGACCACTCCCAGGCGAGAGCCACCGAGGCTGCGCCGGCGAGGAGGTTGAGGTGACTGAGCTCGGCGCCCTTTGGAGTGCCTGTGGTGCCCGAGGTGTACACGAGCATCGCCGGGTCACCGGGGGCCATCGCGTCGAGCTCCGGCACCGGACCGTCGCTCAGCGCGACCTGTGGAGTAATGACGAGGAGGTCCGGCTCGATCTTGGTCGCGTGATGGGCGACGGCCGGCGGCCCGCACACGAACATCTTCGGCCGAGCCTGCGCGATCACCTCCTCGAGCTCCCGTGGCGTGGCGCTCGGGTTGAAGGGGACCACGACCAGCCCAGCCCGCAGGGCGGCGCAGTGGGCCACGACCATGGACGAAGATGCCTTGGCTGCGATGAGCACCCGATCACCGGCCGCCAGGGAAACCAGGTGCCCTGAGCTGGAACAGAGCTGATCGCCCGCCACGGCCGCCTACTCCCGTTCCGGCTCGCCGTTGGAGGCGTTCTCGCGACCGAACCTCCAATAGGCCTTGTGGCTGATCGCCTCGGACTGCATCCCCTTGTCGATCAGGACCTCGCGCAGCGCTGCGACCACCTTGTGCTCCCCTCCGACATAAGCGTGCCCGGGACCCTGGGGCAGCTCGACCCCGGAGAGCGCCTCCAACAGGCGGGCCGCCCTGGCCGGGGGGGCACCCTCGTCCCAAATCCAGACGGGGCCCTCGAGCCCCGCCGCGAGCGAGAAGTTCTGGCGGTGGTCGGGCCCGTCGACTTGAAGGACCACGACCGCGAGCTTTTCTTTGGGTAGGGACTCCGCCATGTTGAGGGCCGCGGGTGCGAACGAGTCGTCGCCGATGAACATGTGCCAGTTCGCCGCGGGGTCCGGTGAGATCTTCCCGCGGGGGCCGATGCCTTCGACGGTCTCCCCCGCTTGGAGGCTGGTCGCCCACCGTCGTCCGGGGCCGTCCCCATGAAGCGCGATGTCAACCTGGACGCTTGCCCGCGCGCGGTCGAACCTGCGGATGCTGTAACGCCGCCTCAGGATGGAGTCTCCGCTCGGCACGTAGAACATGATGTCTTGACCGGGAAGCGGCTCTATGGCTCCGAGGTCCCCGCCGCCCATCGTCAGTCGCAGGCAGGAGGGGTTCAGCGATTCGGACCCTTCGAGATGAAGGGTCAGCGCTTTGGTGCCCAACCGTTCGGCCAGTGCCTCGTTCGCGAGGCGTACGTCGGATCGATCCGCTGTCGGGCTCTCATCGCTCATCGGATCATCCTCGCACCCCAAGAGCGCGCTGGGACAACCCGGGCACGCCGATCACCTCTGTGGCCGCAGGGTTGCCACGACGATGCGAGGGCCCGCAAGGAGCATCCCGCCGGGTCATTGCCGGTGGTTGCGGCCGACGGGGTATGTTCACTCGCTGTGGCCATGCCAGTGTGCGACCCACGACACAACCCGGGCGACCGACCGCCGGCCGCCGGCTTCAACCTCGCAAAGAGGCCCGTTTGGCTCTCCTGATGGCCGATCCGCTGAGGGAGGTCGAGGCCGCCCTGCGCGAGGGCGACAGATGTCGGGCACGCGAGGCGCGAGTGGTCGTGAGGAGGCTTCGCGCCCAGCTGGTGCTCGGGCGTGACCGCCTGGATCGAGACTGGATCTGGCTGCTGCGCAGAGAGCTCCGCTGGGTGGAGGTGACCATCGGCGACGTGGCCGACGCTGCGGCCATGGAGACCTCGTGGTCTGCCGAGCCACTCGAACCCGCGGACCACGCAGCGCGGGCCGAGCTGGTGGCCGAGCTCACGCGCGAGCGTTCGCGGGCCGAGCGGCGCCTGGTCGCTTTGTTCGATTCGGCGCGCCATCAAAGGATGCTCGGCGACCTCGACCGGCCCTATCTCCGCCCTGCCGGCTTGAAGCGAACGTTGCGCAAAGAGTGGCGCCGCCTCGAGTCCGCCGCGAAGCCGGCCACGGCCAAGGCCGCGGCCGACCACGAGCTCCACCGCTTGGGCGCACGCGTCGATCGTGTGCGCCACGGCGCGGAGCTCTTGAAGGGCGCAGGGGGGCTCGCGAGCGCGCTCGGCGGGGTGCGAGAGGCGCTGGACCACCTGGAGGAGGCCTCCCTGGCGCAGGGGTGGCTCCGGCACGCGGCGGCGACTCCTAACCTCGATTGGGGGCTTCTGGCGGGCCAGCTGCTCGAACGTGCCCGTTCGCAGGAACCCAAGCGCAGAGAGGACCTCCTCCACGCTTGGAAGACGGCCGACTCCAAGGGGCTTCGCAAGATGTTGGGAGCTTGACCGGGGTGACCACGAGCGTCGACGTCGTGGTGCTGGGCCTCGGGCCTGGAGGCGAGGCCGCAGCCAAGAGCCTGGCCGAAGCGGGCCTCGAGGTGGTCGGCATCGAAGCCCGTCTGGTGGGCGGGGAGTGCCCCTACTGGGGGTGCGTCCCCTCCAAGATGTTGCTGCGCGCGGCCGCTGCGCTCCAAGAGGCACGCCGTGTCGATCAGCTCAGCGGCCAGGCCGCGGTGACCCCGGACTTCTCGCGTGTCGCACGGCGGATCCGCACCGAGGCGACCGACGGCTGGGACGACCGGATCGCCGTCGAGCGCCTCGCCTTGGCGGGCGTCAAGGTGGTCAAGGCCCGCGGCCGTCTTCTTGGCAACTGCTCGGTCTCGGCGGCCGGAGAGGTCTTCGAGGCGCGCCGAGGCGTACTGCTCAACACCGGCACCGAGCCCTGGGCCCCTCCCATCGACGGGCTCGCCGAGGCCGGTTACTGGACCAACCGGGAGGCCTTGGAGTCCGAGGTCGCTCCGGAGTCGATGGTGGTGCTGGGAGGCGGAGCCGTCGGCGTCGAGCTGGCCCAGGCGTTCGCGCGCTTCGGCACGGCCGTCACCGTCGTCGAGAGCGCAGATCGCCTGCTCCAAGGCGAGGAACCCGAGGCCTCCGCCCTCTTGGCCGAGGTCCTGGGCCACGAGGGGGTGATGCTGTACCTGGGTGCCTCGGTTTCCGGCGTTCGAGCAAGGGGCGACAACTCGGTGGTCTCGCTCGAGGGTGTGGGCGAGCTCGAAGCCCGCCGGCTCCTCGTCGCGACCGGGCGCCGGCCCGACCTGGGCGCCCTGGGCATCGCATCGATCGGTTTGGACGAGACCGCTTCGAGCATCCCCGTTGACGCCAGGATGCGCGCGGCAGATGGGCTCTGGGCGATAGGAGACGTGACCGGCGTCGGTCCTTTCACCCACATCTCCATGTACCAGTCGGCCATAGCGGTCCGCGACATCCTGGGTCAGGACGGCCCGGTGGCCGACTACAGGGCGTTGCCGCGCGTCACCTTCACCGAGCCCGAGATCGGATCTGTCGGCTTGACCGAGGACCTCGCGCGCCAAAGAGGGGTCGACGTCGTCGCGTCAAGCTCGGACCTGGCAGCCTCCTCACGTGGCTGGATACACGGGCCAGGGGGCAAGGGCCTCTTCAAGTTGGTCGCCGATGCCTCGAGGCATGTGCTCGTTGGGGCCACCTCGGTCGGACCGGCAGGGGGCGAGACGCTCGGAGCCCTGACGCTTGCGGTGCACCTGGAGCTGGACCTCGAGGTCTTGGGCGAGGTCATCTACCCCTATCCAACGTTCCAGCGGGGCATCCAAGACGCGCTCGGCGCGCTCAAAGAGGCGTTGGAGAACGCGACGTAGACGGCATCGAGATGCCTGTCCCGACCCGGGCTGGACCGGGTCGGGTATTGCGAGCTAGGGCCTCTGACAGAACAGATGCCATCCGGCGCCGGCCCAGGCGCACAGGGTCAGGAAGCGGGTGATCCGCGAGGTGGTGAGCCATCGCAGGACCGAGCCCGGACCGGGGGAACCCGCCCGCAATGCGCTGAGGACCGACCAAGCGACGGCCCACGCGCCGATGGCGATCCAGACCAGGTATCCGAGCCTCACCGTCGTCGGTCCCAAAGGGCGACGGCCATGCCCGACGCGAGCCACAGGGCGAAGACAGCGCTGCGTCCGGGGTGGTTCGCGGTCGCCAGGCCGATGACGCCGCTCAGCGTCGGCAGGTCGTGACGCTGCGCGATGAAGCTGTTCAGGTCCCATGCGACGGCGGCAAGGGCGAGGCTCAGCCAGATAGCGGCACCGAGCAAGGTCTCCTTCGAGCGGCTCGGAGCGTCCTTGACGCCATCGCCCAGAGCCCTTCGGCGCATTTGGCTCCTCAGCGCTCCGATCGAGATGACCACGGCAATCGTGGCGAGGACGCTCCAATGGGCGGCTGCCGAGTCCCGGAAAAGGCCGCCCTCCCACACCACCAACGCCACCGCGGCTCCAGATCCGCCGACAAGAGCCGGCACGGCGACCCGACGCCACGCCATGACCGACGTCACGAGGTTGGCGCCCCGGGCTCACGTGCGCGCGGTGCCCTGATGGGCACGGAGGCACCCGGTGCCCTCTTGGAGTGCTCGTACGCCAGCTGGCCGCAGGCGGCCCCGATGCGACGCCCGCGGGTCGCCCGCACGGTCACGTTGACACCGAGGCCCTTGAGCAGGCGGGCGAACCCGGGCGCCCGAGAGGGCTTGGGGGCCTCGAAGCCCGAGGTCGGATTGAGCGCGATGAGGTTGACGTGCGCGCCCAGCCCCAGGGCGAGCTCGGCCAGCTCCCGGGCGTCGCGTGGCGAGTCGTTGACCCCCCCGATCACGGCCCACTCGAAGGAGATCCTCCGGCCGGTTCTTTCGATGTAGGTCTTGCAGGCGTCGATGAGGGTCTTGAGCGGGTACCTCGAGTTGAGCGGCACCAGCTTGTCTCTCAGCGCGTCGTTGGCGGCGTGCAGGGAGACGGC
>JBOGFX010000230.1:0-10643 GCA_050743805.1 Acidimicrobiales bacterium
CTCCATGTACTCGTCCCCCGGGAACCACGGCTCGTCGTCGGCGGCGATGGTGTTCACATATGGCGTCGACACCCTGGAGGGGAAGTCGACCTGTAGGTTGTGGGCCCTCTCGAGCAGCCGCATCAACAGGTAGCGGGCCCTCGTGCGCCCCTCCACCCCGACCACCGAGTCGAAGGACTCGAGCCATTCGGCTGTCTCCTGCGGGTCGATGTCGGGAAGCTGGTGGGATACGCCGTCGAAGAGCATGTCTCCATGATCGCGCCTTTGCGACGATCATCGTTCACATGGCAAGCCGAGGGTCCCAACGTGGTGGCGAGGCCACGTGCTACACAGTCCGAGATGCCTGAGGCACGGTCGAAGTCGCCTTCGGTCGGCCACGAGGAGGTCGTCTACACCGACGGTTCGTGCCTGGGAAATCCCGGTCCCGGCGGCTGGGCGTGGGCGGTTCCCGACGGCGCCTTTGCCTCGGGCGGAGACCCTTCGACCACCAATCAGAGGATGGAGCTACGAGCGGTGCTCGAGGCCGTGGTCACCCTGGGCAACCCCTCGGGCTCGCCGCTGGTGGTGGTGAGCGACTCCAACTACGTGGTGAAGTGCTTCCAGGATCGCTGGTGGCAGGGTTGGGTCCGTCGTGGCTGGCGCAACTCGGCAGGCAAACCGGTCGCTAACCGTGACTTGTGGGAGCCGCTCCTTGGTGTCGTATCAGGTTCGGTGCGACCCATCTCGTTTCGGTGGGTGAAGGGCCACAGTGGAGAACGTTGGAACGACTTTGTCGACGAGCTCGCCGTGTCTGCTGCCATTGCCGTTCGTGGCTCGTGAGCGGTGGTGAGCCAGCTGCCGACGTCGTAGGATCTCCCGATGGACCTGGGCTCGAGCTCGGCGCTCGTGAGCGGAGGTGGCTCGGGGCTCGGAGCCGCGACGGCGAGGGCCCTCAGCGAAAATGGTGCTCGGGTGGTCGTTCTCGACCGCGACGAGGGGGGCGCCAAGCAGGTTGCCGCCGAGGTGGGCGGCGCCTACGTGGCGGGCGACGTAACCGATCCCGAAGACTGTGCCGAGGCCGTAGCCCTGGCTTCTTCGGGCCCGCCGCTGCGGGTGGCGGCTTGCTGTGCGGGGGTCGTCTGGGGTGAGAGGGTTCTCAGCCGAGACGGACGGCCGCACGACGCGGCGACCTTCGAGCGTGTGCTGCGGATCAACGTCCTGGGCACGTTCAATATCCTGAGGCTTGCGGCGTCCGCCATGGCCAAGACCGAGCCGCTCGGAGATGGGGCACGCGGCGTGATCGTCACCACGTCGTCTGTTGCCGCGTTCGAGGGTCAGGTTGGCCAGCTCGCGTACTCGGCTTCCAAGGCCGCGATCGTAGGCATGACGCTCCCTGCGGCCCGGGACCTGGCGGTCGTCGGCATCAGGGTGTGCACCATTGCGCCTGGCGCCTTCGACACGCCGATGGTCGCGAGCCTTCCCCAAGACCTGCAGCAGGCGCTCGGCGAGTCGGCCCTGTTCCCCAGGTCCCTAGGCAAACCCGAGCACTTCGCGGAGCTGGTGATCTCGATGGTGTCCAACGACTTCATGAATGCCGAGATGGTTCGCCTCGATGGAGGGCTCCGGCTCTCGCCCAAGTGAGCTGCCCGCCTCTCGAGGGGTCGCCCGCTGTGTGGGTGCTCCCCTAACCTGCCCTCGAGGCCTGTGACCGGTAGGGTGAGATGAGAGGACGTCTGCGGTCGCTCGGCCGCCTTTTTGGTGCTCCGGGTAGGCAGGCAGGTCCCCTCGGGAGGGATCGGGCATCACCAGGGACCAGGGCGCGAGCGGACAGGAGAGGGGATCGGGTGACGACCACGGGCACGGACTTCGATGTGGTCGTCATCGGTGGCGGCCCCGGCGGCTACGCCACAGCGCTTTACGCCGCAGCGGCAGGCCTCTCGGTCGCCATCGTCGAGCGCGACAAGGTGGGTGGGACCTGTCTGCACCGGGGGTGTGTGCCCGCCAAGGAGTTCTTGGAGACCGCTGCCGTCTACCGGACAGTCAAGGGTTCCGCCGAGTTCGGCATCGAGGCCGGCGACCCCCGGATCGACTTTGCGAGAAGCCAGGCCAGAAAGTCAGCCGTCGTAGATCGCCTGTTTCGGGGATTGGCCGGTCTGCTCAAGGGGCGCAAGATCACCGTTTTGGCGGGCAGTGGAACCCTGTTCCCCAACCGTCGGGTGCGGGTCAGCGAGGGCGCCGACGCCGGGACCGAGGTCGCCGGAAGGGCGGTGGTCTTGGCGTCGGGCTCCGTTCCCCGGACCTTGCCCGGCCTGGTGGTCGATGGAGCCACCGTTGTGACCTCCGATGAGTTCTTGGACTTAGAGGAGATACCCGGCTCCGCCGCGGTGATCGGGGCCGGGGCCGTAGGTTGCGAGTTTGCGTCCCTGCTCTCGGACCTCGGTAGCCGCGTGACGGTGATCGAGGCGCTGGACTCGATACTCGCGGGCTGTGACTCCGAGGTCGCATCCGTGGTCCACCGGTCCTTCGCCAAACGGGGGATGGATATCCGCACCGGTGCCGCGATCAAGGGCTTCGTGGGCCGCTCAACCGGCCGCGGTGGCATCCTGCACCTGGGTGAGGGCGCCGAGGTGGACGTCGACATGGTCGTCGTGTCGGTGGGACGACGTGCCCGGACCGAGGGCCTGTTGGGCGAAGGAACCGCGGTGGTCCTGGACGAGCGGGGGTTCGTGGTCGCCGATGGGTTCCAGCGCACGCATGAGCCGAGCGTCTGGGCGGTCGGGGATCTGGTAGCCGGTACCCCACAGCTGGCCCATGTCGGGTTTGCCGAAGCCATCGTTGCGGTCCGTTGCATGCTGGGCGAGAAGGCGGTGCCGGTGGACTACGAGCGCGTGCCGTGGGCGATCTACTGCCACCCCGAGGTCGCGTTCGCCGGCTTGAGCGAAGAGGCTGCCAAGGCCCGCGGGCTCGATGTCGTGGTCAAGAAGGACCCCTTCGGGGGCAACAGCCGGGCTCTCATCGTCGGCGACACAGAAGGAATGGTGAAAGTGGTAGCCGAGCGTCGCTCAAATGGCGCAGAGGGGCGGATCCTGGGCGTCCACATGGTCGGCCCCTGGGTCACCGAGCAGCTCGGCGCCGGTTACCTGGCCGTGAACTGGGAAGCCACCCCTAGCGAGGTCGCACAGTTCGTCCAGCCGCACCCGTCTTTGTCCGAGGCCTTCGGTGAGACGGTGATGGCCCTAACCGGAAGGGGACTCCACATTGGTTGACGTGACCATGCCGCAGTTGGGTGAGACCGTGACCGAGGGCACCATTACTCGCTGGATGAAGTCGATAGGCGAGGAGGTCGAGCGGGACGAGCCACTCTTCGAGGTCTCGACCGACAAGGTCGACACAGAGGTGCCCTCGCCTGCTGCCGGGGTCCTTTCCGAGATAGTCGTTCAGGTCGGCGACACGGTCGACGTGGGTACCAAGCTCGCTGTCATTGGGGACGGCGCCGGCACCGCGGATCAGCCCGCGCCCCAGGCCTCCCCGGCGCAGGTCGCACCCGACCCCCAACAGCCGCCCTCGGCGCCTCCTCAACCGGTCTCGCCGGCTCCTCCTCCTACGAGAGCCCCCGCGCCTGCGCCGCCTGCTCCGGCCGCCCCGCAGGCTCCACCCGCTGCCCCGCCGGTGCCGCCCGCGTTCGGTGTCTCGGCGCCGGAGCGCAACGCGGAGCAGATGGCGCTTTCTCCAATGGTCCGCCGTCTGCTGTCCGAGCAGGGGATCGATCCGTCCCAGCTCCAGGGGAGCGGCCTCGGCGGGCGCATCACCCGTGACGACGTCCTGAGGTTCGTCGAGGCCCGCCGAGGCGCAGCAGCACCTGGTGCGACGAACGGCGCGCCCACTCAGGTGCCCGCGCCGGTGGCGGCACCGGCTCCCGCACCTCCGAGCCGTCCGCCGTCGAGCTCCCAGGCGGTCATGCCGAGCGCCGGTGACACGGTCCTGCCCTTCACCAACGTGAGGCGTCGGACAGCAGAGCACATGGTTCGCTCGAAGGCGACATCGCCGCACGCGTTCATCGCGACGGAGACGGACTTCGAGAACGTGGAGCGGGTACGGCGCTCGTTCGGCCCCAGGTTCAAGGCAGAGGAAGGCTTCTCGCTCACCTACCTGCCGTTCATTGCCCGCGCGGCAGTCGAGGCACTGCGTGAGCACCCCCACCTGAACGCGTCGGTCTCGGAAGACTCGCTGGTTGTTCACAGCCAGATCAACCTGGGGATCGCCGTCGACTTGGATCATGAGGGTCTGATCGTCCCGGTCGTTCACCGTGCCGAAGAGGTCACGTTGCGCGGAATCGCACGCCGGGTTCGAGATCTCGCTGACCGGGCTCGCAGCCGTCAGCTGGGGGCCGACGACATCGCAGGCGGGACCTTCTCGATCACCAACGACGGGCCGTTCGGGACGTACTTCACCGTGCCGATCATCAACCAGCCCCAGGTTGCCATCCTCGCAACCGATGGGATCAAGCGACGTCCGGTTGTGATCACGGGTGCCGACGGCAGCGAGTCGATCGCGATCCACTCTGTCGGCGTGCTCGGCATGTCTTGGGACCACCGGGCCGTCGACGGCGCCTACGTGTCCGCCTTCCTGCGGCGCATGGGGGAGCTGATCGCGACCCGAGACTGGTCAGCCGAGCTCTGAGCGCCCGAGTGCTTCGCGTAAGGAGGCTCGGGACCGTCCCCTACGAAGAGGGCCAGGTTCTCTCGAGGGCCCTTGCCCAGCGGGCGAGGGATGACTATCTGTTGATTCTCGAGCACCCAGCCGTGTACACGCTCGGGGTTCGGGCGAAACCCGAGCACCTTCTCGTAGCACCCGAGGAGCTGCGTGCCGAGGTGGTCGTGAGCGACAGGGGCGGCGACGTCACCTACCACGGCCCGGGCCAGCTGATCGTGTACCCGATCGTGACGGTGCCGGGCTCCCCTTCCGCCGGGCGGGACCACGTCCGCCGCCTTGAGCAGACGGTCATCGACTGCCTGGCCGGGCTTCAAGTTCAAGATTGTGGGCGGCTCGACCCGTACCCTGGAGTGTGGCTGGAGGCCTCCTCGGCCCGGCCGGTCAAGATCGCTGCGGTGGGGGTGCGGACCAAGCGCGTTCCCGACGGTCGTCGCAGGACCCTTCACGGCATCGCGCTGAACGTCGACTGCGACCTGACCATGTTCGAGCGAATCGTTCCCTGCGGGATATCCGAGCTCCCTGTCGGCTCGCTGGCCTCCCACGGCTACCACATCTCCATGTCCCAGGTTTCCGACGCCCTCGTCGCTGCGGCTGCTCGTCGCTTCGGCCCGGTGTCGGACGACTGCGCAGTGTCGGCTCCCAGGTCGGCCAATCTGCTCGAGGGAACCCGTTCCGAGCGTGCCCCGTTGCGACGCCTGCGCGAAGCCGGGGTGCAGGTGGACGCCTCCGTCGAGCTCAAGGCGCGCAAGCCCCCGTGGCTCAGGGCCCCCATGCACATGGGGGAGGGTTATCGCAGCGTCGCCAAGACCGTGTCATCGCTTTCATTGCACACCGTGTGCGAAGAGGCCGGATGTCCCAACATCTCTGAATGCTGGTCCGAGGGGACGGCGACGTTCATGGTGAACGGCTCACGTTGCACGCGCGCATGTGGATTCTGTCTCGTGGACACCCGTCATCCCCTTCCGCTGGACCCCCAGGAACCTCATCGGGTCGGGCTCGCAGTCGCCGCCATGGACCTAGAGCACGCCGTGGTTACCTGTGTCGCAAGAGACGACCTCCCAGACGGAGGGGCTGGTGCGATTGCTGCGACGGTCGAATCGATCAGGGCGCATCGTCCCGGCACGGCGGTGGAGATCCTCATCTCGGACTGCAAGGGTGACCCATCAGCGTTGGACCTCGTCTTTGCCCAGCGCCCCGAGGTCCTGAACCACAACATCGAGACCGTGGCCCGCCTGCAGCGAGCCGTTCGACCCTCGGCGCGCTATGCGCGGAGCTTGGGGGTGCTCGCCCGGGCCGCAGACGCGGGGCTGGTGGTCAAGTCCGGGTTGATGGTGGGTCTCGGCGAAACCGAAGGGGAGGTCATCTCGACCTTGAGCGATCTTTGCTCGGTTGGGGTGCGCATCGTCACCATCGGTCAGTACTTGCGACCCAGCGCTGCGCATCTGCCAGTGGCCAGGTGGTGGCGGCCCGAGGAGTTCGAGCGGTTGGCTGCGATCGGGCGAGCATTGGGGCTCGCGCACGTGGAATCGTCGCCGCTGACGCGTTCGTCATACCACGCTCGAGGAGCGGCAAGGGCGGCCAACGCAGAGCCTGCCCAATCGGCCAGTTAGGCGGGTTCGCC
Source organism: Acidimicrobiales bacterium (assembly GCA_050743805.1). Taxonomy (GTDB): domain Bacteria; phylum Actinomycetota; class Acidimicrobiia; order Acidimicrobiales; family RAAP-2; genus Palsa-461. The sequence goes on from JBOGFX010000230.1 coordinate 6,314, forward strand.
CAGGGGGCGTCCCGAGAAGGGCGCCTTTGCCAACGGCTGGCTGGCTCGGTTTCGCCCGAGCCGCCGGGGTCAGATCTTGATCAGCTCAGTTTCGCCGGGCAACGTGTTGGGTCCAGCCGGCTCCGTCCCAGTAGCGCAGCGTGTCGGGCGCTCCGCTCGGATCTGGCAACCAGCCCGCGGGCGTGCCGGGAGGCGGGGTGGGCGATGCGGCGGGGGCCGGAGGTGGTGGGGGCGGAGCAGGCGCGGGCTGCGGTTGGCCGAAGGAGCCTTGTCCCACCGCGCCCCCGAAACCTGCGAACGGATCGTTCGACGGCGCGGACATCGAGCTTGCCGAAGGCGCGTGCGCAGGAACCGTGCCCATGTCCCCGTAGTAGGAGGCGGCCTGGGCCGCTCCGTTCGCGCCTGCCTTCGCCGGCCGGCTGTTCTTGCGGTATAGAAGCAGGATGGTGGCGAGGAGGATGATCACCACGGCCAGGATGACAACCTCGACGGCCTTGGTGCTTGAGCCCAGCGCGGCCAAAAGATGTGTTCCCACCTGAGGAACGGTACCGCTGCGCGGGCGCAAAATCGGGGATGGGGCTGGGACGACGGCTCAGGGTACGGTCGAACGCCTGACGGGACGGGTCAGGCCACGAAGTATTTGGCCTGGGGGTGAGAGCAGATGATGGCGAGCGTTGTCTGCTCGGGTTCGAGCTGGAAGGCGTCGCTGACCGAGACCGCTATCCGAGAGCCTTGGAGAAGCTCAACCACCTTGGCATTGTCGGTGAGCTCTGGGCAGGCCGGGTAGCCCCAGGAGTAACGCCCCCCCCTGTACTGCTGGCGGAAGAGGCCCGTCATGGTGGGGCCGTCCTCTTCTTTGTAGCCGAGCTCGTCACGCACTCTCGCGTGCCAGAACTCCGCCAAGGCCTCGGTCATCTCGACCCCGAGCCCGTGCAAATAGAGGTAGTCCTGGTAGCGGTTCGCCGCGAACAGGCGTGCGGTCTCTTGGGAGACGAGCCGTCCCATCGTCACCAGCTGGAAGGTCGCCCAGTCGCTCTCGCCCGATTCAACGCCTCGGAAGAAATCAGCTATGCAGAGCCAAGGCTCCTTGCCCTGGCGAGGGAAGGAGAAGCGCACCAGCTCGTCCTTGCGCTCCTCGCTGTCGTAGATGACGAGGTCATCGCCATCGGAATTGGCCGCAAAGTGCCCCCATACGACCTGGGGCACGAGGAGGTCGGATTCTTTGACCCTGGCCAACTGTTCTCGCAAGACCGCTGACACCCGCTCTTTGAACTCGGCGTCGGTCTCCTTCGAGCCCTTGTCGGGCCTGAAGCCCCACTGGTTCCGGAACAACGATGTGAGGTTCAGGTACCGGGCGATCTCTTCGATGGGGATGCCTTTGGCGACCCTGCTTCCGAGGAACGGTGGGGGGAAGAGCCGGTTGTCCTCGGCCACCGACGGAGACCGGGGTGGCCCCCCCGAAGCCCTGGGCTTGGTCGCCAAACCGGACCGAGCGGGCACCTTGCTCTCGGAGATCTCCCGGCCGAAGACGGGGTCCTGCGCACCTTGTTTGATCTCCATCAGGCGATCCATGGTTCTCAGCCCTTCGAACGCGTCGCGCCCGTAGAACACGCGACCTTGGTAGAGGCTGCGCAGGTCGCGCTCGACGTATGTGCGCGTTAGGGCCGCACCGCCCAGGAGGACCGGGATGTGAGCGAGGCTCCGTTGGTTCAGCTCCTCCAGGTTCTCCCGCATGATGAGCGTTGATTTCACCAGCAACCCGCTCATACCTATCGCGTCGGCACCGTTGGTGGTCGCTGCTTCGATCATGTCGTGGATCCCCACCTTTGTGCCGAGGTTCACGACTTGGTAGCCGTTGTTCGTGAAGATGATGTCGACGAGGTTCTTGCCGATGTCATGGACATCGCCTTTGACCGTGGCGAGCACGATTCTCCCGCGCGACCCCTGATCGTTGCGATCCATGTGGGGCTCGAGGTGAGCCACGGCCGCCTTCATGGTCTCGGCGGAAGCGAGGACGAACGGCAGTTGCATCTCGCCCGAGGCGAACAGGTCCCCTACGGTCTTCATGCCCGCAAGCAGGATCTCATTGATCACCTCGAGCGGCTCGTGGCCCGCGCCGAGCGCGGCGTCGAGGTCCTCGTCAAGGCCGTTGCGGTCGCCGTCGACGATCCGTCGCTCGAGGCGCTCTTCGAGGCTCAAGGACTCGTAATCCTGGGCCGGACCGCTTGACACCGTTGCACCCTCGAAGAGAACCAGCAGCTCGGCGAGCGGGTCGTAGCCGTCGCGCCTGCGGTCGTACACGAGGTCTAGGCAGACCTCCCGGGCCCGTTCGTCGATCTTGGACAGGGGGAGAATCTTCGAGGAGTTGACGATCGCCGCGTCGAGACCGGCCTCGACACACTCGTGCAAGAAGACGGAGTTGAGCACCTGTCGTGCCGCAGGGTTGAGGCCGAAGGACACGTTGGAGAGCCCTATGATCGTGTGGACCCCGGCGAGCTCGCGCTTGATGTGACGGATCCCCTCGATGGTCTCGATCCCGTCTCGTCGTGACTCCTCCATGCCCGTGGAAAGCGGCAGCGCGAGCGGGTCGAACACCAGGTCCTCGGGCGCCAATCCGTAGGTGCTTGTAGCTATGTCTGCGATCTCACGGGCGGCACGCAGCTTCCACTGGGCCGTCCGAGCCTGGCCCTCGCCGTCTATGCACGTGCACACGACCGCCGCGCCATACTCGCGGGCGAGCCGCAGGAAAGTGTCCAGACGCGTGCCGGGCCCGTCACCATCCTCCAAGTTGACCGAGTTGAGGATGGGCCTGCCCCCGAGCCACATGAGTGCGGCCTCAGCCACCGGACCCTCGGTGGTGTCGACCATGATCGGGACACTCGACTGTGTCGCGAGCCTCGACGCCACGTCGGCCATGTCGGCGACCCCATCCTTGCCGGTGTAATCGACGCAGACGTCGATGACGTGCGCGCCCTCTTTCACCTGGTCTCGTGCGATCGCTACGCAGCTTTCCCAGTCCTGGGACAGCATCGCCTCCCTGAAGCGCTTCGAGCCATTGGCGTTCGCACGCTCGCCGACCACCAAAAACGAGGTCTCCTGGTGGATGGGGGTGGCGGAGTAGATGGACGCGACCGAAGGCTCGGCCTCGCTCGTGCGAGCCTTGCTTGTAAGGGCCGAGCACCGTTCGACGACGGCCGCCATGTGCTCGGGTGTCGTGCCGCAGCAGCCTCCGACAGCGCTCACTCCCAGCTCGGTGATGAAACGCTCGTGGTAGTTCGCGAGCTCCTGCGCAGAGAGGTCATAGTTCATGACCCCATTGACCACCTTGGGCAAGCCCGCGTTGGGCTGGCAGCAGACCGGCACCGTTGCGTTCGCGCACAGGTGACGGAGGGCCTCGCCCATCTCGGCTGGCCCGGTTGCGCAATTGAGGCCGACGACGTCGACCTGCATGGCTTCGAGCGTCGTCAGCGCAGCCGCGATCTCGGTGCCCGGGAGCATGCGCCCGGTCACCTCGATGGTTATCTGAACTTGCAGTGGCACACGTCTCGCGGTCTTGGCCATGGCCGACTTCGCGGCGTTGATGGCCGCCTTGGCGCCTAGCAGATCGAAAACGGTCTCGATGAGCAGGAGGTCGACGCCCCCGTCCAACAGGGAGACCGCTTGTTCCTCGTAGGAGTCGCGCAGCTCGGCATAGGGGATCTGTCCCAGGGTGGCGAACTTGGTACCTGGTCCCATGCTCCCGGCAACCCAGACCTTCCGACGTTCGGTCTCGTAGGAATCAGCGACTTCGCGGGCGATTCGTGCGGCCGCCACATTGATCTGCGATGCCCGATCCGCGATGCCGTACTCGGCCAAGACCACGCCAAAGGCACCGAAGGTGTCGGTCTCGATGGCGTCCACACCCACGTCCAAAAAGGAGCGGTGCAGGCCCTCTAGGAGCTGAGGGGCGCTGAGAGCGAGCATCTCGTTGCATCCTTCGAGGTCCTTGCCGCCGAAGGCGTCAGCACCCAACCCGAGGAGCTGGATGTTCGTTCCGGTCGCTCCGTCGAAGACGACGACCCGCTCCCTGAGCGCGCTCAGGTAGCTCGACTCGCACGGATCCAGGCGACCGAATGGGATCTCGGAAGGGTCCACGAGGGTTAAAGGGTACTGGCCTGTTCGATGGGTCCGATCCGGCTCACTCCGGCCGCGGGGTGTGCCAAGGGTGGGTCGGACCGGAGCGCCCTGCCAGCCTCTGAGCTGGTGGGTTTCTCCGGCCCGCCCTCCGAACCGGACGTGCGACTCTCACCGCATCCGGCTCTCCACGAGATCGTGCCCTGGGCGGGCACCC
>JBOGFX010000231.1:0-5160 GCA_050743805.1 Acidimicrobiales bacterium
CGCCGCCTACCTGACCGGCCGTAGCTTCTTTCCAAAGCTGATCTCTGGCCCGTTCTCAAACGGGCTGCACGAGGCGTTCAACTTCGCCGCCGCCTGCTGCTTCGTGGCTGCCATCGCCTCGTGGACGCGAGGCAAGAAGTACCTCTACACTGCGTCTCCCACCCCTCCCCTCGAGGACGGCACCCACAGCGTGCTGCCGCTGGACGCTCCCGCTCGGCGGTCCCAGCCGACCCCGATCACGCTCTCGACCGAGCACCGACGCGAGCTGACCACAGCGCGAGGTGGCATCGACGGGGCTGAGATGGACGGGCTGGGCCACGAGATGCCAGCCGAGCACGACCCATCGGTTGTCGCCCACCACAACGGTCAGTTCGAATCGGCATGGCAACCTTCGGTCGAGCCCCCTCACAACGGTGAGACGCGGGCCAGCGGCTACGAGGCGGACGGGGGATCCACCGACCCCTCCGAGGGCAAGCTCGCTCCGGGGCGCTGACGCCAAACACCGGTGGCGCCTGCGTCGGGGGGTCCAGCCCTGGCAGCTCCTCGGGGCGTCCGTGCTCCACCCAGCCTCTGAGGGGCCGGGTCGCGAGCCCAATCGAGCCCACTGCGCGGCCCAACAAAGACGTCGCCCGGCGCAAGCCGACTGCCGGTAGCATCGCTCGGATGGGAACCAGGCGCTGGAGGAGGACCTCCGCTTGGGTGCTCGCAGGCCTATGGCTGGTGGCGAGCGCGCGCCGGCGCAGCGCGCGCTCCTTGCCCATCGGCGACCCATGGCCGCCGGTGCGCCGCGCCCCTGAGCGTGCCGCGTCAGAGAATGACGCGATCGACTCCGAGGATCCCGTCGCGCCCGGCGAGGTCGTGCGCCACCGAGGCTGACACCTCGGGCTCCACCGACAGCACCATGAGGGCGGTCCCGCCATGATCGCTCGGAGCGAGCGCCATCGAGCGGATGGAGATCTCAGCCTGGCCGAGCGCCGTGCCGACGATGCCGATCATGCCGGGCCGGTCGTCATTGCGGATTACCAGCATGTGGGGGGTCGGGGAAACCTCCACCCGATGGGAGTCCACCATGACCACTCGGGCCTCGCGCTTGGGCTCGTCGGTGAGCGTCGCAGCTACCGAATGGTCCGCTGACCGCAAGGTGACCAGGTTGACGTACCCACTGGCGGCCGGCGTGGAGCTTTCGCGCACCGCCACCCCGTGCTCCTTGGCAACCTTGGGGGCGTTGACGTAAGACACCGGCTCGTCGCTGCTCGACGCAAAGAGGCCCTTCAAGGCGCACAGCGTGAGTATGTCGGTCCGCTCGGAGGCGAGGCCCCCTGCGACCTCTACCTCCATCGTGCCCGGGACACGATCGTGGAGGCAGCCGAAGAACCTGCCCAGAGATTCAGCGAGCGCCATGAACGGCCGGACCCCTTCGGAAACGGCGCTCGCGGCGACGTTCACCGCGAGCGGGACGAAGTCGCCTGACAGGGCGAGAAGCACCTGTTCTGCGATCGTGACCCCGGCCTTGTCCTGAGCCTCGGCGGTGGAGGCACCGAGGTGCGGGGTCACCACGACCGACTCGAGCCCGAACAGCGGCGACTCGGTGGTCGGCTCGGTCGCGAACACGTCGATGCCGGCTCCAGCGACCTGACCGGATCTGACGGCGGACGCGAGCGCCTCCTCATCGATGATCCCCCCCTGGGCCGTGTTGATCACACGGATCCCCCGCTTTGCCTTGGCGAGCAGATCGGCGCCGATCAGCCCGATCGTCTCCGAGTTCTTGGGCAGGTGGATGCTCAGAAAGTCCGACTCAAAGACCAGCTCCTCCATGGAGCGCAGCTCGACGCCAAGGCGTTGGGCCCGCTCGGCCGAGACGTAGGGGTCGTAGGCGAGAAGGCGCATCCCGAAAGCGTGCGCCCGCTGGGCGACCAATGTCCCGACTCGTCCCAGGCCGGCGATGCCCAGGGTCTTGCCGTGCAGCTCCACCCCTTCGAATCGGGAGCGCTCCCAGCGACCCTGCACCAGGGCGTTGTGGGCCTGAGGCAGGTTGCGGGCCTGAGCGAGCAGGAGCGCCATCGCCTGCTCGGCCGCCGAGAGGATGTTGGACTCGGGTGCGTTGACCACCATCACGCCCCGGGCCGTTGCGGCCTCCACGTCCACGTTGTCGATCCCCACACCGGCGCGGCCGATGACAACGAGATCCGAGCCCGCCTCGATCACCTGTGAGGTCGCCTTGGTGGCGGAGCGGATGATGAGAGCGGCCGCTCCTCGGATCGCCTCGACAAGGCCATCGGGATCCAGGCCTTCCCTCACGTCGACCTCGTGACCCGCGTCGGCCAGCAGTTCGAGCCCACCCGGCGCTATGCGCTCGGTCACCAGCACCCTGGCCATCATTCGCTCCTCTCGTCGGCCTCTTTGATCGGCCTCACTCGGCTTCGGCGAACAACTTCGCCAGCCTGCCTACCCCCTCTTCCATGTCCGCCTCGGCCATCGCGTAGGACATGCGGAAGTACCCGGTGGTGCCGAAGGCCTCGCCGGGGACCACCGCGACCTTGGCCTCTGTGACGCACAGCTCCGCCAGCTCGGCGCTGCTCGATGGGACCGCTCCTCGGATCCGACGACCGCACAGCGCCTTCACCGAGGGAAACGCGTAAAAGGCTCCTTGGGGCTCGGGGCAGCTCACGGCTTCGATCCCGTTCAGCAAGCCCACGATGCGTCTCCGACGTCGGTCGAAGGCTTCGCGCATGGCCTCCACCGACTCCATCCCGGCGGTCAACGCAGCGAGCGCGGCCGCCTGAGCGACGTTGGCGACGTTGGAGGTGGTGTGAGACTGCAGGTTTGAGGCCGCCTCGACCGCGTCCTGGGGGCCGATCAGCCAGCCGACCCTCCAACCGGTCATGGCGTAGCTCTTGGAGACCCCGTTCAAGACGATGCAGCGCTCTGTGAGCTCGGGCACGACGACGGGCATCGAGTGCTGCTCGGCCGAGCCGTAGACGAGGTGCTCGTAGATCTCGTCGGTCACCACCCATATCCCACGCTCGGCCGCCCAACGCCCGATGGCTTCGATCTGGCCACGCGTGTAGACCGCACCGGTGGGGTTCGACGGGGACACGAACAAGAGGGCCTTGGTGCGCTCCGTCACCTTGGACTCGAGGTCCTCGACCGAGGCGCGCAAGCCGCTCGCGTCGTCGGTGCCAACCGCGACCGGCACCCCGCCTGCAAGCGCGATCGCCTCGGGATAGGTGGTCCAGTAGGGGGCGGGCACCAGCACCTCGTCGCCCGGGTCGCAGATGACAGCAAAAGCGTTCACGACGGCCTGCTTGGCGCCGTTGGTGACCAGCACCTGGGACTCCTCCACCTCGAGCCCCGAGTCACGCGCCGTCTTGGCAGCGATCGCCGCCCTCAGCTCGGGGAGGCCGGCGGTCGGGGTGTAGTGGTGGAACCTGGGGTCGGCGCATGCGGCCTCGGCCGCCTCGACGATGAAGGCCGGGGTCGGGAAATCCGGCTCCCCCGCCCCGAAACCTATGACCAGGTCGCCTTTGGCGCGCAACGCCTTGGCCCTAGCCTCCACCGCCAAGGTGGCGGACGGTTCTATCGCTCGGGCTCGCGCAGAGATGCGGCCTTGGGTCGCCGCGGAGGGGGGGGTGGGCATCAATGCCATGATTCCATACGTGACTCGAGCCCCAGACACCCCAGACATCAAGATTCCCGCCTCGCTGCTGCCCGACGACGGACGCTTCGGCTCCGGGCCCTCCAAGGTGCGCCCGGCGCAGGTAGAGACCCTCGCATCGCTCGCGTCGAGCTATCTCGGTACCAGCCACCGTCAGACCACCGTGCGGTCGATGGTGGGGCGCCTGAAGGCCGGGATGACAGAGCTCTTCTCGCTGCCACAGGGCTACGAGGTGGTGCTCAGCAACGGCGGCGCCACGGCCTTCTGGGATACCGCGACGCTTTGCCTCGTCCAAGAGCAGAGCCAGCATCTCGTCTTTGGTGAGTTCTCATCTAAGTTCGCGGCGGCCGCCCGCTCGGCCCCGCACCTCAAGGAGCCCCAGGTGATCGAGTCGGCCGCGGGCACCCACCCCGAAGCCGTCGCCGATGAGGCCGTAGACCTCTATGCCCTCACCCAAAACGAGACCTCGACGGGGGTCTCCATGGAGGTGAAGCGACCAAGGGGAGCTGCAATGCCCGAGGCCGGAGGCGGCCTGGTCGCGATCGACGCCACGTCGGCTGCGGGCGGCTTGGCCGTGGACCCTTGGGAGTTCGACGCCTACTACCTGGCGCCGCAGAAGTGCTTCGCGTCCGACGGGGGCCTCTGGGTGGCGCTGCTCTCGCCTGCCGCGGTCCAAAGGTGCGGGCGGCTCGCCGAGACGGCAAGGTGGGTTCCGGCGTCGCTCGATCTCAAGATCGCGATCGAGAACTCCCGCCTGGATCAGACCTACAACACACCCGCCCTGGCGACCGTCCTTCTGTTCGTGGACCAGCTCGAGTGGATGCTCGGGAACGGGGGCCTGAAGTGGTGCACCGCGCGCTGTGACCGATCCGCCGAGATCCTCTACACCTGGGCCGAGGGCTCCGACTTCGCTCGGCCCTTCGTCGAGAACCCCTCCGAGCGCAGCCACGTTGTGGGGACGATCGATCTGGTGGACTCGTTGAGCGCGCCGACGGTGGCCAAGGTGCTGCGCGCGAACGGCATCGTCGACACAGAGCCATATCGCAAGCTGGGACGCAACCAGCTCCGCATAGCGATGTACCCGGCGATCGACCCTGACGACGTAGCCGCGCTCTGCGGTTGCATCAACTACGTGGTCGGAGCCCTGGCGAGCTGACCGACATGGTCCCACGGGCTCTTCAGGGAGCCTCGGAGGAAGGACCATTCCGAGGGTGTATCAGCTGAGACGATGACGAGGAGCTGAAGCTCTGCGGCGATTCCGCGCGCGCCCAGGACCTCACCGTGTCCGATTGGGTGTGCCGCTACCTGCGGCGCACCGCCGACGAGACCGCTACAGGAGACGTCAATGCGAAGCTGACCGCGATCCGACGCGGTGGTGCCTTTGGCTTGCCGACCGGCGACGTTGGCAAGATGCTGGAGCAGATCGAGCAGGGTTGCAGCGCAAGGCTCGAGGCGGGCGGCAATCGTTGATCTTCGTGGACTCAAACGTGCCCATGTACCTGATC
>JBOGFX010000232.1:0-1602 GCA_050743805.1 Acidimicrobiales bacterium
CACGTAGCTCGCGGTGGGAGGCTGCCTCCTCGCCCGGGGGGATCCCCACCCTGGTGGAGAAGCCGCTGGCAACGACGGTTGCCGACGTCGCAGTCGGACGTACAAGGTTCTGACAGCGGGACTGCTGGCTCTGGTCCTAATTCGCTTGCTCAACGCTCGAATCAGCCGCGCCACCGGAGCACTGGCCGTTGTGACGGTTGCTGCCTCGGTGCTGCTGGTGTTTGCTACCCTCTATGCGGACTGGACCCCGATCGGTGCACCCGCCGTCGCTGGAATCCAAGGGCGCTACTTTCTGCCGCTTGTCCCCGCACTCGTGGCCGGCACCGGGTGGGAGGTGACGCACATCGGAACCACGTTTGTCTGGCGGCTCATCGGGCTGGTCACCTGGCTCGGCGTGGCCGCGACAGCGGGCCTATCACAGGGCTTCTGACGGCTCCAGGTCTGTGCGGTGATGGGGTGCTTGACATGTGCCTCGCCGCCATCGCCGCGCGTGCCGTCGTGCAGCCTGCATACGCGAGACCAGCGTACACCCGGGCGCGGTGACGAGGCCCGGATCTCGCCTCGATCCCAAACTCGGCCAGACCCGACGCTACTCAGCCGGTGCAGTGGTGCGTGACAGAAGCCCTGAAGGGGCTTGGACGTCTTGGCACGTGGGCTGCTGGCGGCGTACTCCCACGGCGATCTGCACCTGGTCTATCGCGGGGGCCAGCAATCGCGGTCGGAGCATCCTGAGCACGGCGCCCTCGCTGGGCCCTGAACAGTGCCAGCGGCTGAGATACACTCACGGTCCTCAATCTACACGGAGCACCCGATGAGCGAGCTACGTGACCCCGCCTCTGAGACTGGGCCCCGGCCCGGGCGCCCGCGACGGCGGAGCTTGGAGTCGGCCGACGCCAGCCACACGGACCTATACGGTTCCGACTACTACGACCTCTATATCGGCCGCGCAGGCGGAGACGCACCACCTCCATACCGCTGGGGCGAGCCGGTCTGGGAGGCCTTCTTCGGACGGATCGCCGCGGAGCTGGTGACCCAAATTGGGCCACGCTCCGCGCTGGACGCCGGCTGTGCGGTCGGGTTCCTAGTCAAGGCTCTGCGCGATCGGGGCGTCGATGCCGAGGGCGTGGACGCCTCCGCCTGGGCGATCGGTCAGATCCCCGAGCCCACCAGGTCCCACTGCCGAGAGGGCTCTGTGACCGAGGAACTCGTGCGAGATTACGACCTCATCGCCTGCATCGAGGTATTGGAGCACCTTGAGCCAGCCGCCGCCGTCTCAGCGGTTGCCAACATGTGCCACCACGCGAAGGCTGTCCTATTCTCCTCGACGGCGGATTGCTTCGAGGAGGTCACCCACATCAACGTCCGTCCGCCCGACTACTGGGCAGGGCTGTTCGCCCAGCACGGCTTCTACCGAGATTGGGATTTCGACGCGGGCTTTGTCTCCGCTCAGGCGGTACTGTTCCGTCCCGTCGAGCACTGGCGAAGTGTGGTGTCGGGATACGAACGCCGACACTGGGACACCAAGCGCGAGATAGCGGGATTGCGGACCCATCGTGATCACCTCTTTTCGGAGTTGCAAAGGAATCTTGGAGCGCGTGATGA
>JBOGFX010000233.1:0-4819 GCA_050743805.1 Acidimicrobiales bacterium
GACCAAGGGGCGACTGCTCGCGGACCGCCGCCTTTCAAGGCTGCTTCGCTAGCGCCGAAGCGAGGGTCAAAGGGTGAGGCGGTAGACGTTGGTCTCCCGGCGCTGGAAACCGAGGCGCTGGTAGAGACGGTTCGCGTCGGCACGTTGCGGCCGGCTGGTCAACTCGACCGTGCGCGCCCCGGCCCTCGAGGCCTGCGCGATGGCCGCTGAGATCAGCGCGGAGCCGATCCCCGAGCCGCGTCGCGACGAGTCGACCACGACGTCTTCGATCCAGGCCCGCACGCCCGTGGGGACCCGGAACACCGCAAGAGTGAGCGATCCCACGATCTCCCCGCTCTGCTCGCGCGCGACGAACAGGGTGGTGGCCGGCGACTCGACGACCGCTGCCAGCTCATAAGCGGTTGGCAGGGCCGCCGTGGCGGAGAGCTGGGGAACGAGCCTGCGCAGGGCCTCCAAGAGCCCCGGGTCCGCGCTCGGCACCACCTCGACGGCGATCTGCGCGTCCCGCGTGCGGTCCGCGCTCAGCTCTTCGGCCCCAAGGAGGAGATGTCGACCGGAGCCCGCCACATGGGGCTGCGCACGCTGTCGTAGAGGACCTCGCGGACCTCGCCGGACAGGGCAGCGAACACCTGGTCACCCCAGCGCTCCAGGCCAGCCAACGGGCTGGGCAGAGCGTCTGGCGCAAACCACCCGACGTCCATGCACTCGAGCGGGTGCGCCGCGAGCTCGCCGCCCAAGGCCTTGCAGTAGAAGACCAGGGAGTACACGGGGGTCCGGGCAAAACCGAGCCGCAATCCGTCCAAGACGGCGATCAGGCGCAGAGGCTCGACCAAGATCCCGGTCTCCTCCTCCACCTCTTTGACCACGATCTCGGCTGCCGAGTACCCCACGTCGCACCAGCCGGTCGGATAGAGCCACACTCCCGAGTCGGACCTGCGGACCAAGAGGAGCTCGCCCGCGTCGTTGCCGACCGCCGCTCCGATTGCGACCTTTGGCGTGACATAGCCCCTCGTCCCCGGCGCGACCTGGGACAACCACTCCTCGACCATGGCCTGGGCGTCCACGACGTCAGAAAATCCCTGGTCGACACCGGCGCGAATGTCGCCAGCTATGCGTAGCACCTCGACGAAGCGTTCCTTCTCGTAGAGGTTCTGGGTGAAGGAGAGACCGGTCCTCGCTATGGCCGAGAGGCTCTCGCTCCACCGCAACAAGATCGTCTCGGGAACCTCGACGTCCATGGGAGCCGACGCTAATGGGCCCCGCGCCCCGGCGCTCTCGACCCGACGCCGCCCGCGGGCCAGGAGCCTCGCGGGCCCCTGCGCGAAAGCCCCACCCGGTTTGGGCCAAGATTGGCGGATGGGAGTCAACCAGGAGTGCCGCCACTACGTCATGCAGACGACGCGCTTGGGCGACAAGGTGGAGCGGTGCAAGATGGACGCCAACGAGCCCCTGCCCTTCGCGTGCCCGCAGGGCTGCCTGTTCTTCGAGCCACGGCGTGTGTCGTCGGCCGGCTGGCAGGTGCCTCGCCCCAAGCACGACCCGCCGACTCGCTGAGCCCGCTCAGCCCTCTAAGACGTCTCCAAGCAGGTCCACGGTCACCCCGGCCTCTTGAAGCCAGCCGAGGGCCGCCTCGACCGCCTGAGGGGGGCCGAGCAGCTCGCAGAGGATCCAGCCCTGCACCTCGTCGACGTTCGCCCTGGAGATGTTGGGCTCGACGTCGAAGCGGCGGGCGAGACGCGCCAGGACCGGCTCCCGAACCAGGTGCTCGGCGAAGGTCAGCCTGACCCGGACCCCGATCGGCTCGCTCAGGTCGGCTTCCCGCCCAGCGCCTCGTCCATGGATCCCGAGCGGAACCCTTCGAGGTCGACGGTCACGTACTTGTAGCCCACGCGGCGCAGCGCCGCGGACACCTCGGCCCGCCGGGCGATCAACTCGTCGAGCGCTTGGGGTGCCACCTCAACGCGGGCCACGGGACCGTGGTGGCGCACGCGCAGAGGAGAGAACCCCATCGCAGCCAAGGCAGCCTCGGCTTGTGCGACGGAGGACAAGGATGCCACCGTCACCGGTGTCCCGTACGCGATGCGCGACGAGAGGCAGGCCGCGGCGGGCTTGTCCCACGTGCGCAGGCCCAGCGACTTGGAGACGGCACGAACGGCCTGCTTGTCGAGGCCGGCGTCGACCAAGGGGAACCGGGCCCCTCTTTGGCGAGCCACCACCTGGCCGGGTCTGCGCTCCCCCAGGTCGTCGAGATTGACCCCGAGGACGATCGTGGCACCGCGGCTCGCTGCGACCGGCTCCAGAGCGTCCATCAGGGAGCTCTTGCACCTGGCGCACCGGTCGGGGCCGTTCGCGACGTAGCGGGGATCGTCCATCTCCGATGTGGCGACCTGCATCCACTGAAGGCCCCACTCCGACGCGAGCGCCGCGCAGTCCGCCGCCTCCGACGGTGCCAACGAGGGCGAGATGGCGGTCGCGGCGAGTGCCCGACCGGGGCCCAGGGTCTCGTGGGCGACCTTGGCCACGAGCGCGGAGTCCGAGCCACCGCTGAACGCGACCACCACGTTGCCGAGCTCGCCCAGCACGCAACGCAACGAGGTGAGCTCGGCCGGCATCAAACTACCGGCCCCTCCCCCAGGACCTCTTCTAGGTCCGCGACCATGCCGAGGTAGAAGGGACCGAACTCCGCGTAGAGCGCGGACGCCTCGTCGAAACGCATCTCGTAGACGCAGGCCTTGAGGTCGTCTGGATGACGTGCGAACAGGGTCACGCCCCATTCGAAGTCGTCGAGGCCGGTTGATCCGGTGATCAGCTGCAACACACGGCCCTTGAACTGGCGCCCGACGGCCCCATGGCCGACCATGAGGCGCCGCCGCTCGTCGAAGTCGAGCATGTACCAGTTGTGCTCGCTGCCCCTGCGCTTGGACATGGGGTAGAAGCCGAAGACCGGCATCCCTTGGGGGGGCAGCTCGGGGAACAGGCGAGCCTCCCTGAGCCTCTCGGGGATGCCCTGGGCGTACTCGGAGACCTCCGTCAGCGAGACGTAGGACGACACCGTTTCCAACCCGGCGTGCTCACAGCAGCTCTGGAAGCGCCACAGGCCCCAGAGGTCTTTGCACAGGCAGAGAAGCCCGACGTCCGCCTTGTGGCCGAGCACTCCGGACGCCACAAGCTGGCCGCCTGCGTCGAGGAACGACTTTCTCGCGGACACAACGGCCTCTACGTCCAGTGAAGGGCTCCGCTTGCAGAACAGGTGCAAGACGCCCAAGCCTCGAGCGGTGCTAGCAGATCCGTTCCCTGAGCCGGCCATCGAGGGCAAGTCTACGGACCCAATGGGCGGTGCCGCGGAGCGCCAGCGGCTCAGCCATTCAACGACGAGGCGCTGCCGGCGAGGGCTGCCTAGAAGTCGTCCATTCCTCCGCCGGGCATCGCGGGAGCCTTGTCCTCGGGCTTGTCCACGATCACGGCCTCGGTGGTCAGGAACAGGGCCGCAATGGAGGCGGCGTTCTGCAGAGCGGAGCGGGTCACCTTTGCGGCGTCGATCACCCCGGCCTCGAGGAGGTCGCCGTACTCGTTGGTGGCGGCGTTCAGCCCCTCTGCCGGGTTCTTCATCTCGCGGACCCGCTCCACCACCACACCGCCCTCCAGGCCCGCGTTGACCGCGATCTGCTTCAGAGGCTCTTCCAAGGCACGAGCGACGATCCTGGCTCCGGTGGCCTCGTCGCCCTCCAGCTTGGATGCCCGCTCCAAGACCGACTTCTGGGCCCGCAGCAGGGAAACCCCACCGCCGGGCACCACGCCCTCTTCGATTGCGGCCTTGGTGGTCGACACCGCGTCTTCTATCCGGTGCTTCTTCTCCTTGAGCTCCACCTCTGTGGCGGCGCCGACCTTGATCACCGCAACCCCGCCGGAGAGCTTGGCGAGCCGCTCCTGGAGCTTCTCCCTGTCGTAGTCCGAGTCGGTGTTGTCGATCTCGGTCTTGATCTGGTTGATCCGGCCCTTGATGTCGGAGTCTTCGCCGGCGCCCTCCACGATCGTGGTCTCGTCTTTGGTCACGACGACCTTGCGCGCACGGCCCAGAAGATCGAGCCCGATGTTCTCCAGCTTGAGACCGACCTCCTCGCTCACGACCTGGCCTCCGGTCAGGATCGCTATGTCCTGGAGCATCGCCTTGCGACGCTCACCGAACCCTGGCGCCTTCACTCCGACGCTCTTGAACGTCCCCCGGATCTTGTTCACCACCAGGGTCGCGAGAGCCTCACCCTCGACGTCCTCGGCCACGATCACGAGCGGCTTGCCGGTCTGCATGACCTTCTCCAAGACCGGAAGAAGGTCACGGACCGCCGAGATCTTGGAGGACACGAGCAGGACGTAGGCGTCCTCCAGGCTCGACTCCATCCGCGCGGGGTCGGTCACGAAGTACGGGGAGATGTAGCCCTTGTCGAAACGCATCCCTTCGACCAGGTCCATGTCCATGCCGAAGGTCTGGGACTCCTCGACGGTGATCACGCCGTCCTTGCCCACCTTGTCGATCGCCTCGGCGATCATCTCGCCGATCTCGGTGTCGGCGGCCGAGATCGCGGCGACCTGCGCGATCTGCGCCTTGGACTCGGTCTCCTTGGCGGCCGCGTGGATGGCTGAGACGGCCTCTTCGACCGCGGCCTCGATCCCCTTCTTCAGCGACATCGGGTTCGCCCCGGCCGCAACGTTGCGCAGCCCTTCGTGCACCATGGCCCACGCCAACACGGTGGCCGTGGTCGTGCCGTCGCCTGCGACGTCGTCGGTCTTCTTGGCGACCTCTTTGACCAGCTCGGCACCGATC
>JBOGFX010000234.1:0-8521 GCA_050743805.1 Acidimicrobiales bacterium
ACCACCCTCGTTGCCAGTTATGGGACCACCCTGACCATCCACCGACGCCGGCCGAAGAGGGATTCGGCTGGGTCTCCGAAGCCGAGGCGGAGGAGGCCCCATGGCGTTCAGGGAGGTCACGGTGGTCGAGATACGAGAGCACTCCGGTGCTGGTTGCGCGGTCGGGGTGAACGCACGGTCCCCCGGGCGATCGGCGTCGACCGCAAGACGGCGAGGCGCTACATCACCGTTGCCGTCCAACACATCAGCCGCACCCTCACCTCCCTCACCGCAGACGGCACCCTCCACATCGACCCCTCGGGCATCACCATCACCGACCGCCAGTGACCCCGGGACCATGCCAACATCGACTGAGGGGGATGTTGGGCCGATCAGCCCTGGTCGATCACCCGGACGGTGATACCTAGCTCGCCAGCGGCTCGCCTGACAACGCGACCCACGTTGGCGTCCAGGCCGAACCACAACTGTTCCCCGAAGGCCAGGCCCGCAGCCAGGGTCTCCGCGATGAGCCACCCCATCCCCCATAGCGGGCTGCGACGATGGCCGCCTCGTCCAAGAGGGGACGCGGGTCGAGCACCTGGAATACCTCGGGGTGGGGATGACGAACGCCGTCGCGAGCCGAGGGGCAACCCATCGAGGAGACGCGAGAGCTGGCCCTGCCGAGACCCATGCAGCGCTTGGAGTAGCCGCCAGTGCCGACTGGTCGGTAACGCCACCTCGTCATCGGGCAGAGCAGACGACCAGGGGACGCGCGGCAGGCGCCCGTGAGGGAATGAGGACGCCAACGCACCCGAAGACCCCCAAAGCGCGCCCGTAACGCTCAGCCCAACGGCCAGGAGAACCCCACACACGACGAACCAGCGCGCATTGCTCCACCAAGCCGAAGCATCATCAAAACTGGGCCCCGCACCTCAAGAGATAGCGTCGGCTCGACGGGTTCTCGGATCCAGCACTGCGTGAGCCACGTCGCTCAGCAAGCCCGCGATCACAACCGCCACGGCAAAGGTAAGGACAAATCCGTTGACCACTGGGAAGTCCCTGTCGTTGAGCGCGACCAGCAGGCCCTGGCCGATCCCTGGGATCGCGAAAATCTGCTCGACAACGACGGTCGCCCCGATCACTCCGGCAAGGTTGCGCCCCGAGAGCCTCATGGAGCCGAGCATCGAGTTTCCCAGGATGTGACTCAGCAGCACCCGCCACGATCCGGCCCCCTTGGCTCGAGCGGTTACCACGTAGTCGTGGCCGAGGGTCTGGTCGATGATCTCGGCTCTCAGCAACCGGGAGTACACACAGAAGGCACCAAAGGCGATCGCCACCGCCGGCAACAGCAGCGACGCCAGATTGGCGGTGACTCCCTGGGACAGAGGCACGAACGCTCGTAGATGGGTCACCTCCCCTGAGCCAAACACCAAGAGCAGGACCAAGGCGAGGACGAGGGCGGGGATGCCGAGACCGGCCGTGGAGATGACTCGGCTGACACGATCGGCCGGCCCGCCCGGGCGGCGGGCCGCCGCGATCGCCACCGGCAGCGCGCAGGCGAAGGAGATCACAAGGGAGAACGCCAACAGCTCGGCCGTGACCGGGATCCGGCTAGCGATGACAGTTCCCACCGGCTCGCCGCTCAACAGAGAGGACCCGAAGTAGCCGTGAGCGATGATCGGTTGGATCCACTGCCAGAAACGCTCGAAGAAGGGTTGCGACAAGGCCAGGATGCCAGGCTTTATCGATCTCGACGACCGAAGTCTCACGGGCCCAGTGGCGTCACCCGCAAACGCGTTTGTGGTGAGAAAGCTGATGAACGCGACGTATCCCAACACCGGCAACGCCGTAAGCACGCGAACTGCAATGACCTTCACAAGTTGGCGGCCTGCAACGCGCCGGAGGCTCATGCGAGGCGGTCCTGGATGGGGTTGGCTCGCGACTCTGGGCGCGACGCTTATAACACTGGACTCCGGTCACGGTCTGTCGATGCCAAAGGCATTCGAAGCATCCAACCGCCACGCTCCAGAACAGATGCACGAAGGTTCCTAGGCCCCCCAGGCCGCCTTGACGGCACGCTAGCTCCCGACGCAACCAAAGTGGCGTCGTCAGATCGCCGCCAGATCCCAGGAGCCAGCGGCTCGTGGCGCCGAGGTTCTCGGGAGCATCCGAGTGTTCACAAAGTCGACGCGCACCTCTTCGAGCTTGCAGCCTTCGCATCGCATCTCTGATCGCCGAGGGCTCAACTGCACCCCAACAACCTCGTCTCTCAGAAGACCCGCACGACGCCGTGGCCGAACGACCAGGGTTCGGGTCCGCGCCCTGAGCCGCGCGCTAAACGGCGTCCTTGGCGGAGGGGCCCGGGCTGGTTCGCGTACCGGCCGACGGAGCGCCCCGGCGATCTGCGAGGACTACGCAAAGGACCGCCGCTCGGCTAGCGAATTTCGTCATCCAGTGAGAAGCGCTGCTGGTCGGGTTGCGAGATGGGCGACCCCCTGTGGTCCGGGCGCTTGAAGTGCTTGCCCAAGGTCTCTTGCTGTCTTTGATAGCTCGACCCAATGCCGGACCCGTACAGGACATCGGGAGGCTCCAGCATGCGGTCGAAAGTGAGCTTGCAGACCCTTTGACGATGCTCGATCATGAACGGCACGTCGTGAGCCCGAACCTCGAGCGCGGCGCGCGAACCGTCGTTCGGTCCCACGTCGAAACCAAACCCCGGATCGAAGAAGCCCGCGTAGTGCGTGCGGAGCTCGCCGCTCGTCGGGTCGTAAGCGGTCATCTCCGAGGCGAGCTCGGGAGGGATCGACACCGACTCCTCGGACATGAGCAGGTAGAACCGATGGGGGTCGAGCACGATCCGATTGCCCGGTTCCCTACGCACGGCTTCGAAGTAAGGGGCGGGATCGATCGCTCGGGTGCCCGACAGATCCAGGCGAGGAGCGCTCTGTTTGGAGCGGTACCCGACCCTCCCCTCGCGATCGCCTTTGAGGTCGAGGCTCAAGAAAAGCCCGTCGGCCAGGGCGAGCTCTCCGCCGGGCACGGGGGCGCCTTGCCTCATGAGCAGGTGGTGGGTCTCTTGGTGGAATGCCACCACCTCTTCGTCGCTCAGTTGCGTACGGCCAACGCTCAGGCGCAGCTGGTTGAGGGCGAGACCCTCGCGCACCGACACGGCGAAGGACAGAGGCACGACCTCGAGGTACAGGGGCCCTTGATAGCCCGGAGCCACCTCGTCGAAACGGGACCCGTGATCGGTCACCACCCTTGTGAAGACGTCAACCCTGCCGGTCGAGCTCTTCGGGTTGGCCTTCGCCCTCACCTGGGGCGGCAGCGCCAGCCGTTCCTTCAAGGGCACCAGGTACGCCCGGTTGGTCTCGAGCAATGCACCCGGACCTCGAAGATCGATCTCTGCGATGAGATGCTCTCTCAGCTTGCGCTCGACGGTGTCTTTGCCCGGAAGGAAGCTGCAGCGCATCGCGTACGCGACGACCCCGAGGCGCAGGTCGAGGCTCGCCGGCTGGACATTGGTTTGGGGGATCGGGTCGTCGGACCCGATGAGCCCCGCTCCTATAGCGCCAAGGATCTGCCGGCGTGAGAACACACCGCAGGAGCCGCCAGACAACTCCAAGGTGGGCTGCTCTCCTGGCATCAAGGCGGGCACGCTAACGGGGATGGATCACGTTATCGAAGAGCCACCTTCGCCGACGCGGCCCGCGATGGCCGACAAGATCCCGTTCACGAAGCGGCCGGACTCCTCTGTCGAATAGACCTTCGCGAGCTCGACGGCCTCATCGATCACGACCGCTTTGGGCGGCGAGTCCGAAGACAGCAGTTCGCAGGTCGCGAGGCGCAGCACCAGACGATCGACAACTGCCATCCGTTCCGGGGCCCAGTCGAGGGAGACCTCTGTGATCAGCCGATCTGCACGTGTCCCGTAGGAATCGACGGCTGCGATGAGCTCTTGGCAGTAGGGGTCCGGTGGCACCGCGAGACCACCGAGAACCTCACGCACGCTGACCGTCTTCATCTCGGCCTCGTAGAGGAGCGACAAGGCGCGCTCCCGCGACTGGTGGCGGGTGGCGCCACCGTCATGGGACACCTTCTCAGGCCCGCGTCAGGTACTCGCCGCTGCGGGTATCCACCTTAACGGTGTCGCCCGGGTTCACGAAGAGCGGCACCTGCACGACGAGCCCGGTCTCCAAGGTGGCAGGCTTGCGAGCACCAGAGACCCGGTCTCCTTGGAGGCCCGGCTCGGTCTGGGTGACGGCCAGCTCGACGGCGGCCGGGAGGTCCACCGAGACCACCTCAGTCTGGTAGAGGGCGAGATGAGCGGTGTCGCCTTCTTTCAAGAAATGCGCGTTGGACCCGATCGCCTGGGGGGGGACGTTCATCTGGTCGTAGGTGGTGGTGTCCATGAACACGAAGTCCACCCCGTCCTTGTAGAGGAGCTGCATGTCGCGCTTTTCTACGATCGCTTGCTCGAGCTTCTCATCGGCCCGATAGGTGCGGTCCAAGACGGCCCCGGTGCGCACGTTCTTGAGCTTGGTCCTCACGAAGGCGCCCCCTTTGCCGGGCTTCACGTGCTGGAACTCGACGACGCTGAACAGACCCTCGGGCAGGTCCAGGGTCATGCCGTTCTTCAGATCGTTCGTGGAGATAGCCATTAGACGACGACGTCCTTGGGGAAGCGGGTCAGGGCGCGGTTCGAATCTTGGGTCACGACGAGTGTGTCCTCGATGCGCACCCCGCCTATGCCCGGGAGGTACACCCCGGGCTCGACGGTGACAACCACGCCCGGGCCGAGGATAGCAGTGCCCAGCTGGCTCACCGTTGGGGCCTCGTGCACGTCGAGCCCGACGCCGTGGCCGGTCCCGTGCTCGAAGCGCTCGCTCCAGCCGGCGTCCGCGATCACCTCCCTGCAAACCCCGTCCACATCTTTGGCGGCGACTCCCGGAGCCACCTTGGCGACGCCCATGGCCTGGGACGCAGCAACCACGGCGAGCACCCTCGCCATCTCGCCAGTGGGTTCGCCGCCCACGAAGAATGTCCTCGTCATGTCCGACCGGTAGCCGTCATAGGTCGCCCCGAAGTCGACCACCAGCGGCTCGCCGGGCTCGATCGGGGCGGCGGTCGGCTGGTGATGGGGCTTGGCCGAGTGTGCGCCCACCGCGACGATGGTGTCGAAGGCCCGGTCGCTCGCTCCGTGGCGCCGCATGGCGGTGTCGAGCTCCAAGGCGAAGCCCTGCTCGGTGACTCCCGAGCTCCCGGCGAGCATGGGGAGGACCTCTTGTAGCGCGCTGTCCGCGATGGCCGCCGCCCTCTCCATGCGCGCCAGCTCGCCCTCGTCCTTCACCTCCCGGAGCTCCTCGACCAGACCCGTGACCGGGACCCCCGTGCAGCCCTGTGGGAGATGGTCCCTCCAGCGTCGCGACGCGGCCCAGCTCAGATGCTCGGCCTCGAAGGCCACCTGCAGTGACGACCCGACGCCGAGCAATGCACATATCGCCTTGCGTTGGGCATCGCCGCCGCCGATCGCGAGCTCGAAACGTTCTGCCGCCCCGGCGCCAGCGAGCTCCTCGGCCGACTGGGTGCGGTAGCGACCGTCGGTGGCGAGCAACGCCCTTTCGGCGGTGACCGTCACCACGCCCGCGGAGCCGCTGAAGCCGCTCAGATAGCGCACGTTGGCGGGATTGGTGACCACCACCGCGTGCAGCCCCCGCTCGGAGAGCTCCTCTCGTAACCTTCCCAGGCGCCCGGACACGTCCATGGGCGCAACCGGCCCCAAGCTCGACGTCATCTCGCTCGCTCACCTCCGTTTTGGAGCCCACCGTCGATCAGGCGCCCGACCGCCTCGATGGCCAGCTCGTAGCCCAGTCCACCGAAACCGGCGACCACGCCGCACGACACCGGCGCCAGGACCGATGTGTGCCGGAACGGCTCGCGGGCCGCGGGGTTGCTCAGGTGGAGCTCGACCACCGGACCCTCGAAGCTCGCCAGGGCATCGTGGAGGGCCCAAGAGGTGTGGCTCAGGGCACCCGCGTTGATCACGATGGCGGTGGCCCGTCCCCTCGCCCCATGCACCGCCTCGATCAGATCACCCTCGTGGTTGGACTGGAGATGCTCGAGCCGGAGGCCCAGCCGATCTGCGCTGCGAGCGGCCCGGCCGACATGGTCCGCCAGGGTGTCGGTGCCGTAGATCTGCGGCTCACGCTCGCCCAAGAGATCGAGGTTTGGCCCCGACAGAAGGAGCACCAGCCCACGATGCTCACCGCTCACTTCGGGCTCCCATGTCGGCAAGGGTAGCTGTGACGTCGGCTGCTGGGACCCCGCGCACCACCTCTGGGCCGCGCGGGCCGTCGAGGACGAAGGTGAGGTCGTGGTGGGCCTTCTTGTCGCGCGCCATCGCTCGCACCAGGCGGTCGGGGTCGGCAGCGCCCGGGAGCTCCGCGTTCAGCCCGAAGCTGGCCAGGACCTGGCGGTGTAGCTCTACCCTCGGGTCGTCGATCCTTCCCAGGCGCCTCGCGAGCAGGGCGGCGAACATTAGACCCACCGCGACGGCTTCGCCGTGGGCCAGATCGGAGCCCGACGCGAGCGCCTCGGTCTCAAGGGCGTGCGCAAGGGTGTGGCCGTAGTTGAGCAGCGCCCGCTCCCCGGCTTCTCTCACATCGGAGACCACCACGTTGGCTTTGATCTGCACGCAATGGGCGACCTGGGCATCCAGGGGAAGATCGAGCAACGAGGCGTCGGGGGCTTCTCCGCTGAGAAATGCGTACTTGGCCATCTCCCCCCGTCCGCAGCGCCACTCCCGGGCGGGGAGCGATTCGAGCATCTCGGTGTCGCAGAGGACCGCACCAGGCTGGTGGAAGGCGCCCACGAGGTTCTTCCCCTCTGGCAGATCGACGCCCGTCTTGCCGCCGATGGCGGCGTCCACCTGGGCCAGCAGCGTGGTAGCCACGTTGAGGTAGCGGATGCCGCGGTGGTAGCAGGCCGCCGCGAAGCCCGCTGTGTCGGTGACGACGCCTCCGCCCACTGCGATCACCAGATCATTTCTTGACAGCTCCCCCTGGGCGAAGTCCGAGCAGAGCCTCTCGATCGTGGAGGTGCGCTTGGCCGCCTCGCCATCGGCTATCACGCTGAGGACATAGGGTGCCCCGAGGTCCATCTCCGCCAGCCAGCCAGCGTCGACCAGGTTGGCCTGGGTGACCACGGCGATCTTGCGCACTCCCTCAAGAGCGCTGACCTTGTCCCTCAGGCCGTGGCGGGCGCCAGCACCGATCACCACCTCGTAGGGGTCCCAAACCAAGGGCACCGGCACCGTGATCACGAGCTTGGCTCCTCCATCGCGCACAGCGCCGCCTGCGCGACCTCGGCCGCGGACCGTTGGTCGACGTCGACGACCGTGGTGGCCACCTGTTGGTACAGGGGTCGGCGCACGGCATCCAGCCTGCGAAGGGAGCCTTCAGGATCAGAGCCCAGAAGCGGTCGCCCGTGGCCGTCGCCCACGCGCTTGGCCAAGGTCTCGACCGTGGCGCGCAGCCAGACGACGGTGCCCGCCCCACGTATCACCTCACGGTTCGCCGGGTCGAGCACGGCCCCACCTGCGACCGAGACAACGGCGGGTTCAAAGGACAGGGCCAAGGTCAGTGCCTTGCGCTCCTCGGACCTGAACGCCTGCTCTCCGCGAAGCTCGAAGATCTCCTTCACCGACATGCCGGTCGCCTGCTCAACTTCGACGTCCGAGTCCAAATGGGGCCATCCGGTACGCCGAGCCGCTATCTCTCCGACCGTTGTCTTTCCCGAGCCCATCATCCCAACCAGTACAAGGCGCCGTGGCGGTCGATCTGCGTCGGCTCTCACCGGGTTCAGGGCACGGCCGACGGTGTCTCGGACAGCGCAGACATGTAACCGTCCCTGTTTCTTATGACCTCGGCCAGCGAATCGCCTCCGAACTTGCGCATCGCCTCGTTCGCGAGAACCAGGGCAACCATGGTCTCCGCGACCACTCCCATGGCGGGCACTGCGGTGACGTCGGTCCGCTCCTTGAAACTGACCCCCGTCTCTTTCGTGGCGACGTCGACGGTCTCGAGCACGGGGCGATTCAGCGTGGCCAGCGGCTTCATCGCCGCGCGCGCGACGAGCAGGGCGCCGTTGGATATGCCTCCCTCGGTGCCGCCAGCGTGATCGGTCCTGCGTTCGTAGCCCCCTGAGCTTGGGGCGCCCTGCGGCATCCAGTACAGGGCGTCGTGGGCTTGTGAGCCACGGAGCCCCGCCAGGGTGAAGCCATCGCCTATCTCGACGGCCTTGACGGCCTGGATGCTCATGAGAGCCTGCGCCAAGAGCCCGTCGAGCTTGCGGTCCCAGTGGACGTGACTGCCGAGGCCCACCGGGACGCCGTAGGCGAGGACCTCGGCGATCCCACCGAGCGAGTCACCAACCTTTGCTGCTGCCTTGACACAGGCCACCATTTCTTCGCTGGCTTGTGCATCGAAGCAGCGGACGGCCGAGGCATCGACCGCCTCGATGTCAGGGGGGGTGGGCCGAAGAC
>JBOGFX010000235.1:0-4492 GCA_050743805.1 Acidimicrobiales bacterium
GCCCTATTCAGAGGGCTGCTCGCGGGATGAAGGCTCGACGCCGTTTACAGGTCGTGGCCATTTCTGCTGGTTGCCTGCTTTCGGCCGCGATCGCTATTCCTTTGTCATTGGCGTCCGGAACTTCCAACGAGACGCGTTCAAGCAGCGCGAACTCGAACACTACGCTCTCCAGCTGTGTGCCCTTTGTCATGCCGTCATCGCCGACCCCCGCTGTCAAAACCCCGACCACGACACCAGCGGAAAAGCTGCCGGCATCCGCTCCATTCCCGCCGACGCTCACGTGCCCCGCAGGGCACGCGCCCGCACCGACGGTGGCCCCTCCAGGTTCACAGGTTAAGGGCACCATAACGGCAGCGTCGGTCCCTTGTGTTACGGGCAGTCTGGCAGCGCGCTTGACTTCACCAGGACCCTATCAAAAGTACGGGGTAATTCAAGATATCGTCACCGTGACCTCAAGCACCCTCTGCTCCATTGAGGGCTTTCCAGCACTTCAGTTCTCCAACCCGCAGAGCCCAACATCGGTAAACCTCATCCAGGGTGGTCAGGCAGGAAGAGCAGATCCAGCTTCGGCAGTCAGTATCGGCCCGGGTCAGCCAGGCTCATTTCTCATCGAGTTTGACGGCACCAACTGCCCTGCAGCATCGATCTTGAGCTTTGGGCTTTCGGGAGACCCACCGAACATCGAAGTCACTCTTAACACTCAGATCGCAACGGGTTGGCCCTTGTGTCCAACTGTCCGGGTGACCCCCTTCGAACAAGGTAACGCTGTGCAACGTTATGCCTAGGACGCTTCGAAGCATTCTTACCCATACAACCAACGGGTAGGCGGCAAGATTGTAGAACAAGAGCGCGTCATGTCACAGGGGCTTCGAAGGTTACGGTGTACCGCCGTTTGTGCCGGCCTCGTAACTTTGTTGCTCGCGCTGAGTGCCGTATCTGCTGGCGCCGATCAGGGTGAAGGTGGTGCAGATAGTGGTGGGCCGGCCGGGGTTTACTATGCCGGCTATTATTGGCTCGGGGACTGCAATCAGAGCGCCACCGACCTCTACGACTATGACGACTATTTCGGACAAGTCGGAGCCTCTTTACCAGGAGGAGCGAATGACCCGGAGCCGCCAGGATCGTATTATGACAATGCAACCGATGTCGCCGAATCTTTGAACAATTGGGAACAGCTGCACGGTGCTGGTCCGGGCGCATACTTCTTCGTAACTGGGCCTGGGTTTGAGCCTTCCACCGAAAACCCCTATCAGTGGGGTGAAACGCAGGGAGCATACGCTCTACAGGATTTGAATGCCGCACAAAGCGAGACGAACGACTCCTATGTCTTTCCCTTCCTTTGGGGAGATATCGAGTACTCCTCATCCACTCAGACGAACGGATGGACAAGTCCTGCAGTGAACGGCTACGTCTGGCTTGGTTTTGTAGACTATCTACAGAATGTGGGGATTAATGTCGGAGCCTACTCAAGCCCTTCCCAATGGGACAGCATTATGGGCGGTGCACCGATGTATCAAGCAGAGTGGACCGCCAGTCTAAGCGTTGAAGATGACCCGTTCCCCTGCCCCACCGCGATCTTTTCCGGTGGCCCTTATGGGATAAACGCGCAGTTCTTTGACCCGGTGAATACGTTGTATGACCTCGCCTGGCAATGGTCTCTCGGTTCAGAGGACTACGATCAAATCGATATTACGAGAATCGACGCTATATTCGGTCTGCACCGTCCGGCCTGAGGTTCCGAACCCATGGCTCTCTTAGCTTAGCGACACGATGGGCTCGACTTCCCGCGGCGCGCCACCGAGAGCTGTGCGTCTTTCCGTGGGTCTGCGTCGACTCGACCCACGCGGTGGTGGCATCCAGCGACACGACTGGCCGGCAGATGTCGCAATCGCCCTTACGAGCTGATCACATGGGAGCGACTGCGACCGGTCGAACCCGTCATCGGCGATTACGTGGAGGGGACCCGTCTCGGGATGGCCGCTTGAGACTTGTCACAAAATCCAGAGGCTGGAGGACCAAGAAGATCTAGCCCTTGGTCGCGCTGCTCAGGGCGCAGGGCGCTCCCACCACCAGGCCAACCCGTAGAGGTCGCTGCCGGCGTGGGCGACCATGAGCGGCGAGAGGGGGGCGAGAAAGCTGCTCGAGGGCGCTGCCGTGGCGGCGATCGCCTGGAGCAGGTCCTCTGCGACCCCGGGGTCGCCTCCGAACAACGCCCCCACGTGGAGGAGCCCAGGCTCTTCGCAGGTCTCGGCGACGGCCGATGCGATCGCGTCTTGCGCCGCATGTGCCCCGTCGAGCTCTCCCAACAGCCCGAGGGCCCCTTGAACCAGCTCCACCAGGCAGAGGGACCCCGGGGTGCTCCCCCACAGCTCCTCTGGGAGGCGCCCGGTGCGGGCCACCCGGCCCACGTCGCCGACCACCGCCATCAGCCTCACGGCTCTCGCGGCGCGAAGCGCACGCACCTCGACCTCGTCGATCGAGGCGCCCAAGGCGGCCGCTCGAGCGGCGGCGAGTGCCACGAGGCCCTCCCCGCAGGCGGCCGTCGCGCTGTCGACCAAGCGGACGACGTGCTCGCCCGCGCTCATCGAGGCGGCGAGGCGGGCGGCGTCGTAGGAGGCGGAGAGGCTGGTGGCTACCGTCACTATCACCGCCCCATCGCCTTGGTCTGCGGCCGAGATGGCCTCGAGGAAGCTCCCCGGCGAAGGCGCCGAGCTGACCGGTGCCGCCGCGCCGGGAGCAGAGGTCTTGAGCGGCACGAGCCCCATGGGCACCTGGGCGAGCGCGAGGTGGTCCAGGTCTTGGGGCAGGGAGGCACCGCCGTCGACCACCACCCCGACGGTCACCGCCGGAGCCTTTGAACCAGGGGCCCCCGGTCGTAGAGGAGCCGATCGACCCATTGGCCCATCGATCTCGGCCACGAGTGGTCGTTGCCCATGGCACGCTTCACCAGGATCGGCGCCACGCAGCTCAACGCCGGCAATAGGCCTCCGGCCCTGCCCCGCGCGACGAAGGGGAACCCAACCAGCGCGACCAAGGTGCCCAGAGCGCTGTGGCGTGCCACGCGGCCCATGCCCATGCCCGCACCGATGACGGCCGCTCCCCTGCGAGAGCAGACGAGCGAGGAGCCGAGCAGGACGGACATCCCCCGGCCGCCCTGGCCCCCGAGCCACGGCGACCAGTCGTGGCCGATTATCGCGGCCGCCGTGGCGAGCGAGCCGAGCGCTCGCCGATCCCTTGCGAGCAGGGGGCCCAACGCCCCCTTCGCCAGCTCGCAGCATCCAGCGAGCGACAAGGGCCCGAAGCCCGAGGTGGCGAAGAGCGACGTGCCCGACACGGTGCCGGTGCCGACGTCGCGCAGGTCCACCCCGCTGCTTCGGCGCGAGACGATGTTGGAGAAGGGAACCGACCCGGCGAGGTAGGAGGCGAGGATCACCACCGCCGCGGGGACCTGACGGGGACGCCTCGAGCCCGCCGCGGCCTCGAGCTGCGTGCACGACCGAGCTTGACCCCACAGAACAGGCACTAGCTCGGTCCGCCTCTATGTGTGCTGAACTGCCTTGGAGAAGCGGACCGTCAACTTCTCACGGCGCATGGCCCGCACGAACCAAAAGATCGAGATCAAGATCGCCGCGCCCATGAGGAACCAGGTCACCGCTGTGCGCTCCACGACGAAGACCCGCAGCGAGGTCGTGAGCAGCATCCACATCACGAAACCGGCGTTCATCATGAGAACCAGGGCCCACAGCAGTGACAGCTGGATGAAGAACCTCCTCACCGCCGGTCGGGCCATGACATCGGGGTCGAGCGGGCAGTAGTCGTGCGCCAAACGCTCGATGAAGGGGCGGCGGAGGACCGCTGTCGCGAGGAAGACGAGAGCCAACAGGGCCGTGCCCGCGGTCGGCTGGGCGAAATAGAAGAAGGCGCTCCCCGTCAGGAGCGTGACGGCGGTCCGAACGCTCAGGGTGATCGTCCCGAAGATGAGGGTGCCGGGGATCCTCTCTTTGGCCAGGATGCGCCTCAGCAGCGCCAAGTAGGACCAGCCGAGGCCGGCGATGCAGGCTCCCTTGATCCCGGTGAACATCAGCATCAGGTAAAAGAGCCCGAAGGGGGCCACTATCGCCTCGAGCATCATGGGGAGGGAGTGCCGTATCGAGGCGCGCAGGGACGGGAGCTCGAGCACCGATCTTCCACCGTCTGGATGAGGGGAGTCGGCGTGGGGGCCCCAGGGCCCTGAGCACATCACGTCGGCGATTGCGACAGTCTAGACGGCGACCCCCGCCCACTGGTGGCGCTCGTGCCGGGCTTTTGCACGTCAGTCCAGGTCAGTGCCCTTGTTCATCTGAAAGAGATTCGCCCAGAACCGCTCGTCTCACTTGAGCATCATGTCGAAGGACTTCGGATCGGGACCGATCCTGGTGCTCCGGTTCAGCGCGTCGATCGCCTTCATCTGGGGGTCGTCGAGCTCGAAGTCGAAGATCGTGATGTTCTCCTC
>JBOGFX010000236.1:0-3146 GCA_050743805.1 Acidimicrobiales bacterium
GGTTCGGCCTGATGAACAAGAAGTAGATGACCGCCAGCACTATGACGATGAAGATGAGGAAGCTGTAGCTGCTGGTCGATGTCTTGGCCTTCGTGGCAGCCAGCAGGGGCCCCGAGAGACTGAAGAAAAGGTGGCTCACGTCGTTGACGTCCTCCGAATACGGTCCTGGGTTTCAGGACCCACGCAGAACGGACACCCTACCCCACCTCGTATCTGATCCCCCGTCACGACCCCAGAGCGTGCCCGCTCAGGAGAAGAGCGCGGCCTCCTCAACGGGTGTCCCCAAGTGGGCCCGGGCACGGTCGGTGGCGACCCGACCGCGGGGCGTCCGCTGGATCAGGCCCTGCTGCAACAGGTAGGGCTCGTAGGTGTCCTCCAGGGTGTCGGTCTCTTCCCCCACGCACTGGGCCAGGGTGGTGAGCCCCACGGGGCGGCCCCCGAACCGCTGGCAGAGCGCGGAGAGGATGGCGCGGTCGACCTTGTCCAGACCCAGCTCGTCGATGCCGAACAGCTCGAGCCCCCTGAGAGCCGCCTCCTCGTCGATCACACCGTTCCCCCGCACCTCGACGAAGTCCCGGACCCGTCTCAAGAGCCGGTTGGCGATCCTCGGTGTCCCGCGGGAACGACCGGCGATCTGCGCCGCCCCTTCTGTGGACATCTTCACTCCCAGGATCGCAGCCGAGCGCTCGACTATCTCCACCAGCTCGGCGACGTCGTAGAGATCGAGCCTGCCGACGAAGCCGAAGCGGTCACGCAAGGGACCCGACACCAGCCCTGTCCGGGTGGTCGCGCCGACCAAGGTGAAGCGTGGAAGGTCGAGACGGATCGAGCGGGCACTAGGGCCCTTGCCGATCAGGAAGTCGAGCTTCGCGTCCTCCATCGCCGGGTACAGGATCTCTTCGACCGAGCGATGCAGCCGGTGAATCTCGTCGATGAACAGCACATCACCGTGTTGCAGGTCGGTGAGAAGCGCAGCCAGGTCGCCGGCTCTCACAAGAACGGGGCCCGAGGTGACTCGCAGGCCGGCACCCAGCTCTTGGGCGACGATGCCCGCGAGCGACGTCTTCCCCAAGCCTGGGGGACCAGAGAACAACAGGTGGTCGACCGGCTGCGCCCGTTGGATGGCTGCCTCCAAGACGATGCGCAGGTGCTCGACCAGCTGGCTCTGACCGATGAACTCCGCCAGGCTGCGCGGGCGCAAGCCCGCCTCTTCGATCTCGTCGGCCCCCACAGAACCCAGCTCTTGCACCGGTGGCGTCGTGGCCAGCACCTCGCGACGACCCGGGGTCATCTGAGGGCCAGCTCACGCAGAGCTCCTCGCAAGAGCTCCTCAACGGAGCCTTCGGGCTCCGCGCGCTCCAAGACGGATCGGATCTCCTCGGGCATGTAGCCGAGCTCGGCCAGCGCGGCCCTGACCTCGGCCTTGGGGCTCCCACCGTTCCCCGGGTCGGCCCTGGCAAGGTCCCCGAGATCGAGCCGGTTGCGCAAGTCGATGAGAAGCCTGGCCGCCGTCTTGCGCCCAACTCCGGGCACCGAACACAGGGCGTCGACATCCTCTTCGATCAGAGCCGCGCTGAGAGTGGCGGGCGAGAGCTGCGACAAGATCGCGATGGCGAGGGCGGGCCCGACGCCGTGCGCCCCGATCAGCACCTCGAAACAGCGCCGCTCGTCGTCGTGGAGGAAGCCGTACAGAACGATCGCGTCGTCCCGGACGTGGGTGTGGACATGGAGGCTGACCTCGTTGCCCACAGGGCCCAAGGCCGCCGCCGCCGCCGGTGCCACGGCGACCCTGTAGCCCACCCCGGCGACATCGACGAGAACCTCTGCGTCCCCCAGGTGCCCGGCGAAGTTGCCGCGAAGCGACCCGATCACCGCTGCCCCAACGCCTGGGGCCTCTCGGCCGCCGGGTGAGCCCTGGCGGTCGCGCTGCGCAGGCCCTCGGCTCCCAGGTGGCACACTGCGAGGGCGAGAGCGTCTGCGACGTCGGGGGGATCGGGGGCGGCGTCCAGGCCGAGGACCGAGGCGACCATCTTCTGGACCTGGTCCTTGGTGGCGCTTCCGTAGCCGACCAGAGCCATCTTGACCTCGTTCGCGCTGTACTGGGCGACCCGGCAACCGCCCTCGGCCGCGGCGGCGAGGGCCAGGCCGCTCGACTGGCAGACCGAAACTGCGGTCTTGGCGTTCAGCTGAAAGAAGACCCGCTCGACGACGACGGTATCGGGGGCCAGCTCCGCGATGAGCGCCCTCAGCTCACCCTGGAGCAGAAAAAGCCGTTCGGGCACGGCCATCTTGGGGTCCGTCTCCAAGACCCCTGCGCAGTGTGCTCGAAGAGCACCGGACTGGCGCGAGACGAGACCGTAGCCGCACCTCGAGAGGCCGGGATCCACCCCCAGGACGAACACGCGTTCGATCCTAGCGCGCGGGCGTTCCAGACCAGTGGACCCTCAGGCGTAGTAGCCGGCCAGGATCTCCTCGGCGATGTCGTAGTTGGCGTGCACGGCCTGAACGTCATCGTGGTCGTCGATCGCCTCGAGCAGGCGCAGGACACGTCGCGCCTCTCCCTCGTCTAGAACCGGGACCGTGGTGGAGGGCTCCAGTGACACCTCAGCGGACTCGACGCTCAGCCCCGCCCCCTCCAGGGCGTCGCGCAAGGTCGCGAGCTCTGCGGGGGCGCAAGTGACCACGAAACGATCCCCATCGTCGCTCAGATCGTCGGCTCCCGCGTCGGTCGCAACCTCCATGACGCGCTCTTCGTCTCCCGAGCCGACCACGACGACGCCCTTGCGCTCGAACTGCCATCCAACCGCACCGGGCTCTGCGAGAGAGCCGCCATTGCGGGTGAACAGGCTCCTCACATCGGCCCCGGTGCGGTTGCGGTTGTCGGTCAATGTCTCGACGATGACCGCGACGCCGCCCGATGCATACCCCTCGTAGTTGACCGCCTCGTAGCGGACCCCCTCGAGCTCGCCGGTGCCCCGCCTGATGGCCCTGTCGATCGTGTCCGAGGGGACCGATGCATCGCGTGCCTTCTGGTACATCGTCCGCAGCGTGGCGTTCGAGCTGACGTCACCGCCTCCCTCGCGCGCGGCCACCTCGACCTGGCGGATCAGCTTGGCGAAGAGCTTCGCTCGCGCCTTATCCTGAGC
>JBOGFX010000237.1:0-21033 GCA_050743805.1 Acidimicrobiales bacterium
GTGAGAAGCCTTGAGCTGGAACCAAAGGATCTGGCGGCCCTTCGGATCGCCAAACGCCCCGACGTCATGGAACTCTTGGCGAAATGGGACGCCGGTGCTGCCCTGGGCGAGCACATGGCGAGGTCGGTGAGGTCCAGTTCGGCGTTGGCCGTCGTGGCAGTACAGGGCTCAACACCCGCGGATTTCGTTCGGTGTGGCCAAGCAATCATGCGTGTCTGGCTCACTGCAGAACTCGCAGGTCTCGCTGTCCATCCGACCTCTCCGCTGTTCATCTATGCCCACACAGATGAGGACTTTCATGCTCTGGTGGGTGATCAGTTTCGGGCACGGCTAAGGGCCCACGCGAACTCCTTTGGTGAGCAAATCGGCTTGGGGGAAGATGAGCACATCGGGCTCGTGTTGCGCCTAAGCAAAGCGCCACAGCCAAGCGTCCGGAGCGCCAGGATCCCCTTAGATGAGCTCGTGACTAGAGAGCCAGATCCGAAGAGATCCCAGGTGGCAAGAGGCATGGGCAGATCGGCCTAGCCGTTCCCCAGCCCAGATACCGATCAGTATCTGGGCTGGGGGTTTCTAAGAAACGATCCCCGTTCGTCACCGAGCACCCTCGTAAACTGGGCAAAGGAACATCGAGGAGACTTAGTGACTCGGTCATGAACGAGATACAACCGCCCGAAGAGCCCCGTGATACAGAGCTGTCGGTGATCGTCTCGGGGCTTGCCAAGGAACTGCTTGAACTCAAGGCCATCGTTGTCCTGCCCCTTCCAGAGCACGCTCCGGCTGGATCAAATAACACGAGCTGGCTGGCTCCGAACTGTCAACCTGGCGTCATCGACGTCATATCGGAGGCTGTAGCCAACGACGTGACGGGGGCGGTCGAATGCCTGTTCGATGACGGCCTCCGGCTCTCGGTCTGGCCTGAGGCCATCCGATTGGCCAACGGTCCAACGATGGGCATTCTGGCCGTCGCGCGTGCTCCTCAACAGGGATGGGCAGAGGAGGAGCGCCACGTTGTGAAGGTGTTCGCGGACCTCTGTGCGTCAGCGTGGGCCCGTGCGGCCGCAGAGTACCAGGGCGACCTGGATGATCTTGTGATCGAGGTCGCGACGCGGTTGATGTCAGCCTCTGCTGAAACCTACGCCTCCACGCTCGAATGGGCCCTGACCAAGCTCGCTGACTTCTTACATGCCGATGCTGCCTTCATCAGAAAGCACGACCGAGCCCAAAACGCGAGCATTTTGGTAGCCAACTACCCGCCGCGAGATTTCATCCCGGATCCTGACCCTTTGGCGGTGGTGCCGTTCGACTCTGACCCGGTGTTCGCAGCGTTGAAAGACCTGAAGAAGCCCTTCGTTTCGCGGAAGTCCAAGATCGCCGATGAGTACAGCGACCGCGTCAAAGTCCAGGCGGGGATCGCTGATTTTTCGGGAGCCGCTGTGCCACTGCTCAAACAGGGCGTCACTGACGGATGCATCGGCTTCCTCCAGTTTTATGACGCTCAGTGGACTCAACTCCAAATCAACGCACTTCAGGCCGTGGCGGCAATGCTCGTCCAGCTCGACGCGCGCATCGAGGCAGAGACCCGAGTCCAATATCTCGCTCTGCACGACGACCTGACCGGTCTGCCGAACAGACGAGCGCTGATGGCAGAGATCACCCGCCGCCTGGAGGTGCAGAGCGATTGCATTGCCGTCCTCGTCCTCGGGTTAGACCGTTTCAAGTACATGAACGACTACCTGGGCCAGATAGCGGGAGACCGGATCTTGATCACCACCGCTGATCGGGTTCGGATGTCAGTTCGGCCGGGTGACTTCACTGCTCGGTTAGGTGGGGATGAGTTCGTCATCGTGATGAGCGGAGTCGGAGGTGAGCTCGCCGCGATTGCCACCGCGAACCGCTTGCTGGCACTTGTCTCCAAACCACTGGAGGTCAGTGCCCAACACGTCGCTCAGACGGCGAGCGTAGGAATTGCCTTCGGCGAAGGCGGGAGCTCGACCACTCCCCAGGTCCTCGGAAATGCAGACTTCGCTCTGTTCGCGGCCAAGAACCAGGGCCGAGATCGGGTCGTCGTGTTCGACGACGTCCTCCGTCTCGAGGTTGATCAACGCTCTGATATGGAGACAATGCTGCGTGACGCCATCGCCCAGGGCGGACTGCGCGTCTATTACCAGCCCGAGATCGACATGGTGTCCGGGCAGATCGTCGGCGTCGAGGCGCTCGTCAGGTGCGAGCACACCGAGAAGGGGATCATCTCGGCCGGAGAGTTCATCGCAGTTGCCGAGGAGACCGGCCTCGTCGTCGATCTTGGGCGTTGGGTCTTGGAGGAGTCGTGCCGTCAGATGCGGCTTTGGCAGGACCGCTACCCCGGTTTGGATCTGCTGATGCGGGTCAACATGTCCCCCGCCCAGCTATCGTCTCCGGGCATCACCGAGCACATCAGCAGGTGTCTGAGGCAGTCAAACCTGCTCGGCTCCTCGCTCTGTCTGGAGATCACCGAGCATGTCGTGATGCAGGACGTCGAGCGCGCGATCGTCATGCTGAACGAGTTCCGGAGCCTAGGGGTCCGCCTCGCCATGGATGACTTTGGGACGGGTTTCAGCTCGATGGCTCAGCTCAAACGGATCCCAATCGACACCTTGAAGATCGACATGGGCTTTGTCATCGGTTTGGCCAAGGACCCCGCGGATCAAGCGATCGTTGAAGCCATAGTCCACCTTGCTGAGGCCTTCGGGCTGGAGGTGGTGGCCGAAGGGGTCGAAGATCTCGCGGACATGCGCGAGCTCCTACGGCTCGGCTGCACCCGGGCCCAGGGATTCCTCTTGGGAAAGCCAATGCCCGCCGACGAGCTCGACCCTCTGTTGTGGAGGGGCGTCGTCGAGCTGAAACCAGGCTGAGCAGGCAACTCGGCTCAGACTGACAAGACCACCGGGATGATGAGCGGGCGTCGATGAGTACGCTCGCTCACCAGTTTCCCAAGCGCCTTACGGGCTGAGCGAGCGAGCGCTTCGGTGTCCCGGGCGCCGTCTGACATCGCCTTCTGAAGCGCCTCTTCCACGGCTGACGCAGCATCCTCCAGCAACTCGTCCGCTTGTGGCCCGTGAACCCATCCGCGGGTGATCACCCGTGGGGGACCAACGACTGACAGATCATGGACCGATACGTTGGCGACCACGACGACCATGCCCTCGTCCGCCAAGAGGCGGCGGTCCCTCAATACCCCGTGACCGACGCCACCGACGGTTCCGTCAACGTAAAGAAGGTCAGCGGGAACCTCGCCCACCTTGCGTATGCCGACCGAATCCAGGGTAACGACGTCGCCGTCCTCACACAAAAGGACCTGATCGGGAGGCACCAGTGACTTGGCGAGCTCTGCGTGGTGAACAAGGTGCCGGTACTCGCCGTGCACCGGAATGAAACACCCTGGTTGGGCGACGGAAAGGAGGGTTCTCAGCTCCTCACGCCGAGCGTGGCCGCTGACGTGGACAGGCTCCTTGCCATGATGGATCACCTCAGCACCACGTCGATGCAATCCGTCGATCACCCTGCCCACATGCCATTCGTTGCCAGGGATCGGATGGGCGCTGATGACCACGACGTCCTTCCCACCGATCGTGAGGCGCTTGTTCTCGCCGTTGGCCATTAGCGACAGGGCCGACATGGGCTCTCCCTGCGAACCGGTGGAGATCACACAGACGTCGCCTGGTTCAAAGTCGTTGATCTGGTCGACATCGAGCAACCATCGGTCGTCCACCGTCAAGACCCCCAGCGACCTCGCGAGCTCTACGTTGTGGGCCAGAGAGCGTCCCAGGATCGCAATGTGCCTGCCATTACGCTGCGCAGCGTCCATGATCTGTTGAATTCGATGGATGTGACTCGCGAAGCAGGCGACCACGACCCTTTTGGTGGGTCGCTCGACCATGATGCGCCGCAGGACCCCACCAACGGTCGACTCCGAGGCGGTGTAGCCCGATTCCTCTGCGTTCGTCGAGTCGGCGAGGAGCAATCGGATGCCAGGGCCCCGAGCCAGCTCGCCAATGCGCGAGAGGTCGGTACGTCGGCCGTCAACGGGATCGAGGTCGAGCTTGAAATCCCCGCTGTGGAGCACAACACCTTGAGGGGTGTGGAACGCAAGCGCGAACGCGTCGGGGACAGAATGGGTTACCGGAATGAACTCCACCTGGCACCCCCCTATGGTGACCCGGTCCCCGTCTCGGACCTCGATCAGGCTCGTCTCATCTAAAAGGCCCGCCTCCCTGATCCTGTTGCTCGCGAGGCCAAGGGTCAGCCGTGAGCCGTAAATGGGAGCGGACACCTTGCGCAGAAGGAAAGACAAGGCACCTGTGTGGTCCTCGTGTCCATGGGTCAGGACAATTCCCTCTAGCCTGTCCGCGTTCTCGACGATGTAGGAAAGGTCGGGGAGGACCAGGTCCACCCCGGGCATGTCGGGGTCTGGGAACATCACGCCGCAATCGACGACGATCAGCTTGCCCTCGACCTCGATGCAGGCGCAGTTGCGCCCGATCTCGCCGAGGCCGCCGAGAAAGGTGATCCTGAGCTCTTTGGCCGGGCTCATCGCACGAGCACCCTTAGATGCCCTCGCCGAGATGGCACGGGGCCGGCCACGAGAACAACCGCATGCTCGGCGTCAGCCAACACCGATGTCCAGATCTTCGATGAGGCGCGCCGCACCCCGGTCCAGTTCCGCTGGCGCTGGTCCGAGCGGATCCCGGCACTGTCCCACCCGGAGCCCCAATGCCCTGCAGACCGCCTTTGCAGGAAGCGGGTTGGGGAAGCTCTCTGAGGTCTCGAACTCGAAGGAATCGAGCATCTTGGTGTTCAGCGCCCGGGCGCCCACCACATCACCTTTGGTGTGGGCATCGACCATCGCGGCCAAGTCGTCGCCGACCCAATGGGA
This sequence comes from Acidimicrobiales bacterium, assembly GCA_050743805.1. Classification (GTDB taxonomy): domain Bacteria; phylum Actinomycetota; class Acidimicrobiia; order Acidimicrobiales; family RAAP-2; genus Palsa-461. Next base: position 4,913 of record JBOGFX010000237.1, read on the forward strand.
CGCGACGCTGATCACACCGACCGCTCCGATCGCGAGCATCGACAGGGTCAGGTCGTCGTCGCCGCAGTAAAGCTCGAAACCTCGAGGCGCGCGGGCAACGATCCGGGCCGCCGCGGAGAGGTCACCTGTCGCATCCTTCAACCCGACGATGTTGGAGACCTCGCGAGCCAGATCCACCAGGACCTCCGCAGCGATGCGCCTTCCTGTCCGGACGGGGATGTCGTAAATGACCACAGGCAGGCTCGTCGCCGCGGCGATGGCCTCCATGTGGCGGCGGATGCCCGCCTGGGGAGGACGGTTGTAATAGGGCCCAACAGCTAGGACGCCGTCAACCTTTGCCTGTGTCGCAACCTTCGTCAGGGCGATCGAGTGCCTCGTGTCGTTGGTCCCGGTGTTGGCTATCACCGGGACCGTCACCGCCTCCCTGACGCATCTCCACAGATCTGCCTTTTCCGAATCGTCCAGGACGGGGCCTTCTCCGGTCGTCCCAGCCAGCAGTATCCCGTGGCTCCCGTGGGCCACCAGCCATCTGGCGAGATCGCGTGCCCCGTCCAGATCGAGGTCTCCTATTTCATCGAACGGCGTGACCATGGCGGTGACCACGCCACCGAAGCGTGGTGCTCCCGAAGCCTGCACGTCGCAAGGCTATAGGCCGATCGGATACGCCGTTTCGAGGGAGCTCCCAGGTACCGCTCGGGGCCTCCTGTCGGCAGCCGGAGTCGAGCGGGACACCACCCAAGGGCGCAGCGGTGTCCAGTCGGCCGGGGCGCAACTGGCGCGTTGTTGCGTGTGCGAGCCCCGGCGCGACCGATCGACCACCAAGGACGGGGAACCACCATCGCGCGATGGCGCTCCGCTAGCGTTCGAGCCAATGCCCGAGAGTGTCCGAACGACTGGGTCGCCCGGCCGCGGCGCCTCTCTCCGGGCAAACGAGCCAGGGCTGCGCCCAGTCCGTCGCCTGGGAACGGTCGACGCCCGCCTCGAGTACCTGCAGAGCCTGGCGAGGGAGGTCTGCGCAGAGCCGAACGAACCGTTGGGCGTGTACTGCTTTAGACCCGAATCCTCCGCCGCCGCTCTCCCGTTGTCCCTGGAGGACGAGGTGCTCGAGGGGGCGCTTGCGCCCGGCCCAGCCGCGTTGGCCGGTGATTCCTTCACCCCCTACGACGACGCGAGCCTCCTCATCTGCGTTCTCGACCATCGCCGAGGGATGCCCGCCGCGGCGGCAAGGCTGGTGCTGCCGTCACACGCCGGGCTGAAGAGCCTCCAAGAGCTGCCCAACCTGTGGGGCATATCAGCGAGGGAGATGTTCGCGGCCTCGGAGTTCGATTACGACCCCAACCACACTTGGGACCTGGCGAGCCTGATGGTGGCTCACGACTACCGAGCCCCAGCATTCCAAGGGACCGCCACCCTGGCCATTTGCCAGGCCGTCTCACTCCTGGGTTTGAGAACGGGCTTTCGCTGGACCCTTGCGCTCCTGCACCTGCCGGTGCTGCGCATGCTGCAGTGGAGGCTCCATCGTCCTTTCAACGAGTTCACCTCGCTCGAGCCGACCCCCTACCTCGACTCCCCCGCGACCCTGCCCGCGTGGATGCACCTGGGCGAGTGGCACCGACGGCTCGCGGCCCGCGACCCTCATCTGCACCAGATGATGGTGGAAGGCACCGGTCTGGAGCCCGCGGTCAAGCCGCTCGACGTCGAGTCGGCGGCGGAGCTTGCTGCCCAAGTCAGTCCGCTGGCAGACCAGCGCGTCCATCTCCGGTGACCAATCGCAACCCCCGCCTCGGGGCGATGGCACGGAGCGTCGACAGCACGTCTTCAGGCGCTACCGGGCGCGCGTAGTAGAACCCTTGGGCAAGTTCGCAGCCGATAGCGCGAAGGACGCTCTCTTGAGCTGCGCTCTCCACTCCCTCCGCGATGGACGACGCACCGACCGCAGCTGCCATCGAGACCACGGCCGCCACGAGCGTCTCGCCGGTGGGATCTTGGGAGCCCAGGCTCTCGACGAAGGCTCGGTCGATCTTGACGTAGTCAACCGGGAACCGCCGCAGGTAGGCGAGCGAGACGTAGCCGTTGCCGAAGTCGTCCACCGCCAGTCGGACGCCCAAGTCCTTGAGCTGGCGAACCAGGGCCACCCCTTGGCTGGGGTCGTCCATAAGGGTCGACTCGCTCAGCTCGATGCAGACCGCCTCGGGTGGCACCCCGGTCTCGCTGAAGGCTCTGGCGAGGGTCGTGGGCAACGAAGCGCTCCTCAGATGCAAAGACGAGACGTTGACCGACACGAAAAGCTCCTCGCCACCAGGCGAGGACCTCCATGCCGACAGTGACCGCATGGCTTCGGTCAACGCCCAGTCGCCGATCTCTCTGAGCAACCCTGCAGCCTCCGCGCAACCGACGAACAGCGACGCGGGTACCAAGCCCCGGCTCGGCCGCTCCCAGCGGAGCAGCGCCTCGAGGCCTACCACCTGCGGCCCGCCCACTGCGAGCGTTACGACGGGCTGAAAGGCAAGACGGAACTCGCCCCGCTCGACCGCCGAGCGCAGCTCTGTCTCGAGGGCCAACCGGTCGGCTATGTGCTCGCGCATCCAATCGTCGAACACGACGACGAGATCCCCGCCGGCACCCTTTGCCCGTCGCATCGCCTCGTCCGCCTCACGCAGCACCTCGTCGGACGCGACGCTGTAGGCGCCCCCCAAGGTGGCCCCCACGCTGGCGCTCAGCCTGAGCGGCTCGTCCAAGACCTTGAAGGGCTCGGCCAAGGCCGATCGCGCGCGCTCTGCTTCGCTGTGCGCCGCCGACAACGTCGATGCCGGGGTGACAACCGCGAACTCGTCCCCGCCAACCCTAGCCACTATCCCGGTCGACCCGAAGGCTTGCGCCAGGCGTCGCGTCGCCTCGCTCAGGACCTGATCGGCGACCCTGTAGCCATAGAGATCGTTGACTGTCTTGAATCGGTCGAGACCCACGAAGAGAACTGCACATCGTCCTGTGTCTGCTACCGCTCCGGAGATGGCGCGTGCGACGTAGGCCCGGTCGTGGGCTCCGCTCAGACGATCCAAGGGCGGCGGCACGTCCAGGCGGGCACCGGGACGACCCTCGGCGCGCTGTGCAGCCATCCAGACCCTGCCGGTTGCCAGGAGAACAGCCAGGATCTCGGTCACCTCCATGGCCCCGCGCGCGCCCGAGCTCGATGGCTGCACCGCGAGGCCCGCGACAGCCATCGCGCCGGGGGCGACCACCGACATGATCGGTCCCAGGCCCGACCGTGGGCGATCGAGGGATCGGAGGGCCTTGGGCACGAGCAGCGACGTCATGCCGCTATCGAGAAAGGAGGCACCCATGGAGCAGGCGGACAGAGCATAGAGAGCCACCGACAGCGAGAGGGCAAGGCTTGGCCCGTGCGCCTGCTCCCACAGGTGAAGGCCGTCGGCGGCACCGAGCAGACCCAACGAGGTGACCAGCAAGGCCGCCGCGCGATTGCGCAGGGGGCGAGCGACCGCGACCACTGTGAGCACGATGGCGTACGCATCGATGGAAGCGGGGGCGACCAGGGCCCAGCGCGCGGTCGCGCCCGCCCCGAGGTGGGCGAGGCCCCCTCCGACCACATAAGCGCGCAGGAGCCCGAAGGTGACCACCCCGGCGATCGTCGCCTCCAAGAGGGCTGCCAGGTGGGCCGGGCGGCCCAAGCGACTTCGAGCGAAGGCGCTCGCCGCCAGAGCCAAGACGCAACCGGCCCCGACTTCGAGCGCCTCGACCCACCACGAGCCCTGAGGACCGAGGCGGGCAGGGCTGGCGGCCCTCAGGAGGCCCATGAGCAAAAGCAGAGCTGCTGCGACCACAAGCAGGGCAAAAGGACCTCGGCGGGCGGGGACGTTGGCCGCCAGCCCGATGACCATGGCCAAGGACGTCGCGATCGCCAACGCGACAAGCACCCCTTGTTCGAGGCGCCCGATTCCCTGAGCTGCGGAGAGCACCACGGCAAAGGCTCCGAGCGCGAACAGAGCAGCCACCCCGGCGCCGCTGCGGGATTGCGGCCGGGCCGCGGGCTGCAGAGGGATCAATGGGGATGCCCCGGGCCGCACCGGCCCCGTCCCGTCGGCCCCAAGGACCGCCTCTCGCGCCTCTGCCCCTCCACCGGCCCATTATCGGGTTGGCCCCCTCCTCTGCGGTGGGATGGCACCCGCCGGGAGAGCCGGACCTCGTCAGGAGGAGGTCTCCAAGAGGGCGCCGAGGCCTTGGGTCAGCCCCGGGCGTGCGGAGACCGTTCGGACCGCGAGGAGCACTCCGGGCATGAACGATCGCCTGTCCAAGGAGTCATGGCGGATGCTGAGCACCTGACCCGCAGCGCCGAAGGTCACCTCCTCGTGGGCCACCAAGCCGGGGAGCCTCACGGAGTGGATCCTGACCCCGCCCGGGCCCTGGGCACCACGCGACCCCTCGAGGCTGACGAGCTCGGTGGCATCTGGCGGGAAGGGCTCGAGACCCTGCGCCTCGCGAGCAATGGCGATCCGCTCTGCGGTGTGCAGCGCCGTGCCCGAGGGCGCGTCGCGTTTGGCATCGTGATGGAGCTCGACGATCTCCACACCGTCCATCCACTTGGCGGCCGACTCACAGAATCGGACCAGCAGGGCGGCGCCGATCGAGAAGTTCGCGGCGACGACCGCGTTGGCCCCCGAGCCGAAGAGGCTCCTCGCCATCTCCAGCGTCTTTGGGGCGATGCCGGTGGTCCCGATGACCGCGTGCAGACCGTTGTCCGCATACCACCGGAGGCGTTCCTCGACGTTCGCCGCCAAGGCGAACTCGACGACCACCTCGGTTTGGGCCGCGCTCAAAGCTTCGAGGCTCCCCGCGATGCCAAGAGCCGGCACCGGGCCCTCGACGACCTCGCTCAGCTCCCTTCCCGCGCCGGCGTGATCCACCGCGCACACGAGGTCCAGGTCGGGAGCCTCCTGGATGGCGGCGCACACCGTGCTGCCCATACGCCCTGCGGCACCAACCACCCCGATCCGGAGCACGGGGCCAAACGCTAGCTGGTGGGGCGGCGAGACCTCCGACGCTTGTGAGCAAGCGTCGAGAAGAGCACCAGCAGGCCGAGAACGGCCACCCCAGATGCCACGCCACCAATGCTGAGCCCCGAGGGCCAATAGCTGAAGGTCAGTATCCAGCGACCCTTTGGAACCCGGACCCCCTGGACGAGGCCCACCGCAAAGACCTTCAGCGTTGCCAGCTCGTGGCCGCCAACCCTCGCTGCGACCACGTGCCAGCCGGCTAGATAAGCCTCGCTCCTCACGATCGTCGTCGCGCTCTTTGCCGACACCGCATCGGTCTCCGAACCCCATCTGGTCATCGAGATGCGCGAGACGGTTGCAGTCCCGCCCTCCGCCCACACCACGGGAGCGAGCTTGAGCGCGCTGAACCTCGCGTAGTGCTGCCACAGGCCGTCGGGGCGCCAGGCCGTCTCGTCCAATGCGTCTTGGAACCCCGAGGTGATCGTGCCGAACACGTCTCCGTAGAAGGCGTACCGGGCACCGGTCGCAGTCGTGATGTAAGAACTGTCCGAGACGCCTCTCGCTCCTGGTGCCGACACCACTAAGCCCGTGGCCTGCTGCGCGGCCTCGAACCGGATGCTCCACCCCTGGACGGTCCTGCGCGCCGTTTGCGCGGGAACAGACGAAGAAGCGCCGAGCAAGCTCACCGCCGGTGCATGGGACCCACGGAGGCCGATCAAGGCGACCGACGCGATTTTGAGACGCTGTCCCAGGTAGAGGACGCGTCGCGAAGCGGGCTCGCGTGCAGCGGCGCTTGGGCAGCCGGTCGCTCGAACGGGGCTGGCATGGTGGCTCAGCTCGGTCGACAGGTAGCTGGCGAGGATGAGGACCGTGTGAAGACGCAGCGGCGCGAACACCCCGCTCGCGAGGGCGCAGGGATCGATGCTCGAGATCGAATGGGTTCCGGTGATGTCGTTGTAGCTCCCCCCGACGATCGAGCCGTACCCCTGGACGCTGTCGAGATTCGTGAGCGCGTTTATGTCCGGCTCGGATGCCTCGCTCAACAGAGCGATGTCGGGGGCTCCGACGATCGCAAAGCGTCCGGTCGACCCGACGATGGCAGCCGACTCGGCCCTGGCCGGCGCCGGGTCTCCTCCGGAGAACATCCCCGTCGAGCAACCGATACAAAAGAGCACCAGGTCCGCCACCGTCACGATCGCCAGGAGGCGGCGAGCTAGACCGCTGCGTCGTCGCCATGCCCACACGACCCCAAGAGCACCCAGTGCCACCACCACCTGCGCGCCGACCCACGGCCTGATCGCCGCCGCTCCCGAGCCGACACCACCCATGGCCACGAAGACGACCGCGGGGGCAGCGAGCATCGTCACCGCCGCGAGCAAGCCGCAGATCGGGGGGGCCACGGCGGCCACCGTCTCTGACACTCGTGCGCCGCGGGGTAGCGCCCTGTGTCTGACAGAGCCGCCGAGCAGCTCATCGGCCCAGAAGGCGAGCACGATGCCGAGCGCCAGGTCGACGATCGCCAGATTCCGGCTCTGCAGACGGAGCTTGTCGTAGAAGGGGATCTGGGCGAAAAGATGGCCCAGCGGCGTATAGGTGCCCCAAGCCGCCAACAGGCCGATGACCCCGATCAAGATCCAGGGCCGCCACAATGACGCCCCGGGCTCCCCACGGCGGGTGAAGGACCGCACCGCCAGCACCAAGAACGCCACCAGTGGCAGAAGGCCCACGTAACCGGTCACCTCGGGAAGGTTGTAGTTGCCCGAGAACAAAGGTTGCCCGAGGGACCCGTTGCCCCCGATCACGTTCTGCAGGACTAGGCCCAAGGTCATCGCGGGGCGCAGCGACCCCGAGCCGAAGAAGGAGTAGCTCTCCGATGCCCGCTGCGAGGCGACGATGAAGCCTCGCCCCGGAAGCAGCTGCACGGCCCCTATGACGACGGACCACCCGGCGCCGAGCACAGCCAATCCCACGAAGAGCGCTCTGGTCCTCCAAGGCACGCCCTTGGCGCGGTAGGGGGCGAGGGCGAGCCACACGAGGAAGATCGTCGCGACGATCTCGGCTTCTCCCATCCCCCGAGGCTCCCCCGCAAGGAAGATGAGACCGATGACCCCGGCCTCGAGTCCGACCCAGGGCCACGGGCTCGAGGTCCCGCTCGAGCGCGCGATCGGACCCGTCCCCATCACGGCCCACGCGAGGCGGAGCTCGGCCAGGACCAAGAGCGGCATCAGCGCGATCCCCTGGATCACGCCCAGGTGGACCAGCTGTCCGGTCATCACTCCACCGAACTGGTAAGTCAACGCCCCGAGCAGGCACGCTGCAGGGCGAAGTCGGTAATTGCGCAGGAGCGCGTACATGCCGAGCCCGGCCGTCCAGTACACGGCGAAAAGGTTCAAAACCCAGGCCAAGACGCCAGGAAGGACCGCGAACACCAAGGTGCCCGGGTAAAGGGCTCCCGCGTTCAGACCGCCGAGCAAGGGCGAACCAGACCATATCGTCGGGTTCCAAAGGGGAAGGTGGCCGCTCGCGATCAGCGAGCCCGAGAGCACGCGCAGCGGGAAGTTCTGCAGCAGGTTGTCGAAGCTGATGGCCGGATACCCCGCAGCCGCAGGCAGGCCGAAGGCCGCCGCGGGGAGCAGCACCAGGATGGCGATCGCTTTGCGGTCCCAACCCAGGGGAAAAACGGGTCGCCGAGCGCCGCTATCGACCCGCTCGCCAAAACTCAGCCGCGCGCCCACCGGGGCCGGCCCCTAGACCACGCGGTCGGCCAGGCCGGCAACGGCCTCGAGGTGCTCGAGATTTGTGGGGCCCACCGCCGCGATGGTGCGAGGAGCGGCCGAGAGCTCCCGAGCCGCGGCGGTCACCGCCTCCAGGTCGACCGCGTCGATCAGGGCCAGGATCTCGTCGATCGACTTGACCTCGTTGTGAAGGAGCACGCTGGCCCCGATCCTGCTCATGCGCGCCCCAGAATCCTCGCACGCGAGCAGGGCCTCTGCGCGCAAGTTGCCCTTCGCGACTGCGAGCTCACGCTCGGTCACGCCCGAGCCCGCCAGGAGCCCGATCTCGCTGGTCACGATGGAAAGGACCTCATCGATGTTCGACGGTGCAGTGCCCGCTCCCACACAGAGCGAGCCGGCGTCTTGAAAGGCCAGCCGCTCGGAGCCGATCGCGTACGCCAGCCCGCGTTGCTCGCGCACCTTTTGGAACAAGCGGCTGGACATCCCGCCCCCCAGGACATGGTTGAGAACTGCGAACGCCCAGCGGTTGGGGTCAAAACGCGACACACAGCGCATCCCAACCGCAAGGTGGGCCTGCTCGGTCGGCCGGTTGATCACGGTCAACGGCTCGGCGGCATGCTTGGGCGCCTCTCTTTGCGGCGGCTTCCCTCCCGAGGTGCCTCTGAAGCGGTCCTCGATCATCTCGCCCACGCGGTCGTGCTCGCAGTCCCCCGCGACCGACACGACCATGTTCTCCGGACGGTAGTGCTGTTCGAAGAAGCCGGCCACGTCCTGCCTCGTTATGTCGCCCACGCTCGACGCGGTCCCCAGGGCGTCGCGTCCCAAGGGGTGGAGCGGGAACAGAGCGCTGAAGCAGTTCTCGACCACGAGATCCGACGGCTCGTCGGAGTGCATCAGGATCTCATCTAAGATCACGGTCCGCTCGGCGTCGACATCGGCGGCTGCCAGGGCCGGCGTCCACATGATGTCGCTCAGAATGTCAAGGCCGAGCGCGAGGTGCTCAGAGAGAAGGCGTACGTAGAAGGCGGTGTACTCCTTCGTCGTGTACGCGTTGCAATCGCCCCCGACCTCGTCCAAGGCCTCCGCTATCTGGGCGGCACTGCGCGAGAGCGTTCCCTTGAAGAGCAGATGCTCCAGGAAGTGCGATGCCCCGGCCAGCCCATCGGGCTCGTCGCGCGACCCGCTGCCCACCCAGAAGCCGATCGCCACCGAGCGGACGTCGCTCATCGACTCGGTCACCAGCCGCAGGCCCGAAGCGAGCGCCGCGGTCGTTATCGACGATCCGACCTCAGTCTTGCTCAACGTCTGCGCGGCGACCTAGGGCGCCGGCGTCCATCCCCCCCGCGCTCAGCGCCGCCCGGGCCGAGCTCCCCCAGGTCCGCCGCCAGCTCGGCCTCGAAGGCGTCCTCGAATGACGCGAAGTTCCTGGCCCCTTTGTCTTCGGGTGGAGGCTGCCGTGAGCCCGCGTCTTGGAACGCCTCGCCGTCGGAGGCGAGCGAGAGCGATACCTTGCCCTGCTGGTCTATGTCGTCGACTCGGACCTCGATGCTTTGACCGAGCATGAGCACATCTTCGACAGCACCCACCCTCTTGCCTCCGCTCAGCGGCGAGAGCTTCGAGATGTGCAGCAGGCCATCACGGCCTGGAAGAAGGTTGACGAACGCACCGAACTTGGTCAGGTTCACCACCTTGCCGTTGTAGAGCTGGCCGATCTCGGCGGTGGGCGGCTCCAAGATCAGCGAGATCCTCCGCTTGGCCTCCGCGACTGCGCTCGAGTCCTTGGCACCTATGGTCACGGTCCCCACCATCCCGTCGTCGTCGACTGCGATGTCGGCGCCGGTCTCTTGCTGGAGCGTGTTGATCACCTTGCCCTTCGGCCCGATCACCTCGCCGATCTTGTCGATCGGGATCTCCATCGACACGATCTTGGGCGCGTTGGTCGCGACCTCCTCTCTGGGCTCCGCGATCGCGGAGGCCATCACCGCCAAGATCGTGAGACGCGCCTCTTTGGCCTGTCTCAGCGCTTGCGCCAGGACTTCGGCGGGAAGCCCGTCGATCTTGGTGTCCAGCTGCAGCGCCGTGACCGCGTCGGCGGTCCCTGCGACCTTGAAGTCCATGTCGCCGAACGCGTCCTCCGCGCCCAAGATGTCGGTCAACGTGACGTAGGCGTCGCCCTCGTGCACGAGGCCCATGGCAATCCCTGCGACCGGCGCGGCTATCGGCACACCGGCCGCCATGAGCGACAGGCTCGAGCCGCATACCGAGGCCATCGACGTGGAGCCGTTCGAGGCCAGCACCTCAGAGACCAACCGCAAGGTGTACGGGAACTCGTCCTGGAGCGGAACCACCGGCAGCAGGGCGCGCTCCGCGAGCAGGCCGTGCCCGATCTCGCGGCGTCTCGGACCGCGCATCTGGCCGGTCTCCCCCGTCGAGTAGGGGGGGAAGTTGTAGTGGTGCATGTAACGCTTGAAGTCCTCGGGTGACAAGGTGTCCAGGAGCTGGTTCATCCGGGGCATCCCCAAGGTGGCGATGTTGAGGACCTGGGTCTCGCCCCTGCAGAACAGCGCAGAGCCATGGGCCGTCGGGATCAGGTCGATCTCGGCAGAGAGGGGCCGGATCTCATCGGTCTTCCTCCCGTCGATGCGTAGCCCCTCCTCGACGATGCGCTTGCGCACCAGCTTCTTGGTGAGGGCTCGGATCGCGGCTTTGACCTCTTGCTCGCGCCCCGCGAAGTGCTCGTCCAAGGTCTTGGAGACCGTGGCGCCCGCTTCGTCGAACGCGCGGTTGCGTTCGGCCTTGGCACTTATCGAAGCGGCCTGCGCGAAGGGTCCGGCCCCGAGGCGCTCAACCTCGCCAAAGACATCCTCGCCATAGTCGGTGGCGGCGTCGAAATGGATCGTCTCGATCTTTCCGCGGGCGGCCTCCAAGGAGCGCACCAGCTCGCGCTGCAGCTCGATCGACTCGCGGATCCAGGTCTTCGCGGCCTCCAGCCCCTGGGCCAACACCTCCTCGGTCACCTTGGGGGCTCCCTGGCGGTAGCGCTCGAAGGACCCGGCCGTCCCGCCGGCTTCCACCATCATGATCGCGATGTCCGCTCCGCTGTCCTGGGAGAGCGCGCGCCCGGCCACGACCAGCTCGAAGCTCGACTCGTCACCCTCTTGGTAGCTCGGGTGCGGGACCCACGAGCCCTGTGTCGAGTAGGCGATCCTCACCGCTCCGATCGGGCCGTCGAAGGGAATCCCAGAGACCATCAACGCGGCAGACGCAGTGTTGATGGCCAGCACGTCGTGGGGGTTCTCCTGGTCCGCTCCGAGCACGGTGCCGACCACGTGGACCTCGTTGCGGAACCCCTTGGGGAAAGACGGCCGCAGGGGGCGGTCGATCAACCGGCAGGTGAGGATGGCCTGGTCCGTCGCACGGCCCTCTCGCCTGAAGAACGAGCCGGGGATCTTGCCTGCCGCGTACGCACGCTCTTCGATGTCGACCGTGAGGGGGAAGAAGTCGATCCCTTCACGCGCCGCACGGGCGGCGGTGGCGGTGACCAGGACCACGGTGTCGCCGATCCTGCCCAGAACAGCGCCGTCGGCGAGCTGGGCGAGCTTGCCGGTCTCCAAGCTGAGGAAGCGGTCGGTCGCGCTCAGTGGGGCCGTGACGGAGATGGCGTCGGCCATGATGCTCCTTTTGTCAGGGGCTGCCAAGGCCGGTTCCCAGTCGTCGGCCACTCCTCCGACTCATCGGTCCGAAGAAGTGGACGGCGACTGGCAGCCAACCGCAGCGCCCGTTCTCTTGTGATGCCGACAGCATCCCGGCGGCACCTTGTCAAAGCTCCCCTACCGGCGGATGCCGAGCCTGGCGATGAGCGCCCGGTAGCGCTGCACATCGTTGCGGGCCACGTAGTCGAGCAGGCGGCGCCTGCGGCCGATGAGCCTCATCAGGCCCCTGCGTGTGTGGTGGTCTCCCGAGTGCACTCTCAGGTGCTCGGTGAGCCGGTTGATCCGGTCCGAGAGAAGGGCGACTTGGACCTCAGGCGAGCCCGTGTCGGTCGGGTGCAGGCGGTTCTCGGTGATTATGGCGTCTTTGTCACCCATTCAATGAACCTACTCGGATGCTCCAGTGATCGTCGGTCGCAGGGCAGGCCCTGCCCACCCGACACGCCTAGGATGCAGGGTGACCCTGCGGACTCAGCGCGTGCAAAAGGCTAGCAGGGCGGGCCGGGCCCCCGATTCGCGATTCGCAGGTTGCGTGAGCCTCATCGGCGATGGCCACGGGCGTCTTGCACGTCACGTGCCATCTGCTCGACCAGGGTGTCGAGGTCCTCGAACGCCTTCTGACCACGGATCCACCTTTGGAAGCTCACCCTCGCGTGCGCTCCGTAGAGGTCCTCGTCGAGATCGAGCACGTGGGCCTCGACCAGGTGGGATCGGCCGTCGACCGAGGCAAACGTGGGAGGCTCCCCAACCGAGATCGCGGCGGGACGGCCCTGTGAGCCTCCCCAAGCGAAGCGGCCGGCGTAGACCCCAGGTGCCGGCACCGCCATCTGCACGGGCACCCTGAGGTTCGCAGTCGGGAACCCCAAAAGCCTGGCCCCCCTCCCCGCCCCTCGCACGACGGGGCCGTGCACCTCGTGGTCCCTCACCAGCAGCTCCGACGCCTCGGCGACGCGCCCCTCGGCGATGAGTCGCCTGATCCGTGTGGAGGACACGGGCCCGCTCCCTTGCGAGGCTGCGACCGGGTCGATGGCCTCCACGCTGAAGCCGAGCGATCCGCCCATGGAGCACAGAAGGGAGACGTCGCCCTCCCTTTTGTGCCCGAAGTGGAAGTCCGGGCCCACGACCACAACTCGGGCCCTCAGCGCGCCCACGAGCACCTCTTGCACGAAGTCCTCTGCCCGCTCCTGAGCGCGCTGGTCGTCGAAGGGGACCACCACCGTCCGGTCGATGCCCAGCTCCCCCAGGAGCTCGAGCTTGTAGTCGAGGTCGGTGAGGACGGCCGGAGCCGACTCGGGGCGCACAACCGTGGCCGGGTGCCGGTCGAAGGTCACGACCACGCTCTGGAGTCCAGCGCGCTCCGCGGCCTGTCGCAGGATCGACAGGAGCCGCCGATGGCCCAGGTGCACGCCGTCGTATGCACCGACGGTGACCGCAGACCCGCTTGCCGCGGGCACGCAGTCGGGGCCAACCACCTCCATCGGCCGAACCCTAATCACGGCGACACCGCCGTGCGCCATGGGGCCTCGCGTTCACCGACGCTCCGGCACGGCCAAGATCACCTCGGGCACCGAGCCTGCGCCGCGCATCGAATAGACGCCGAGCAGAGCGCCGGTCTCGTCGATCACCCCGAAGGACCCTGTCGTCCCGATCGGCGCGATCGGCGCGATCGCCCGGCCGTGGCGAACCCGCCGGGCGGTCTCGGCGTCCACCTGGAGCTTGGGCAGCGGCAGGGCATCAGAGGGAGACCACAGCACCGGATCGCCCCGCTCCAGTGCCGCGGCGATCATCCCGATCGTCATGGCGTGCCGGGGGCCGAACGGACCGACCGCCACCCGTCGCAGCGAGCCCAGGTGCGCCCCACCCCCCAGCGCTTGCCCGAGATCTGCCGCGATCGCCCGCACATAGGTGCCCGCCGAGCACCGAACCTCGACGGTGAAGGTCCCCGGCCGGCTTCCTTCGCTCGCAACGAGCCTCTCGATCACGACGTTTCGCACCGGGCGCTCGATGTCCTTGCCCGCCCGTGCCAGGCGATGGAGCCTCTCGCCACCAACCTTCACCGCTGAGTACAACGGGACCCGCTGGGATGTCTCTCCGACAAAAGTCCTACACAGTGCCTGGAACTGCTCCAAGGTCGGGACTTGCATGTCGAAGCGCTCGGTCACTTCGCCCTGTGAGTCCAAGGTGGTCGTTGTCGACCCCAGGACCACCTCTCCCACGTACTCCTTTGTGGTCGCGCTCAGATAGCGCAACAGACGAGTGGCCCGACCGATCGCCACGACCAGCACCCCCGTCGCCGGAGGATCGAGGGTGCCACCATGACCGACCCGACGCTCCTTGAAGATCCCCCGCAGACGCGCGACCACGTCGTGGGAGGTCCATCCCGCCTCCTTGTCGACTATGACGAAGCCGCATTCACCGGGCACCTATGGACGATCTCCGATTCCGTGGTCTCCCCGGTCGCCCTGGCCTTCGCGTGTCCTTATCCGCCGTAGCGCCTCATCGACCGCCAGCCCTGCGCTCACCGCCGGGTCCGCCTCGAACCCGAGGCGCGGCGTCCTCTTCAACCGCATCTCGGCGGAGATCTTGGCCTGCAGCTGGTTGCGACGCTCCTCCAGGGCGATCAGCGCGTCGTCGGGCAGGGTGCTCAAGAACACCGTCGCGGTTCGCAGATCCGGCGTACACGAGACCGACGTGATGGTGAGGAGCCGCAGGCGCTCGTCGGCATCGGCCAAGCGCTCGATCTCCTGAGCCAGCACCTCTCGGAGCACCTGGTTGACCCGCAAAGAACGCGCGAAACGCGAACCCTTGGTCGGAAATGATCGTCTGCGATCGGCCATGCCGCGCGCTCAGGTCCTCGGGATCTCCCGCTCCTCGAACGTCTCGATGACGTCGCCTTCCTTCAGGTCCTGATAGTCCGAGAGGCCGATCCCGCACTCGTAGCCGGCCTGGACCTCGCGCACATCATCTTTGAACCGCCGTAGTGAGTTGACGGTGCCCTTCCAGATCACCACCCCCTCGCGAAGGAAGCGAACCCTGGCCCCCCGGCGGATGGTCCCGTTCTGGACGTAACAACCGGCGATCGCCCCCACGCGGGGGATCCTGAAGGTCTCGCGCACCTCGGCGTCGCCGGTCACGATCTCTTCGTACTTGGGAGCCAGCATGCCGAGCATCGCCGCGTCGATGTCCTCCAACAGCTTGTAGATGACCTCATAGGTGCGGACCTCGACATCGGTGGCCTCCGCCAGCTCTCTCGCGCGTCGGTCGGGGCGCACGTTGAACCCGATGATGGTGGCCATAGAGGCCTTCGCCAAGGTCACATCGTTCTCGGTGATGCCGCCAACCCCCCTCCTCACGAAGGAGAGCTTCACCTCCTCGCGCTCCAACTTGCGAAGGCTCTCGGTGGCTGCCTCCAAGGACCCCTGGACGTCGGCCTTGAGCACCACGTTCAAGGTCGCGGTCTCCCCTCTTTGGATCTGCTCGAAAAGATCTTCCAACCGGGCGCCGCTCGCCGAAGGCGCGGGCAGATGCCCGGAGAGCCTGGAGCGCTGGGCCCTCGCTTCCGCCAAGGTCCGTGCGTTGCTCAGGTCTCTGGCAACCCGCAGCTCGTCGCCGGCCCCGGGCGGTTCCGAGAGCCCCAGGACCTGGACCGGCATCGAAGGGAGGGCTTCTTTGACCTGGTCTCCGTGGTCGTCGATGAGGGCCTTGACCTTGCCCCACGCGGCGCCGGCCACCACCGCGTCGCCCACTCGCAGCGTGCCCCGGTCGACGATGATGGTGGCCACGGGGCCGCGGCCCGCCTCCAAGTTCGCCTCGAGCACGATGCCACGAGCACGGCCCTCGGGCGACGCTCGGTACTCCTCCACCTCTGCGAGCAAGAGAAGATGCTCCAAGAGGTCCTCGATGCCGGTGCCGCGCAAAGCGGAAACCTCTACGCAGATGGTGTCGCCGCCCCATCGCTCCGGCACCAGGCCACGGTCAGAGATCTGCTGGAGGACCTTCTCGGGGTCCGCCTCGGGCCTGTCGACCTTGTTTATCGCCACCACTATGGGCACCGCGGCGGCGCGGGCATGGTCGATGGCCTCGACGCTCTGGGGCATCACGCCGTCGTCCGCCGCGACCACCAGCACGACGATGTCGGTCACCTGCGCCCCGCGGGCGCGCATTGCGGTGAAGGCCTCGTGCCCGGGGGTGTCGATGAAGGTCAGCAGCTGGTCACGCCAGGAGACCTGGTAGGCCCCGATGTGCTGGGTGATTCCGCCCGCCTCGCCGGCCACGACGTTGGTCTCTCGGATCTTGTCCAACAGCAACGTCTTGCCGTGGTCGACGTGCCCCATGACCGTGATCACCGGGGGGCGCGGTCTCAGGTCCGCCGCATCCTCTTCGTCGGCCTCCTCGAAGTAACGGGCGAGAAGCTCCGCCTCGGCCTCCTCACCGGGGTCGACAAGCCTGACCTCGGCTCCGAGCTCGGCCGCGAAAAGCTCGATCATGTCGTCGCTCAGGGACTGGGTCGCGGTCACCATCTCACCTTGCAGCAAGAGGAAGCGGACCACGTCCCCGGCAGACCGGTTGAGCTTGGGGCCCAGGTCGCGAGCGGTAGACCCCCGCTCGACGATGACCTCTCCCTCGGGCACCGGCGCGCTGGAGGGGACATAGGCCGTGTGCTGGGT
>JBOGFX010000238.1:0-9276 GCA_050743805.1 Acidimicrobiales bacterium
GTTCGCGACCATGGTCGACTCCGGACTCTCCATCAGCCGATCGGTCGCGGTTCTGGCCACCCAGACCCAGAACAAGTACTTCGCGAAGATCCTCCATGAGGTCCACGACGACGTCGAGTCGGGCATCTCGCTCTCGGCCGCCCTGGGCAAGCACCCCAAGCTCTTCGACGACCTTTACGTGGCGATGGTGGCGGCCGGAGAGGTCGGCGGGAGCATCGACCTGGTCCTCCAGAGCGTTGCTTCGAACCTGGAGAAGCAGGTCGAGCTCCATCGAAAGGTGAAGGGGGCGATGACCTATCCGGTCATCGTCGTGTCGGTGATCGCGGTCATCGTCACTGTCATGATGGTGGTGATCGTCCCGATCTTCAAGCGGCTCTTCGCGAGCCTCGGAGGCAAGCTGCCCCTCCCCACCCGGGTGATGATCGGCATCTCGGACACGCTCGCCAGCTGGCGCGTCGGGCTCGTGATCCTGTTCCTCATCATCGCAGTGCTCCTTTTCCGGCGCTGGATCAAGACCAACAAGGGCCGCCGGACCTGGGACTCCTTCAAGATGCGGCCCCCGGTGTTCGGGCCTGTCGTGCAAAAGGCAGGCCTCAGCCGGTTCTCCTCCACGCTTTCCTCACTGCTGTCGGCAGGGGTGCCCGCGATGGAGGCGCTCGACATCACTGCGGACGCGGTCGGCAACTCGATCCTGGCGGACGCCGTGCGGGAGGTCAAAGCACGCGTGCGCGAGGGCAGCTCGTTCGCGGTTCCCATGAGCAAGCTGCCAGTGTTCCCGCCCTTGGCCGTCCAGATGGTGGAGGTGGGTGAGCAGACCGGCGCCCTCGACGACATGCTGAAGCGGCTCTCGGACTTCTACGTGGGTGAGGTCGACCAGACGGTGGACAACCTCACCTCGATCCTGGAGCCCTTCTTGGTGGTGAGCATGGGTGTTGTCATCGGGGCGATAATCATCAGCCTGTACCTCCCGATGTTCGACTACATCAAGCTGATCCACTGATCCGGGGTGCGGCCCCGCACCGCTGGCGAGACATCGCCGCCCGTACGCTGCGCCCGACGTGACTTCTGACGCCCGACGTGGTGCCATGGCGCCGGTGTCGACGCCGCCCGAGGAGCCCCGGGTTCACCGGCTCCTCGCCGTGCCCCCCATGAGCGATCTGGCGCGCTTCGCGCGGCGGGCTTGGCCTGTGACCCGGCTCCTGGTCATCGGGGGCGGAGCGGTCCTGGTGGCATGGGTGCTGAGCAGCCACGCCGACGAGCTCACCGGCATCGAGTCGGTGTTCAGCCATCTGAACTGGGCTCTGCTCGTGCCGGCGGCAGTTGTCGAGGGCGCCTCCTACGTGGCGCTCGCAGAGGTGCAGAGGCGAGCGCTGGCAACCGGTGGGGTCCACACCCGCCGTCGGGTTCTCACCATGCTCACCCTCGCGACCCAGGCGGTCATCAACTCGGTTCCCGGAGGGAACGCGGCCTCGACCATCTACGGCTTCAGGTGGTTCCGTCGTCTCGGAGCGAGCGACTCGTTGGCGGCGTGGGCCCTCGTGGCCACCGCCATCGTCGGGGTCATCTCCCTGGCGTTGGTGGCAGCCGCGGGTCTGGGGATGGCGGCGAGCTACGGGGCGAGCCTCGACCTCGTCCCGGTGATCATCGGGGTCTTCGTCATCGCGATCGCGATAGGCGCGATCTTCCTCTACCACCGGCCCCAGCAGGCTGCCGCCCGCTGGCTGCTGAGGTTCTCGAGGCGGCTGACAGGCAGGCCGCTTGGCAAGTTCGAGGCTGCGCTCGGGCGGGTCCTGGCTCAGTTCGCCGGGTTCCGCCCCTCGAGCGCGGTCGTCGCCGTCATTGTTGGATGCGGGGTTGGCAGCTGGGTCCTCGACTGCGGGTGCTTCGCCTTCAGCTTCCTCGCGGTCGGAGCGGGGATCCCCTGGAAGGGCCTTCTGCTTTCCTATGGTGCCGGACAGCTGGCGGCCAGCCTCCCCATAACGCCGGGCGGCCTCGGGGTGGTCGAAGGCAGCCTGACCATCGCGTTGGTGGCCTTTGGGGGAAACCGGGTGACCACGGTCGAAGCGGTCCTCGTCTACCGGCTCATAAGCTTCTGGTGCGAGCTGGCCGTGGGGTGGGGGGCAGCCGGATGGTTGGCGCTGGGAGTCCGGTCCGGTCGCTGGCGGCGCCACGTGAGGGGGGATCACTCCGAGCCTGCGGCTGCCGAGAGCTTGCTTCACAGGGACGGGGACGGGCCGCGATGACGGCTGGACGACGCAGGGATCATGGTGCCATCTCCAAGTGGAGCGCGCGCATCTTGGTGTTGGCGGGCGTGCTCTGCGCCTGCTCGATCCTGGCCGGTTGTTCGGCTCTTCACGAGAACCTCGGCACGAGTGACGCCCCTTGCTACGTGGCACTTCCGACTGCGAACAAGGCGGTCCAGCGCGCTGGGCACCTCGACGGAGTGAAGCTGTTCCGGGTCGATTCGGTCCCGTCTCATCTTCGCGACCGGATCCGTGCGCGCCTGCACCCCGGCGCGGCGCGCGTCTGTCTCGTGGCCTTCATGGGGCACTTTTCGCCAGATGAGGTGTCGTTGCCTGCGGGGCGCACAGAGGGGACCTTCGCGGTGGTCGTCCTCAGCTATCCGAGCGGCAAGCTGATAGAGACGCTGTTGTTCAGGCGTCCGCCCCTGCGCTTCTTGCACTCGCATCTGGGCTGAGCCAGTTGCTCATCGGGCCCTGCGCGAGCGTGCTCTGCGACGGAGCAGCGGGCGGTTCACTCCTGTTGGGGTTCGTCGTGCTCGAAGAGGTCGCGCGGGCTCGGGTCCTTGTAGGAGGGGGGGAGCCAGACGTTGCGGCGTTCACGTCGTTCTGCGCGCTCCAGACGGCGTTGCACGTCTGACCACAGGAGGGGCTCGGGGTCCCGGCCCTCGGCGATCGCGTGCTGAGTGCGACTCAAGGAGACGAACGCCACGGTCCAAAGCACCGCGATCGTGGCGAACTTGGCGATGAACCCGGCGATCTGCTGGTCTCTCAGGGCTTGGGCGAACAGCGCCGGATTGGTGGCGGCGCCGTGCGCGAACGGTGCGTACAGCGGATGCCTCGAGAAGATCCAGATGATGGCGAGGAAGGAGGGGACGATCGACTGGATGATGAGATAGCCGGCGCGCCCGAGCGCCGAGGGTCGGTCCGTGCCTGGGAGCTCGTTCATGACCGGCGTCCACAGGATCAGGCCACCGACGATGAGGGCAAGGTCGAAGCCCCCACGTGCCCAGGCAGAGGTCGCCTCGGCCTTCACCGCCTCGGTAGTCAGCGTCCCAGCGACCACCACCGTCACGATGACGACCGCGACCGCCGGCCGTGCCGAGCGCCTGATCACCCAGTCGACCAACGGTGGCCTTGTGACGACCGCCAGAAGGCGCGAGGGCATGCCGATCACGAGCAGCGGGGGAGCTGCGAGGAGCAGTATCAGACGTTGGACGGTCAGGGCGCTCAACGAGCGGCTGGTTGCGAAGTCCGCGAGCGGCCAGTTGGTCGCGACCAGGAGCGCGAGGAGCCCGCCCACCGCGCAGCAGCGACCTTTGATGCTCTGGCGGTCGCCGCGGGCCAAAAGCAACGCGTAGCCCGCCCCAAGGCCGCCCACTATCAGCCATGATGCCAGGTAGAGATGAAAATGCCAGGCCGGAGATGCGAACATGAACGTCAGCCTGGCCTTCGGGCTCGGGCCCTACGCTGAGCCTGATGGCGGGCCCTGACCGACTGGAGCGCCTCACCGACCTGGTGCTCGTCCTGCTCGACGCCTCCCGGCCCCTGACCCTTGCCGAGATAGCCCGCGACGTTCCCGGCTACCCCGAGGGGGCCAGTGCCAGGCGCCAGGCGTTCGAGCGGGACAAGCGGCTGCTGCGTGAAGAGTCCATACCGATCATGACCGAGACGATCGAGGGGCCTGACCAGTTCGGGTACCGGATCGATCCCGAAGCCTTCTACCTCCCCGATCTCCACCTGACCCCCGATGAACAGGCGGCGCTGCAACTCGCCGTCGCCGGCGTGAACGTTGGCGATCCTAGCGGCGCGGATGGCCTGGCAAAGCTCGGGGCCACTGCGCTGGGCGAGGCGCGCCCGCTCGCTTCGCTCGAGGCGCCATCGGCGCTGCCGGCCGTCTTCGAGGCGGTCCGCACGAAGGCCGAGGTGCGGTTCTCCTACAGGGGCACGTCGCGCGCGGCGACCCTTGCCGGCCTGTGGTTCCGCCGCGGTCGCTGGTACAGCGTGGGCTGGATGGCCGAGGCCGGACAGACCCGTGTGTTCAGGGTCGACCGCATCGAGGGCGAGCCCGAGCTGGGTGCCCCAGGGTCCGGAGCCCTCCCCCATGACTTCGACCCCGAGGCGGCGGTGCCCGACGAGCCCTGGCTGGTCGGGGGGGAGGAGCTCGAAACGGTCGAGATCGTCGTCGACCATGTCGAGGCGGCACGGGTCACGGCCGAGGTAGGCGCTGAGCACGTGTCGGGCCCTTTGCCGGACGGGTCGGTGAAGGTGAACCTGGCGGTCTCCAACCGCAGGGCCCTGCGGTCATGGGTCCTGTCCCTGCTCGATCATGCAGAGGTGACCGCGCCGGCCGACCTCCGTAGCGAGGTCGTGGACTGGCTCTCTTCCATGGTCTCGGCGACAGAGGGCTCGGTCGCCCAAAGAGCCCAGGCTCTCGAACTGCGCGAATCGCGAGCCGACGGCGCGCGTCAGGTGGTGGCGGGTGGCTTGCGGCTGCGCCTTCGCCGTCTGATGGCGCTCGTCGGATGGCTCGCGAGGGTCGGCGGGGCGCCCATCGACGAGGTGGCCGCACGCTTCGGCATCCCCCCCTCCGAGCTGGTGGCCGAGCTCGAGCTCGCCGCATGCTGCGGGACGCCCCCCTATTCGCCCGACAGCCTGATGGAGATAGTCATCACCGACGGCAGGGTCGAGGCGTTCTTGCCCTCCGAGCTCGCCCGGCCGCGGCGCTTGACCCCCTCCGAAGGGCTTGCCGTGCTGGCGGCGGCCCGGACGATCCTCTCGGTCCCCGGAGCCGACGACAACGGCGCGCTCGCTCTGGCCGCGGCCAAGCTGGGGGAGGTCCTGGGGGCTGGGCACTCGGTGCACGTTGAGCTCGAACGGCCGCCGCTGCTGGGCGACGTTCAACGCCTCTTGGACGAGCGCCGCAGCGCGCTGATCGAGTACCACGCGGTTTCGAGCGACGAGGTCACCAACAGGACGGTGGATCCCGTCGCGGTCATCTCCTTGGAGGGCCACTGGTACCTCGACGCCTACTGCCACCGGTCGTCGGGCCTGCGGAGGTTCCGTGTCGACCGTATCCGGGCCATTCAAGACGGCGAGGTGATCGCTGCGCGCGACGCGCCGCAGGTTTGGACGACGGCCGCCTTCGTGCCAGGTCCGGGTGCCCAGGTGGTCACGCTTGCCCTCGGCCCGCAGGCCTCATGGCTCGCCGAGAGCGTGCCGGTCCTGAGCAGCGAAGTGGGGCGAGATGGCGCCCTCGTGGTCACCCTTGCCGTGGGCGGTGTCGCATGGCTGGAAAGGCTGCTCCTGCAGGCAGGCCCACAGGCCACCCTCACCGCGCCGCAGCACTGGCGGGGCCTGCCCGCCGGCGCCGCCCGTCGGGTCCTCGCGCGCTACGGCTCCTGAGGCTTTTCTCCAGGCTCTTTGCGCGCGGCCCTTGTCGCTCTTTGAAGTGGCCCAAGGCGGTCGGGTCCCCAATATCGCGCGACCTTTTCGCGTTTGGCTTCCGAGGGCTCGTGGAGGTGACCGTGTGCTGAGGGTCGCCAAGGTTCTTGATCAACGCGCCCGCTACTACCTGGACGACATCGGCCACGAGCTGGACGTTGTCGCGGGGTCAGAGCGCAATGCAGCGCGATGGCGGGGCAGGGGCTCGGCGGGTTTCGGTTTGGGGAGCCCGGGCGATGAGCCAGAGGCCGAGATGGTCGCACGCACCCTCGCCGGCGCAAACCCCCTCAACGGGCGGCCGCTGCGCAACACGCGCACCACGGTCTGCGGATTCGACCTCACGTTCTGCGCGCCGAAGCCGGTGAGCCTGCTGGCGTGCATGGGGGACCCCGTCTCACAGAGCGCGGCCTTCCAGGCGCACGAGCAGGCGCTCGACGGCGCCCTGTCCTACGTGCAGAGCCGTGCGCTCGCGTTGCGCCGACGCAGGGGGGCCGAGCGAGAAGTGGTCCCGATTCGGGGGATGGTCGCGGTTTCCTTCACCCATTGCCTCAGCCGTGCTCGGGATCCTCACCTCCACACCCATGTGGTGGTGGCGAACCTGGGTCAGGACCTAGAGGGGCGTTGGAGCGCGATCGACTCCCGGGGAGTGTTCGCGCACGCCCGTGCCGCCGGCGCTCTCTTCGATGCGGCCTTGCGAAAGGCGGCCCATGACTCCCTCGGCATCTCCTGGGTCCCCAAGGGCGTCGCAGCCTGGGAACCTCGCGGCCTCGACCCTGCGGTCACCGCAGCGTTCTCTTTACGGTCCGCTCAGATCGCAGAGGAGCTCGCTCGCCGCGGCCTTTGCTCGCCCATGGCGGGCCGCGTCGCCTGGGCCGCGACGCGCGACGCCAAGGAGCCGGGTCTCAACGGCGGTGACCTGCGTGCCGAGTGGGCGCGACGGATGCACAGCGCCGGCCAGTGGCGTCTCGACCACCCGCGCCGCCCATGGCATGAGCCGCACCTGGACGAGCATCGTTTCGCCGCGCGGATCTTGGGCACCGCCGGGTCGGGTGTGACCCGACGCGCGGTGGTCGCCGCATGGGCCGACGCGCTCTGCGACGGGGGCGGGGCCGACGAGATCGAGGGCGCCGTGGAGCATTGGGCACCGCATCGCGGCATGCTCGGGGTGACCGAGCCTCGAATGGCCAGCCGCGATGTGATCGCGTCGCCGCATCTGTTGAACGGCCTGGGGCCGCGGCCTGCGGGGGTGAGAGGCCAGGAACAATGGCGCCAGGCCGCCGGCGCGATCGACTCCTATCGCTCTCGTTGGCAGGTGCACGGAGCCGACCCACTAGGCACGGCCGAGAGGCGCATGACCGACATGACCCCCCGGCGTCTCACGGAGCACCTGGAGGTCGTCTCCAAGCTTCGTGAGCTCGCTGTCATGATGGGGCGAAATCCTGTCGCGGAGCACCGGCGTGAGATCTTGAGCCTGGGGCGCTGAGCGGCTCAACCCCTCGAAAAGGGCTCGAGGTCCCGCCCGACGCGCCGCGGTGCCTCGAGGAGCCGGTCGAAGAAAGGCGTCAGCTTCACCCACCCGATGTTGGCGCCCGCGTCGAGCGCCATCGCAAGCCCGGCGACGCCTCTCGCGATCACGTCGGGAGGCAAGCGCTTGCGCAGGGCAATGGTCGTGCTCACCGATCGGGTGAGTCGGCGACGGTTACCCTCGCTCACCCCGAGTGTCTGCACCGGGCGTGTCACCTCTCCCGCCAGCGTCGAGAGGGCTTGGAGGGTCGCGATGTCTGCGATCCCGGGCAGGACCACCGTGGTGCCGAACAGCGACAGGAACCCCTCGGCGTCGCGCCCCCACCTTGAACGAGCCTGGGAGAGGTCCTGGAGGCACGCCAGCGTGAGCAGGCCCTGCCCGGCTCCTTCGCTCACTATCGCGGGCAGGTCGGGAAGCGGGGCGATGTTTGCGACCTCGTCGAGCGCGAACACAACCGGCGGGTCCGGGCCGTGGGTCCGGGCCCGCTCGTAGGCGGCGTCGGTGATCTCACACAGCAGCCCGACCACCAAGGGGGCGAGCAGCTGCTGGCTGCGGCCGGGCGCGCAGACGTAGAGCGTTGAGGCTTGCGAGCAGAACTCGCTCACGTCGAGATACGGGGCCTTGGTCGACTCGATGGCCGACCTAGAGCGATAGGCCGAGAGCACCCCAGACGCCGTCGACCAGATGCCCGACTGCTCTCGCTCGTCGGTCGCGAGGATGCCTGCTAACACGTCGGAGGCCGCTGGATCTGCATGGGCGTCGTCGAGGGTCTTGAGAGCGCGGGCACCGTCGTGGCGGTCGACCCACGACAGCACATCACCCATGGGTGTGCTCGAAATGGCCGCCGCGTGCAAGACCGGTGCCAAAAGCGACGATGCTCGCTCCCTCCAGTGGTCTCCGTCAGAAGCGCGCGCTCCGCGGTTGTCTCCACGGGCCGCTCGGACCATGGCATCGGCGATCGCGAGCGCTCCGTCCCATTCGAAAGCGGCGTTGAGGGGCGACCAGCCCACCTTGAGCACACCGCGTGGCACATCGACTGACCCGCTCGGGTCGAAGAGCATCGTCCAGCCGACGCGCCGTCGTGCAGATGCGGTCGCCATGAGCACATCGGGCTTGGTCGAAGTGCTCACGGTCGCCCCGCGTGCGGTGAGGATGTTCGGCACAACCAACGACGACGTCTTGCCCGAACGCGATGGGCCGAGGACCAAAGTCGACCTCTCGCGGCCGCTCCAGGCGGTTCCGTGGTCGCCTAAGCCCAGGTAGAGCCCGAAATTGTCATCATCTCGTGCCACGATGCTCGCCGTCGTTCATGGCCCCTACCACTCGTCGGGAGCCGGGATCGCCTCTGGGAGCGCACCACTCCGATCACAACAGACGAAAGGTCGCCGCATTCGCATGCTCGCCTCGCCGAGTCGGCGCGTCCCCATCGTGATCCGGCGCGCTTGGACGCGCGGCACTGCACGTTTCATCGTTGAAAGGTGTCTTTCAAAGACGGTTGTCACCGTTCGCTGTGTCGGCTAAAGGTTCGGTCACCCTGACCACGCGCGGTGAGTAAATTGTGTTCGTGCAGTGCCGCATCGTTGCGCGACGCGTGCGCCACTTCAACGCCATCGCGCGATTTCCACATTTCGCGTGCGCGCGCGGGGTAGTGTAACCGTGCTGTTCGCGTGTTGGTTCACAGCGCGGTCAGCTCACAACACGTCGTTGTGGCTGGGGAGCTCGGAGCGGGAGTTATGTCGAACGAGACACGGTCAACGTCGGCGATCTTCTCGCTCGAGCTCAGGCAACCGGTGCAGCGATGCGGCTCCCGATGACGTCGGTCGTCGGGAGCTCGCAGGCTTCACCTCGAGTCAACGATGAACCCTCAAGGGAGGTACAACCTGTGGTAACCGCAAAGAAGCGGACAACTGCCAAGCGGGCTCCTGCTCGCAAGGCCGCAAAGCGCACGACCAAGCGGGCTCCTGCTCGCAAGGCCGCAAAGCGCACGACCAAGCGGGCGCCGGCCAAGAAGGCCGCAAAGCGCGCGACCAAGCGGGCGCCGGCCAAGAAGGCCGCAAAGCGCACGAC
>JBOGFX010000239.1:0-4201 GCA_050743805.1 Acidimicrobiales bacterium
CGTGTCCCCCCACACCGCCGGAAACAGCGGCCCAGGTCGCGTCACGGGCGCTCCCGTCACCAATGACGCGAGTTCTCTCGGGATCAGGCGCAGCCCGCCCCAGAACGACAAACAACGAACTTCCCCACCGTCGCCCCGATCGCCGGGGAGAGGCGCGCCAGCCTGCCGGGCGAGGGGGTTCGTGGTCATGATGGTGGGGTGGTGGGCGCGGTGGAGGAAGTCGTTGAGCTTGAGGACGGCGGGGTGCTGGCCACGGTGACTGAGGGTGAGGGCCGCCCGGTGGTTCTGTGCCATGGCGGGCCGGGTGGGATCGACATGCTCGGCCCGATCTCGGCGATGATCAATGACGGTTCCCGGGTACACCGCTACGACCAGCGGGCCTGTGGGCGGTCTTCTGGCGGCCCGCCGTTCACGATGGCACGTTGGGTGGCTGACCTCGAGGCGCTCCGAGATCGCTGGGGTCACCGCAGCTGGGTGGTCGGTGGCCACTCTTTCGGGGCCGCGCTGGCGTTGGCGTACGCCTTGGAGCACCCGGAACGGACCGAGGCGGTTGTCTACGTGTCGTGCTTTGTTCGCACGGTGGGCCAACCCGATTGGTTCGCCGATTATGACCGGGCCCGCCTGCAGGCCATCCCGGAGGCGGAGCGCGACCGCTTCGTGGAGCTTCGCCGCCGGGACCAAGCGGGCGGACTACAAGCCGGGGAGCAGGCGGAGCTGCGAAGGATGTCCGCGCGGACCGACTTCGGGGATCCGTGGGCGGCGGATCGCTTCGGGCCGGAGATGGAAGCCGAGCTGGCCGCGGTCAACAAGATCGTGAACCGGGAACTGAACATCGACTTCGCCCGCTACTTCGCCGCCGGTTCCATGCCGGCCAGGTTGAGGGACCTCGACCTGCCGGTGCTGGTCGTGCACGGCGACGCCGACCCGCGTCCCACCGCGGCGGCAGAAGCCCTCGCAAACGTGCTACCCCACAGCACCCTGATCGTCCTCCCAGGCATCGGACACCACCCCCACCTCGAAGCCCCCGAGCCCTTCCGCCACGTCATCCGAGACTTCCTCCAGCTCCCCCCGCACACCCGCGCGAACTGAGAGCGCCAACCCCGCCACACGACCACACCGGTACGGCAGACGCCCCGAACACGCGCCCGGAGCGTCCCCCCTTAATCGCCATAAGTCCTGACCGCCGGCTTGACGACGCGCCAGGGTGTGACTTGGGGGGACAGCGAGGCGGTACCGTCTCGCTGGTGACGGTCGAGGTCGTGGTCTTGAACGGAGGGTCGAGTTCAGGAAAGTCGTCCATCGCGCGCCGTCTCCAAAGCCTGCTGGGCCCGACCTGGCTCGTGTTTGGGGTAGACGATCTCATCCGGGCGTTGCCGGGAGGCGACGTGGTCGATGACCGTATCCGAGCCCTCTCGAGTGGCGGCAACCCACCGGTGTCGCAGCCCGCCATCGAGTTTGGGTGCAGCTCTGCTGCAGTGACCTGGTTTGGCCTGTCGGTGCTGGTCGGGGGTCTGAGATAGATATCACCTCGGTTTGATCGCCTGGGAATCCACCACTTTCGTGTCTCGGCGAGGAACTATCTGGCATCTAGTGGATATCAGATAGGGAGGTCTAGGCTATGGAGCGTGACGGCTCGCAGGGACGATCGGCTCCCCGAGGTGGTGAGGGGGACGGTGCTGGTTCACCGCCGCAAGTGCGGCAAGGCGAACTGTCGTTGCGCGAACGGCGAGCAGCTTCACGAGTCGACGGTGCTGTCCTACAAGGAAGGTGGCAAGACGAAGCATCTGATGCTGCCGGCGGCGGAGGTGGGGTGGGTGCGTCAGGCGACGGAGCGTTTCAGGGTCGCCAAGGCCCGGGTGGAAAACCAGGGCAACGCGGGACTGGCGGAGGTGATCGCCCGCATCAGTCAGACGAGGCGTTGAAGGCCTCACCGGTGGCTTTCAGTGCCTCGGCCGCCCAGTTCGGAAGACTTCGGGACTTCTTGACCGGAGAGGCCGCGGCCGGGCTCAGCCACTTCGAGCTCGAGGAGTACATCAGGACCGATGGCTTCGAGCTTCTGCGCCTGCTTCTCCAGGACCACTTCGACCTGCGGGCCTCGCGCGAGGAGCGCCTGGCGGGGGTCCAAAGCGTCGATGGGGTGGCTCACCGGGCGGTCGAGCGTGGTCACGAGCGCTGCTTGGCGACGGTCGTCGGCACGGTCAGGATCAACCGCATCGCCTACCGACACCGGGGGGAGGAGAACCTGTACCCGGCCGACGCGTCGTTGAACCTGCCCGACGAGCTGCACTCCTACGGGCTTCGCGAGTTGGTGGCGATCGAGTCTGCCCGCGGCAGCTTCGAGGAGGCGAAGGAGGCCGTCATCCGATCGACCGGGGTGAAGATCGGTCACCGCCAGGTGGAAGCGCTCGCCCGGGCGAGCGCCGTCGACTTCGAGGCCTTCTACGACCGGCGCCGCCCACCACAGCAGGTAGACGGTGAGGTGGTCGTCATCTCCGCTGACGGGAAGGGGGTCGCGATGCGCTCGGAGGACCTGCGCCCTGCGACCGCCCGCGCTCAGGCCGCGGCCGAGGCGAAGCTGCGCCACCGGCGCTCCAAGGGCGAAAAGCCCTGCAAGCGGATGGCCGAGGTGGCAGCCGTCTACAGCGTCGAGCCGGTGCCCCGTTCGCCTGGCGAGGTGATGGCGAGCCATGACGAGGGGACCAAGCAAGCCCCAAAGGCGAAGAACAAGTGGCTGACCGCGAGCGTCGTGGAAGACGCGGCCGAGGTGATCGCCGAGGCGTTCCGCGAGGCCGAACGACGCGACCCCGAGCACACCCACGACTGGGTCGCTCTAGTCGACGGAGCGAACCACCAGATCGACCGGATCAAGGCCGAAGCAAAACAGCGCCACCTCGACATCACGATCGTCGTTGACCTGATCCACGTGCTCGGTTACCTGTGGGACGCTGTCTGGTGCTTCTTTCCTGAGGGCGACCCCGCCGCCGAGACCTGGGTCGCCAACAAGGCACAGGCGGTCCTCGAAGGAAAGGCAGGGCTCGTGGCGGCGGCCATCAAACGCAAGGCGACCAACCTCGGTCTCGGGCCAAATGACCGCAAGAACGCCGACACCTGCGCCGGCTACCTCCACGCCAAGGCCCGCTATCTGGACTACCCCAAGGCCCTCGCTGCAGGTTGGCCGGTTGCCACGGGGATCATCGAAGGCGCTTGCCGATACCTGGTGAAGGACAGGCTCGGCCTGAGCGGAGCGCGGTGGCGTCTCGAGGGTGCCGAAGCCGTTCTCAAGCTACGAGCGATACGCAAGAACGACGACTGGGACGACTACTTCTCATTCCACATGTCCCAACAACGCAAGCGAGTGCACGACTCCCGCTACGCCGGGGAGGTCATTCCTCTCGCGGCGTGAACGTCACTCCAGCAGAGCTGCACCCATCTCCTTTCTGTCACGAACAAACTTATAGTGACTAGAACAATCCTGCAACAGCAAATCGATGGCCTGGCGGTAGGCTCCCGTCTGTGAGCGAGGACCCGGCTCCCACACCACTTCCGATCGCCGGGCTGCTGGAGGCCTTCCAGGCTCGCCAATTCCTCGAGCGACACCTCCTCCCCGATCAGGATGCGGAGCCGGTCGGGGCGCGCGAGGGGTTGCGGGAGCGCAAGAAGCGGCTCACCCGCCAGCTGATCTCCGACACCGCGACCGCCATGTTCCTCGAGCGGGGCTTCGACGGGGTGCGGGTCACCGAGGTGGCGGCGGCCTGCGGGGTGTCGGAGAAGACGGTGTACAACTACTTCCCCACCAAGGAGTCCTTGATCCTCGACGTCGAGGACGACATGGCCGTCAACCTCCGGGCCGCGCTCGGCCCCGGAGCCCCACGGATGTCCCCCATCGACGCCGCGGTCGGGATCATCGTCGAGGACCTTCGCCGCTTCTACCGGCACTGGGAGCCCGAAGCCCAGGCCCGCACCGACTTGAGGCTGATCCGGCGTTTCGCCGAGCTGGTGGAGGAGACACCGTCACTTCGGGCCGCCCAGCGGGACATGATGGACCGGCTCGTACGGGTGGCGGCCGAGTCCATGGCCGCCCGGGCCGGCGTGAGCCCCGACGATCCCGAGCCCCGGATAGCCGCCCATGCCATCCTCGGGCTGTGGCAGATCCAGTTCCAGGCCATGCGCCAGCTCTCCGACGGCACCCGCTCCCCCGCCG
>JBOGFX010000240.1:0-10140 GCA_050743805.1 Acidimicrobiales bacterium
CGCTTACATCGTGTGCCAGAGCTTCGGGATCGATTCGGGGGCCTACTCCTTTGGTTACGTCACCTCCTGGGCTGGAGGGGGCGAAGAGGCGACGCGGGCGGTGGGTCGATCGTGTGACCGGATCCAAAAGGCGGCAGCCGTCATCTTGGACTTGTGCGCAGGGTCAGGAGCCAGTCCGACCCATCGGTCCTCTGCGTGACCCAAGCCGGGGCTTTAGGGCTCCAGGCGAAATGGGGGGTACTCGTCGCGCAGCAGGAGGGCGTAGGACTCGACCCGCACGTTCCATCTCATCGCGCCCACACCGAAGTGGTAGAGCCCCTGGGGGTACTTGCCGGTAAACACGATCGCGAACCAGGAGATGATCGTGGTGATCATCCACGCGATGTTCACTCCAATGAGTACGACCAAGTGGGGAATGACATAGATGAGGCGAAGCCCGACCGACAGGCGATCACGGGGGGCAGAGGGGAAACCAACCTCGTAGGTAACGGGGTAGGGCAGGTCTCCGAACGGCGGATAATCGTCACGCAGGAGCATCAGATAGGCGACAGCTCTAACCCTCCACCGCATGAAGTACGCGACGAAGTCCCACAGTCCCTGAGGCAGGGACCCTGTAAAGACGACAGCGAACCAGGAGATGATCGCCATGGAGAACGCGGCCGTCGCCAGCGCTCCACCGGTTCGCCAGCCTCCCGCTCCGATCCCCACGGCGAGCCCGCCCACCAAGAACAGATGTGGAATCGCCAGGATGGCTCGAAACAGTGTGGTCACCCTATTGCGGCCCGTCAGCTGGGCCTCGAGATCGACCGTGATCGGGTATTGCGGGCTGAGCTGGCTCACGGCGCAGAGGATCGCACAAACTGGTCGTCTCTTGACGGAATTGCGAGCCTCCGGCCAACCCAGCAGGTGACCTCGAGCACCGCCTTGACCTCAAAGATCATCGGGGCCTTGGGCCACCTCAGCAGGTCGGCGGCTAGCTCCCATGTGGACTCGCCGTCTTCGTGCCCGGCACCGCTTGAACCGAAGTTGGTCGATTCGAAGGCGGCGACCTCCGACTGCCTTACGGGGCGAGCCACGGGGCCTCGGCTAATGTACCAGATGGTACATTAGCCACATGGAATACGAGGCAGAGAGGTCGACAGACGCATCTGCAGCGGCTGTCTGGGAGGCGTTCACGGACATCGAAGCGTGGCCGGAGCTCACGCCGAGCGTCCGAACCGCCCGCCGGCTCGACGCGGGACCTTTGCGCGTTGGAAGCCGGGCCCGAGTAAAACAGCCCGGGCTGCTTCCGACCACCTGGCGGGTCATCGATCTCGACCTCGGCAGGTCCTTCACATGGCAAACCAGGGCACTTGGGATAACCACGACGGCCGGGCACAAGGTATTCGAGTCGCGAGCGGGCACCAGACTGGTACTGACACTTCGTCAGACCGGGCCGCTAGCCGGCGTGTTCTCGGCGCTTTACCGCAGAAGAACACGCCGCTACGTCGACCTTGAAGCCCAGGGTCTAGTGGCGGCCGCAGAGAAGAGAGCCACCGGTCTTTAGCGGCCCCTGGTGGAGGGGTCGCTTGGCGGCTGGGGTTCACGCCAGCGCTGAGCCCAGTGTGCGCGAGAGCCCTACTTGCCGTTGCGTTCCCGATGCTTGCAACCTGGCCAGCAGCACGGCCGACGCAAACCGTCCCGCAACTCTTCCTGGGTCCGACGGATCCGCCGCTCTCTCGTAACCGTCTGCTTCGCCTCGTCGACCCAGCAGATGAACTCGTTGCGAGCTAGCGGCGTGATGTCTTTCCAGGCACCTAGCGCAGTGGGGTTGGCTACCAGCGCCCTGCGCAGGTCGGCGGGAAGCTTGTGGACGACGCCGCCTGGCACTAGGTGACCCCCCATGAGACCAGCGTAGCGGTCCAACCTGGGCAGACCCAGTCCACCTCGGAGAGCCTCGACAACCTAGCTTTCAACAGCAACGCCTACAGCTACGGCGGGCTCACAGCCTCGCCTGACGGCCGACCCATTCCAATGTCAATGGTGCCCTTCGCGCCCGAGAACACCGAGGCGAATTACCGGCAC
This sequence comes from Acidimicrobiales bacterium, assembly GCA_050743805.1. Classification (GTDB taxonomy): domain Bacteria; phylum Actinomycetota; class Acidimicrobiia; order Acidimicrobiales; family RAAP-2; genus Palsa-461. The sequence continues at coordinate 2,065 of JBOGFX010000240.1, forward strand.
GGCGGAGCCGCGCGCAAGGAGAGTGAGTCGGTAGTCGCGGTGCCCCATCCGGAGCGGTCCACCGACCATCGCCGCCGCGCTCGAATGACACAAGCATGCGAAAGCTGGTTGACTCGTGCTCGCGCAGAGAGTCGACCCGCAAACCAGCGTCGGACCCCCCCAAGTCCATGGGCAAAGATGAGCTCTGCTGCCCTAACCGACATCAGGGAGGTATTGGCGATGAGACGAGGACTGCTTCACCGTGCCCGAGACGTTTGCAACGGGGATCCAGATGGGCGAATCGCCCAGGTGGCACGACGGTCGATTCTGGATGTGCGACTGGAAATCTTGCGAGGTGCTCGTCTTCAGCGCCGACGGACGCCGCAAGGTCGTGGCACATCTTGAAGGACTGCCGTTCTCGATAGATTGGCTGCCGGACGGCCGCCTCGTTGCCGCTACGTCATCTGGGGTCGTTACGGTCCGGGACCTTTCTCCTTACGGTGCCGTCGGGCAACCGTTCAACGAGATCGTTGTCGACGCCGCCGGCCGGGCGTGGGTGGACATGCCTGGTTCACCGCCGTGGGGAGAGCGCAGACCGGGAACCGTGAGTGTCGTGCTGCCGGAGGGGACCACCCGGCAGGCAGCTGATGACGTCTGGTTCCCCAACGGGATGGTCGTTCTAGGAGATGACACGCTGGTCGTTGCCGAGTCGCACGCCGACCGACTCACTGCGTGGACGATCACAGAACAGGGACACCTTGTTGATCGCCGTGTCTGGGCCGACTTGGGGGTCGGCTCGGCACCCGACGGAATTTGTGCCGATGCCGAAGGGGCCATCTGGTATGCCAGTGTTCCAGGCGAGCGCTGTGCCCGGGTCGCCGAGGGCGGGAAAGTGCTGGACGTGATCGATGCCGACCGCGGGTGCTTCGCGTGCATGCTAGGCGGTGACGACGGTCGCTCTCTGTTCGTTGTGGCCAATCACTACACGGGCACTGACGCGTCGGAGGGGGTCGTCCTGATCCAACGCGTGCCGGTGCCCCACGCGGGCCGACCGTAACGTGCTTTGGCGTGGCGCAGCGGCAGCACCTTTCGGAGTCCGAGCCCGCGATCCGCTTTCGGACTTGCTGACTGGCTCTGAACAGGGTCGGGTTCGATGGCCGGAATCTCACTCGCGCCATCAGACTGCTTACGCCTGCGCGAGACGGGTGGCTCACCACTAGCCTTGCGACCGATGCCTGACCAACCGACCGCCCCAGTTGCAGCCGGTTCGCTCATCATCGCCTACATCCTCGCAAGGACAACCGGAGCACGGCCGCTCGGAGCTGTCCCACTTGCTCTCGGGGGCATCTGGTGCGCGCTTCAGTGGCGGAGGCGAGCAGGGGCTTCAACGGCCGGCGCGCTGCTGGGCTTCTACTGTGCGGCTTTCGTCGGGTCGCACCTTCTCGCGAAGAGAGTCGGCGCGTGGCCGTCAGTACTGACAGTGGCCACGGCCTCTGGTTGCGCCAGTTGGGCGCTCGCTGATCGGCGCTCCAAATGACGAGCTAGGTCCCGACCGCTTCCGAGATCACACCCCCGCGTCCCTCTGCGAACGCTGCGTTCACAAGCCTCATCCCGACCAACGGCCCCGTGCCGATCGATTCGGTCTAAGGATGAGATCCTCGGTTCGCGACGCAGTGTTCCAACAGCGCCGTGTTGAACGCGGCAGGCTGCTCCCAAAACGCCGCGTGACCCGCCTCGCGTAGCACGTAGGTCGTGCCGCCGCGCACGTGGCCAGCCAACTGCCGTAGGCGCGACGGTGGCATGTACAGATCAGCGTCCCCGGTCATGAGGAGCATCGACGTCTCGACGCTCTCGACCATGGCCCATGTGATGCCCCCCATGCCGCCCTGCTTCACCGGCGTCGTGATGGAGCGCTCCGCGCAGGTGACCCAGTTCCGGGTGCCGGTGGGGTTGGCCGCTCGGTAGGAGGGACCTAGCTCGTGGAACCAGTGCGGTAGCTCGCGCCATCTGTCTGGCAGTAGGGCGGCCGTCGTCGACACCCACTCGGGCTCGTCGATGCCTGGCAAGCTCGAAGCAACAGTCGCACTCAGCAGGCGCTCTGGGTGCCGCAGCGCGTAATCGAAGACCGCGAACCCACCCGCAGCAGAACCCACCAGGTGGAAGCGCTCGATATCGAGCGCATTCACAAGTGCATGGAGGTCGCCACCAACGGTGCCCGGATCATCTGGCGGACCAGGCTCGGAGAGATAGCAGCCCCGCCGTGAGTACGCGATCCCTCGGTAGCCTGCGGCCGCAAGAGCCTGCTGTTGATAGCCCCATACTTCCCCGCTGCCCGTGAACGGGTGCAGTAAGACCACCGACTCGCCATCGCCGCCAGTGTCCCAGCACCACAAGCGCACTTCGGGCAACGGCACAAAGCCCTGAGCACCGACAAAGTCAGGCAGGGGCTCCCAGGCCTCTTGAGACTCGAGCCACTTCACATCCACGTTGGGTACCCTCCGCGACACGACCTATCACTGACCAGACTGGGTCAGGGATAGAAACGTGAGAAATCTATCCGGTGGCTTCCTGTTGGGGGTGGGGACAGCCGGGTTGAACCACCGGACCCCACGGTGAGCGGGGTGCAGTACCTAGCCAACAACGCACGCTCTGGGGCATAGCGATCCCGCGTGCGGTAGAAGCCGGTGGGATGCATTGCACGGCGCGGTACGACTACGACCAGACGCTGCGGTCAATCGATCAAAGCAGGCCTTTCACCCCGAGACGAGGGCACCGCTCATGAATCACATCGCGAGTCTGGAGAAACTCACCGAGCACTGTCGTCGATCTGCAGCGGATAGCCAGCACGCAGCGCTGCCACCGACGACGGCGGCGTGAGCACGGATGCTCGACCAAGTCGTGGTCGCGACAATCGGACGCCGTAGCCACCTGCAGTCCACACGGTCAGGTGGTCGGCCACGACTACAGCCAGCCCGGCGGCAGTGCATACGAACGTCCCATCGGGCAGCGCCGGCCAGGTCATCGCATGGACACGTCGAGTGTGCGTGCCTCGAATGATGCGTTCAGAATGCAGCTGTCGGTTCATGGCCTTGGCGGACAGTGGTGGGATCGAGAGCGCCTTGGACCAAGCGTCCCGGTAGCAGAGATAGGCACCACGTCGACATTCGGCGCAGGGACGATGACCCGCTGCGAGAGACACCGCCTCGTCATGGAAGTACAGCCAGGTGAAATGGTGTGGTTGCCACTGCGCGTTCCAGCGGCCGCGGAACTCGAGCGCACAAGTGATCCAGAGATCGCTCGCGTGGAACCGGACGATCCGGTGTCCTTCGTGAAGAATGCCGCGATTGCCAGTCCATGCCCCCCTCAGCGGTATGGCAACCAGATCACCGGTGGGTGTAGCCCTGTTCTTCTCCGCCACTCCGTCACCGTATGCACAGATTCATGCACGGGGGACGCCCGCCGCTAACAGCACCACTAGGGTCGCGCACAAGCCCAAGATCACAAGTTCCACGGCGAGTGGCACTACACGTTCATGCCCGAGTGAGGCGTTCGTAACTCACGTCAATGTAGTTTGCTTCCGGTTCCGAAGGTTCAGTCCATTCGTCCGCGATCGGTGGGCCAACGTCCGCTGTTCTGCCGTCAGACGCGACCTTTCCACGTAGCGACCTTCTGGCCGCTACTGTCATGCTGTCCACGCGAGGGGAGCCAGCTGCAGGCCTAGGACACCCTGAGGTATACCTGCCTCCTCCTAGGTCACTCTCCAAAGAAGCGGTGTCCGGCCGGTCCAGTCGGCATTGCGGGAAGCACCATGAGGGCGTTACGGCGCGGATCGAAGCACCCGCTAAGGGCGTCGCTACTGCAATTGCTGACGTCGACGATCCCTGAGACCGTCGAAGCCGTGAGGGTTACTCTTGTCTTTTCGACGGGACAGGTCACAGTTCTATGACACGATGACGAAAGCTCGAACCGTGAGGCGGGTCACAACTGAAACGTGAAGACCTCTTCAGCGCGCTCGAAGGGATTCGAACCCCCAACCTTTTGATCCGTAGTTTTTTCGGATTGAACGCTGTGCCAACCCAGGAAATTACTGCTTGTTAGCGAGCGAAAGATGCACAATAATTAGTAATTAGATACTCCACTTGTCACGTCGAGCCGGAGCGTGCCACCCGGGGGATGTGAAGGATCGCCAAACGGCTCTTGACCGGAACCGCAGTGCGTTCGCTTTCGCCTCTCGCCAGCAAGCCACCTGCCCTCGGTGGACGATCGATATCGGCGGAGGTAGCTGTCAGCGAGTCACGAAGCCCGGGCTGGCCGCTGGTACCGCCGGGGCTGTGTCGCTCAGGTGTCGGATGATTCGCCGAAACGAACCCAACGGGGTGTCCTCGCTGTACCTAAGGCCGCAGCTGGCACAGAACGACCGCACGAGGGGCTGGGCTCGTACCAGGTTCGGTCGGGGCATCGTCGGGAAAAGGTGGTGCTCGATCTGGTAGTTGAGGCCGCCCATTACGAAGGTGAGCAGCGGCCCTCCGGTCACGTTGCGCGAAGTCGTCACCTGGCGCCGCGCGAAGCCCATCGCCTCGTCACCCAGTAGGAGGGCCATGCCCTTGTGGTTCGGAGCGAAGCTGCAGCCGAGGAGTATCGAGAAGACCGCTTGGTGGACCGCTAGGAAGACCAGTGCCTTCCACGGAGAGAGAACCCACACCACGGTCGTGAAATACAGTGCCGCACTCAACAGAACCGAGGTGGCTTCTATCGCTGCAGAACGGTCGTGTCGACGCAGCAGCTGCAGGGTGCTGTACAGGTAGAGGCCGCTGCTCCGCAGAAGCATGAGTGGAAAGAAAACGAGCGCCTGCCGGCGAGCGAGAAACAACGCCAACGAGCGCCCAGGGCCTGAAGACCCTTCGGTTGGAACGATGACTAGGCCATCGCCGATATCCGGATCGCGCCCGATCTGGTTCGGGAAAGCATGGTGGGCGTTGTGCTTGGGGACCCACCATCCGAAGCTCACGCCGATCAGAGCGTTCCCGACGGCTAGTCCGAGAAGGCGGTTGCCGCGCTGCGACCTGAAGACCTGCTGGTGTCCGGCGTCATGGCCGAGGAAGCCGAGCTGGGCGTAGACGAAACCCATGAACGCGGCGACCGCGACCATGACCCACGAGTTGCGCACGAGTACCAAGGTTGCCCATCCCGCGGCGTAGGCCGCCACCGTGAGATTGATCTTTGTCACGTAATACGCGGTACGCCGATCGAGCAGGCCTGATTGACGCACCTCGCGGGCTAAGGAGCGGAAGCTGCCAATCCCGGCGTCGGCCGTGACACTTTGCACAAGCTCTCTTCCTCGGGGAGGTCGATCAGGCCAGTGACGGTCACGGAACCCGTCTGGATCTTACGTCACGTGGACGAGCTGCCCGGTATGCCGAGCTGAATCACCAGAAACCTCCGCGTAGACCGCTCACCCCTTGATGAGGCCAAGCGCGGCGGGTTCAAGGGATCACTGCAACACCTCGGCGGGTCGACAACTCTGAGTTGATCCGACCGGGAGGAAACGAGGCCCAAGACGACGCGCTTGTACTCGCTTTAGTCCATGGACCCGCGTAGGTTGTCGGCTGCCTTCCAGAGGGTGTCCTCAAAGCCGAGAGGGTCGCCGTTGCGCGCCTGACGTGCCATCAGAGGCATCTCGCTCGATCCATGGAAAGATCGTACGACAGGGGAAGCGACTTGGCTCCGGCCCTCACGGATCGGATGGCTCAGGCACTCGCCTTCGCCTACCGCGTGGACGCCGTCCTCTTGCTCGATGAGAGTAGCGATCCGAGCTTCGCCGTCGGACTCGTCGACGAGGCGTGCGTAGACCCCGAGCGTGGTCGCAGCATTGGCGCGGCCCAGCCTGCCGCTGACGGTCCGTACCGGAACCCCCGCTGCCAGGAGACGGCGGCGGCGCAGATCGTGGAGGTGAACCGTGTCGAGCCCGACCTGTTACGCAGCCGGATGAAATCCTTGGTCACGTCGTTGGGCGCCCAGGGACGCTTGCCATCCGCATCGCTGAGAAAACGTGCGCCGACTCGGGCAACGTGGCGTCGCAGCCCGACGCCCGCGCGACGCAGCGCTCCTTGTGGGTCTTGAGCTCCTTCGACGTTCCCACGTCGAGGGCGGCGGGAAACGTGCGTCTTGGTGTCCTTTTCCGCCTCCACGACCGAACGAGAGATGGTGAGCACCATTGCCTTGAGATCGACATCGGACCAGCGCAGGCCGCACAGCTCGCCACGGCGGGCGCCGGTCGCCGCCGCCAGGAGGAGAAAACAGGCAAAGTCGGTGGTGTCCTTCTCCGCAGCCTCGATCAGCTGAACCACCCTGTCGGGATCAGGGGGTTCAAGTTGACGGCTGCGGACCCGAGGGGGTGACGCGAGCGCTGCCGGATTGGTGGTGATCCACCCCCATCGCAATCCCTACTGGAGCGCACGTCGGAGGATCGCATGGACCTGGCGGACGGTCGCGGCCGAGAGCGCCTTGCCGTCCTGACCCCCCTAATCCCGGAGCTTGGCGTAGAAACGGTCGAGCTGGGCAAGCGGCACCTTGTCGAGCGTGGGCGTGATGTACGTCTTGATGATCCACTCGTAGCCCCCTGCCGTCGTTGGCGACAGCTCGGGCGTGGCGAGACCGAGCCACTGCCGGATGAGATCGCCAACCGCCGCGTCCTGGGCAGCGTGACCGCCACCCGACACCTCAGTGACGAACCGAGCGAGCGCTTCCTCCGCCTCACGCCTGCCACCCCGGAAGGTCTTCGTTAGGTACTTCTGGCGGTTGCTGATGGGGTCGATCCCTGCATAGGCACGCAGCCCCATGCATCGCCACGGTTTGCGAAGATGCCCTCGCATGACGCCTCCCGGAGGCCCGTCCTACTGCCCTCGCAGTAGCAGCCCCAGGACAAACAGCAGCTCGCACTAGCAGGCAAGAGTCGTAATGCAGGTCCGGCCGAGCAAAGACGCCCTCTCACCTGCACTGTTCTTGCGCGCTCGGAGGGATTCGAACCCCCAACCTTCTGATCCGTAGTCATTGAGGCCCGAACGGTGTGCTGACCTGGGAGTTTGCAGGTCGCGCACAAGCGCAATCGGCAAAGTTATCCGCTCTGATCCGATCGCCCGGAGCTGCGCTCATTCCTGCGCTCACCGCGACCGGTTGGCCACGGCCATGGGCCCGCGGTGGTGCTCCCCTCTGCCGATCCCCGAGGCTGCCGCGCTTCCCATCTGGCAGGAGGCGGTCGCTGCCCGCGTCGCCACAGTCGGCTCACGGGTCCAGCATGCCGACGATCGGTGCATTCAGCGCGCGGCCGTGGGAGTAATGGAGTGATCTGGCCGCCCCACTGTGATGGCCGGATCACTCCATTACTCAAGACCTGGCGTTTCAGTCCCCTCGTGGCCGCGTTCGACGATGCCAAGGCAAGGCTATCGTCGACGAGTCTTCGGCCAGAGCCGCGGTCACCGAGGTGACGGCGGAGTAGGCGTCGTCACTACGACTCGCTCATCGCGCCACATGACAATGACGGCGACAGCAAGCTCACGAACTAATGCTCACAGAACCTGTCGCCTTCGTGGCAATCGAACGTGGCGCCGGACAGTGCCACCAGTTCATGGCCAACCCCACGGGCGTGGGGAGGACAGCTTGAACCAAGTGTCGAAGAGGCCGATGAGCGGAACACCCCCACGGGCGTGGGGAGGACGCTGTTCCAGGCGCCCGCATACCATGACGCGCGGGAACACCCCCACGGGCGTGGGGAGGACTGGATGCAAGCGCCTGCTGTACCGCCTGTTGAAGGAACACCCCCACGGGCGTGGGGAGGACTACCCGCGGTCCACCGTGAGCACGGTCGCCGTGGGAACACCCCCACGGGCGTGGGGAGGACAGTGTGGAGGCCAACGGAGCCACCGCAGGCACCGGAACACCCCCACGGGCGTGGGGAGGACGTAGTCCGGCGACGCGGTGCACATCGCCTCGTAGGAACACCCCCACGGGCGTGGGGAGGACTGCAAACATGTTTGCCGGGTTCTTGGTTATCGAGGAACACCCCCACGGGCGTGGGGAGGACGGGCACCCTTGCGGAGC
>JBOGFX010000241.1:0-5466 GCA_050743805.1 Acidimicrobiales bacterium
GTCGGCTTCTCCAAGAACCGCTCGATGGAGCCGTCGTCTCTGCGGATCACGATCCCGAACTCGAGCGGATCAGGCACCGAGTGCAGGGCAAGGGTGGCCAGTGCCGATTTCTCCTCGTGATAGGCGACGAGGGCGCCGAGATCGGTGTCGGTGAGCACGTCGCCGGAGATCACGAGGAATCGCTCGTCGAGCTCGTCTCGCGCGTTCAACACCGAGCCTGCCGTGCCGAGCGGAGACTCCTCTGTCGCGTAGACCATCCGCACACCGAGCTCTGAACCGTCCCCGAAGTACGAGCGAATGGCATTGGCCATGAACGCGACCGTCACCACGATCTCGGTGAAGCCGTGCTGGCGCAGCAAGAGGACCACGTGCTCCATCAAAGGACGGTTCGCCACCGTCAGCATCGGCTTGGGCTGGTTCGAGGTGAGCGGACGTAGCCTCGTTCCCTCTCCGCCGGCCATGATCACCGCCTTCACCGCGACCCCCCGAGTGAAGAGCGAAGCGGCTGGCGCCCCTGGCGCCCTGAGCGCAACGCGTTGGCTGCCGGCCCGATGTAGGCGATCGCGGCCAACCATGCGAGCAACAACCCGACACCGCCGGCAACCCAGGCGAAGATGCGAAAACCCTCCTGCCAGCTCTGGCTCCCGTGCCCGATGAGGAAGGCAGGGTAAGCGAACATCAACGCGAACGTGCCGGCCTTGCCTACCCACAGCACGTCGATTCGCCGGGCGCCCAACATCGCGAGCCCCACCACGGCGGCGCTGATGACGGCCTCCCGAGCCAGCGTGAGGGCTCCGAACCACGCCGGGACCGCTCCGGCGACGATGACCACGATCACCGCCGTTGCGACCAAGAGCCTGTCGCAGGCGGGATCGAGCACCTTGCCGACAGTCGACACCTGATGGAAACGCCTGGCCACATAGCCGTCGATCCAGTCGGTCGCACCCAGGCCCCCCAGGAGGATGGCCGCTGCGGTCTGTTCCCGTGCACCGAAGACCAGCCACACGAACACAGGGATGCAGGCGATGCGTACGGCGCTGATCAGGTTCGGGACAGTGAGGATCGCTTTCTCCGCTGACGCCCCGGCGTCCCCCGCAGAAGCGCTCACAAAGGGATTCTACGACCGAGCCGCTCCGCGGTGAGAAGGGTCATGCTCGTTTGCGGCCCGACGAGCCAACTGTGCCAGAGTTGTCCCGATGCCCCTCTTCGCCCCGTTTCGCGGTCTTCGCTACGACCCGGCGACGATCGGCCTCGCTCAGGTGATCGCTCCCCCCTACGACGTGATCGAGCCGCCCGAAAGGAACCGGCTGTCCACTCGTTCCGCGCTCAACTCTGTCCACCTGGAGCTACCCGAAGCCGACCTGCGGAGTGGCCTCGACCGCTACCAGGTCGCTGCAAGGCTCCTCAGGGCCTGGAGGTCCGACGGCACGCTGGTGCTCGACGAGCACCCACGCTTCTACCTCTACGAGATGACCGTCCCCTCGGGACACTCCACCCTCGGGGTGATTGGGGGCCTCGGCCTGCCGGAGGAGGACGAGGTCACAGACGTGCTGCCCCATGAGGAGACACTCCCCAAGGCGCGCAGCGATCGTCTCGACCTGCTCTCGTCCACCAAAGCCAACCTCTCGCCGATATGGGGGCTCTCGCTCACATCGGGGTTGTCCGCTCTCTTGGAACCGTCCGGCGATGCCGAGTCCGACGTCCATGACGACGACGGGGTCCGTCACAGGCTTTGGCTCGCCTCCGAGGACCGACAAGCTGCGATCGCCGAGGCCGTCGGCTCGACGCCGGTAGTCATCGCCGACGGGCATCACCGCTACGAGACGGCTCGCAACTACCGCCGGCTCCTACGAGAGGTGGAGGGAAGCGCGCCTGGGGGCCATGACCTGGTCATGGCGCTGGTGGTAGAGCTGGCCGAGGACCAGCTTCGAGTTGGGGCCATCCACAGGGTCCTCTCCGGGATCGCCAGCACCGAGGAGCTCGTGCGAAGCCTTTCAGAACGCTTGGACGTGCTCCATGCCGGTGACGGCTCCGATCGGGTGGTGGGTGCTCTCGCACAAGCCTCCTCGCTCGCCCTCGTGACACGGGACGACTCCTGGCTCCTCACGGTGAGACCGGAGACCTACGAGGCCGCCGGAAGCGAGCTCGACTCCTCCGTGGTCGAACTGGCTCTCGCCGACACCACCGTGACCGCCCAGCACTCTCACAGCTGGCAGGAGGCCATAGCCGCAGTCAGAGAAGGCCGGGCCCAGGCCGCTCTGCTTCTGCGGCCCCCCACCGTTGCCCAGATCGCGCAATGGGCCCACGCTCGGCGCAGGATGCCACCAAAGACCACCTACTTCAGTCCCAAGCCCCGAACCGGATTGGTCTTTCGCTCCCTCGAGGATTGAGATCGGCGACTGGTCGCCGAGCCTCCGGCCCAGCTCAGCAGGGAAATGCACGTTAGGCTGGATGTTTGCACGGTCGCTTTCTGGCTCTTGCATCGAGCTCTCCCGAGGACGCTGAGGAGACATGAACCAAGAACAGATCGAGAAGGTTCGCTCGGCCCCCGGTTTTGTCGCCGCGCTCGACCAGAGCGGGGGCAGCACACCGTCGGCTCTCAAAACCTACGGAGTGCCTCCCGACGCTTACCACGGAGACGAGGAGATGTTCGGCGTGATGCACGAGATGCGATCTCGGATCATCACAAGCCCCAGCTTTGGGGGAGATCGCATCTTGGGTGCGATCCTCTTCGAGGACACCATGGAGCGACAGATAGATGGTGTGAGCTCCGGCGCATACCTGTGGAACCACAAGGCGGTCGTCCCGTTCCTCAAGATCGACAAGGGGCTGGCAGAGCCAAGTGCCGGTGTCCAGCTAATGCGGCCCATCGAGGGGCTCGATCGTCTCCTGGGGAGAGCCAACGAGAATGGTTTCTTCGGGACCAAGATGCGCTCGGTCATCCGAGATGCCGACAAGGCTGGCATCGAAGCCCTCGTCGCACAGCAATTCGAGACCGCGGGTCAAGTCTCTCGAGCAGGGCTCATGGCGATCATCGAACCAGAGGTCGACATACACAGCCTCACAAAGGCAAAGTGCGAGGAAGAACTTTTTGCCGCAATCAGCGACCGGCTCGACGATCTCGCGAGCGGGCACCTCGTGATGTTCAAGCTGACCCTCCCCACGGTGGACGACCTCTACAGGCCCCTGACCACCCACCCCAATGTCCTCAGGGTCGTGGCACTGTCGGGCGGTTACCACCGCGACGAGGCGAACGCGCTCCTGGCTCGCAATCACGGGATCATTGCGAGCTTCTCGAGAGCGCTCACCGAGGGGCTCCAGGTGGACCAGAGCCCGGAGAAGTTCGATATGACGCTGGACGCGTCGATAGAAAGCATCTTTCGGGCGTCCACCGCCAAGAACAGCTGAACCCTTCCGGCGCCGGGGTGCACGAGGCTCCAGCGTGAATGACACCCCAACACGACGACTCGACTCGTGCCCGAGAGCCAGGTCGTAGCGTCTTGGCCCGATCGCGTCAGGGCCGACGGGACCCTTTCGACCGCGCGCCGTCCCCCGAACGCGGACGTGTTCGGGGGCGTGGCCGACCTAGAGGTTCGAGCCTCGAGGCGACGTCATAAGCATCGGGATCGGACCTCGCGACCCGCACGAACATCTCTCGGGCCCGAGGGAGGTCGCCGGCACGCTCGTAAAGGTCTCCGAGCGCGTACCACTGGCGGAGATGACGTTCCGCGGGGTTGCGAATCGTCTTGGACACAGAGGCACTCAACAACCCGATGGCTGCCCCCATGTCACCCGAGTCGGCCAGGCTCCCGGCTGCAACGATTCGAGCCTCCGCCATGGCGGTCTGGCTCACGGGGCTCCGGCGCATGTCTTCGAAGAGCTCGGCGACTTTGGCTCGTCGGCCGAGCGCCCTGTAGCAGTCCATCAACACCGGAACGAGCTCAAGATCCCGCGTAAGGTCTTCATAGCTCCGAAGAAGGCCAACGGCATCGCGCCAACGTCCAAGCTTGTAGCAAGCAAGACCAGCCACCTTTGAAAGAACTGTAAGGCGGGGAACGGATTTGAGCACCGATCTTGCGAACCGCAGAGACTCTCCGAACCTGTCTGCTTCCAGCGCGGCGATTGCGCGCTCTGCTTGGGACACCAGTTGCTCCTGTTCGCGCCTGGTGGCGGTCGATGCAGCTTCACGAATCTGGGCTACGAGTTCGCCTGGCAACGGGGCCAGCTCGGGCCGCCTTTTGGGTACAGCGCCCGCACCTCGACGCCCTTTCCCCTCCCCGGCAACGCTCAGGGCTTCGGAGCGAACCCAACGGTCAGGAGGAGGCGGCGGAGCTTGAGATGTTCTCCAGTTGTGCGAGTGGTCCCCGGGCCTGTTCTCGCGCGGGACCTCCAACGCCCCCCTTCTCGCAACGCCCCCCCAACGCTTGAGTTCGGGCGATGGTGCGCGAGCGACACCGGGACCACGGATCGTCGACCTCTCTTGCCGACGAGCTGTCGCCGGAATGTCAGACCTCGACCGGTCACTGCGGTCTGTTCTCGGAGTCGGGCCGTCAGGAGTGCTCCTCGACGTCCGGTGAGGCCCCTTTTCGCCGGATTGAGAACGTCGATCCCACGGTCTCTGTTCGATTCTTTCGCGAGAACGCTCCGAACGATCTCGCGGCGCATCCCCGACTCGCCGGGAGCTGAACGAGTCATTAGCTCGGGCTTGCGTGCGGGCACGGCCCTGCGCTCGCTTGGGGCGCTTTGGGGTGCCCCCGGGCCTCGTGCCCGGAGCCCATTCCCGTGAGGTTGGTGACGTCGAGCGAGGTTCCCTAGGCACAGGATCGCAAGTGTAGGGCCGTTGGCCTCGATCACTCGTAGCCGGCAGGAAGGAGGCACACCCCCTCCCGGCCTCCTCCCCGCTGATCCTGCATTGATCCTGTCGGGCCCGCAGAACCGGCCCTCGCGTGGACGCGTGTGGCGATGACCAGCAAGACCAACATCAACCACGTGTTCAACGGCCATGTGGCTCTGGACCCCACCTCCGTCGACCCGATCCCCTCACCCGCACTCCTCCAAAGATCGGTAACCGCTTCCGACCGGAGGTGAAGGCCCTCGCCGACGCACACCACATCCCGATCCTCTCCTGGAAGAAACCAGACGAGGCCCGGTGAGACGACCGCAAGCTCGACCACGTCCGTCCCTACCTCGAAGCAGCCGAAGCACAATGGCGGGCGGAACCTCTACTGGTACTACCTAAGTGTCGCCTGAGAGCCCCGTGGCGCTATCGTTCGAGGGTTTCTGCTCGAAGCTTCTAGCCGTCCTTGAGATCTCCCCCGACCTGGGACCTTCGTCCGACTGAAGGTCTGTACCCCCTGAAAGAAGTCACGAAGGCCCGCCAACGGCGGGCCTTCGTTAGAAATCCCGGCGGCGTCCTACTCTCCCAGGGGGCCTCCCCCCAAGTACCATCGGCGCTGGCGAGCTTAA
>JBOGFX010000242.1:0-3371 GCA_050743805.1 Acidimicrobiales bacterium
ACCTCGACCTGGTCGAGGTGGCGTCGGAGGCCAGACCCCCCGTCTGTCGGATCATGGACTTCAACCGCTTCAAGTACGAAGCCGCCCAACGGGCCAAGGAATCGAAGCGGAAGACCACCAGCACCGGCATCAAGGAGATGAAGTACCGGCCCAAGATCGGCACGGGGGACTTCGACACCAAGACTCGCCGCGTCGCCAAGTTCTTGGACGAGGGCCACAAGGTGAAGCTGACCATCATGTTCAAGGGTCGTGAGGTCTTTCATCCAGAGCTTGGAAAGCGGATATTGGACCGGGTCGCAGAACGACTGGGGGATGCGGCAAAGGTCGAGTTCGAGCCGCGTCTTGACGGGCGCAACATGGTTATGGTCCTCGCCCCCGACAAAAGAGCCAGGCAGTCCGCGGCCGCCAAAGCGAGCCGTCAGGCGGCTCAAGAAGGTGTCGTTGCCGAGGCGCCTGCGGGGTCTCAGGCGCCCGAGGAGAGCTGACATGCCCAAGATGAAGACAGACCGCGGCGCAGCCAAGCGGATAAAGGTGACCGGTTCTGGGCGGCTACGCCGCCGCCGGGCCTTTCGGGGGCACCTTCTCGAGAAGAAGCCCAGCCGCCGGACGCGCCGGCTGGCCAGGGAGACCGAGGTTGCACCGGGCAGTCGCCGGCAGGTTCGAAGGATGCTCGGCATCTAGGGCTTTGACCAGCTTTGACGAGGTGTGATGAGGAATCGAGCGAGGAGATCGGAGGACAGAGATGGCAAGGGTGAAGCGCTCCGTGCACGGGCGCAAGCATCACCGCGCCGTCCTGGAGCAGGCGCGCGGCTATTACGGCAACAAGAGCCGGAGCTATCGCGCCGCAAACGAGCAGCTTCTGCATTCCATGCAGTACGCGTACCGGGACCGCAGGGCGCGCAAGGGTGAGTTCCGCAAGCTGTGGATCCAAAGGATCAACGCCGCCGCGCGCCAGAACGGGCTCAGCTACAGCCGGCTGATCGCCGGCCTGCACAAGGCCGGGGTGGAGGTCGACCGCAAGATCCTGGCCGAGCTGGCCGTGGCGGACCCAGAAGCCTTCGGCAGCCTTGCCGCCCTCGCGCAGCACAGCGTCGCAGAGCAAGAGGCCGCCTCCTGACCCAGGCCTTGGGCCGCAGTCACCAGCGGGTCCGCCGCCTTCGCCGCCTGGCGTCCAATCGCAGCTACCGCTGGGGGCAGAGAGCGTTCGTGGCAGAAGGCGTCGAGGTCGTCCGTGCCGGCATGTCAGCGGGGATCTCCCCAGAGGCGCTCTTCGTCGCAGCCGAGCACGCCCATGACCACGAGGTCGAAACCCTGGCCAGCCTGGCGGCCGAAAGAGGGGTTCGTTGCCAGCTTCTCGCTCCGGGGGTGGCCGCCAACGTGGCCTCGACGGTCAGCCCTCACCCCGCCTTTGGCATCTTTGCGATGATCGACACCGAGGCCGCCTCGCTGGGCACCGTGGATCTGGCGGTGGTCTTGGCAGAGGTGCGCGATCCGGGCAACGCGGGGACGATCTTGCGCAGCGCTGACGCGGCGGGCGTGGATGCCGTGCTCATGTGCGGCTCCGTCGACCCGTTCAATCCCAAGACGGTCCGAGCTTCCGCTGGGTCGATCTTCCACGTTCCTCTCGTGGTCATGGGAGGAGCCGACGAAGCGATCTCGACCCTGCATGCACGGGGCCTCGAGGTCTTCGCGGCGGCCAGCGTCGGGGTCGACTACACGTCTTTGGACTTGAGGGGCCCTCACGGCTTCGTGCTCGGCAACGAGGCCGCGGGGCTGGCGCCACAGGTGCGCGACCTGGCAGACGCCACGGTGGCCATACCAATGGCCGGGCAGGCAGAGTCGCTCAACGTGGGGGTCGCCTGCGCGCTCCTGTGCTTCGAGAGCCTTCGCCAGCGCCGAGCAGCCGGCACGCAGAGGGCACCCCTGGGTCCTCCAGATGTGGCTGCTCGCCAAGGACGCGTAGCATCTCGGTGATGAAGGCGCCGCACGAGGAGCTTTCGCCCGAAGGGCTTGCCGACATCGCTCCGCTTTTGCAAGACGCCAAACGCGCGATATCGAACGCCGCCACCACCGCAGAGCTCGACGACACCCGATCGGGTCTGGTCTCAAAGAGAGGCTGGCTGGCCGGCGCCCGCAGGTCTCTCGGCGGCCTGGGGGCCGACGATCGCAAGCGCTGGGGCAGGGCGCTCAACGAGGCCCGCTCCGCCATCGAAGAGCTCGTCTCGAAACGGGCCGTGGAGCTGTCCTGGCTGGAACGCTCGGCCAAGCTGGCGTCCGACGCCTTGGACCTGACCGAGGTTCTCGTCGCGGACCTGCGCTCTCCGCTCACCCGTGGCCACCAGCACCTGGTGACCAAGACCCGTGACGAGCTGGAGGACGTCTTCGTCGGGATGGGTTTCTCGGTCGAAGAGGGACCAGAGGCCGAGTCGGACTGGAACAACTTCGAGGCCCTCAACATCCCTGCGGACCACCCCGCGCGCGGGATGTACGACAGCTTCTATCTGGACCTGGGCGAGCCCGAGACCGTGGTGCTGCGCACACACACCTCGCCGGTGCAGGTTCGGCTCTTGGAGGCGGCCGCCGCGGCGGGATCCGCACCGATCCACGCGGTGATCCCGGGCAGATGCTTCCGCCGCGATGCGCCCGACGCGACCCACCTCTCGGTCTTCCACCAGATCGAGGGTCTCGTCGTCGACCAGGGGATCACGTTCTCACATCTCGCGGGGACCATCGAGATCTTCACGGCCGCGTACTTCGGTCCCGAGATCAAGTCGCGACTGCGCCCGGCGTACTTCCCCTTCACCGAGCCTTCGGCCGAGTACGACATCACATGTACCATCTGTCTGGGTCAAGGTTGTCGCACGTGCTCTGCCACGGGCTGGGTGGAGCTGGGAGGAGCGGGGATGGTGGACCCGGCGGTGTTCGAAGCCACCGGGATCGACACCGGCGCCTGGTCGGGCTTCGCGTTCGGGTTCGGCATCGACAGGTGCGCCCAGATGCGCCACCAGATCGCAGACATGCGGGTGCTTTGGGAGAACGACGTGCGGTTCCTCCGCCAGTACTAGGACCGTGCGCGCACCTCTGTCGTGGATGAGGGACTTCGCTCCCATCGACGGTGACGTCGATCAGCTGGTCGCAAGCCTGGACGACCTGGGCCTGATCGTCGACGCCGTCGAGCACGTCGGCGAGGGTTTGGACGACATCGTCGTGGGCCGTGTCCTGGAGATCAACCCCATCTTCGATGCCCAGCGCATCCGTCGCGTCGTCGTCGACATCGGCGGCCGCCAGGCAGAGGTGGTGTGCGGCGCGTGGAACTTCTCAGTCGACGACCTGGTCCCCTTCGCGGGCGTCGGCACGACGCTGCCCGCAGG
>JBOGFX010000243.1:0-8135 GCA_050743805.1 Acidimicrobiales bacterium
GGATCGAGGTGTTGTGGATAGCGCTTACGGCGAGGCCTAACCCGGTGCCGTTGAGGGAGCAGCTGGCGCTGTTTGGGCCATGGGTCTGCGATGGGCACGTTGCAGCGAAGCTGGGTGCAGCCCCGAACGCAGCCACACCGGCCACCCCGAGACCACCGCTTACACCGACAGCTGCCAAACGAGCCAGATTGGAGTGGTTGGACTCAGGTTTGGGCTCAACACGGTGGTGCTTTGGGGCGGTATAGCGACCGACGCTTAGGCCCTTGCCGTGCTTCGCCCTCTTTTTGTTTTTGCTCATCCCTGGTGACTCTTTCTTTCCCTCGGGCGACCCCTTAGGTGGACGTTCGAGGGGCTGATCGTGAAGGTGTTGACCTATTGCCTGTCCTGTAGCGGTCAAATACTCCACCGATGGAAGCCACTTTGCAACCAAAAGACCCTATTCTAAGGGACCTTCTATTAGCTATAAGGGGTCCCGTATGAGACCGCGAGGGTAAGCCACTCCAAACCTGAGGGGGCCACGAGAGATCGGCGGGGTCGCGGGCCAAACTTCTAGCTCCTTGGCCGGGTTTGGGTCGTTGGAGGCTGAACCCTCGCCCCGCCGCGTTGTGTCGCGGATCGATGATCGCGAGCCTTGGGGTGGCTCGGAGCGCATGGACCAGGTGCTCGGCCGACGGAACCTCCGTGACACGGTGTGCCACATCCCGACTCGCCTGGGCATTCCTGCGCGGCTGGGTCGTAGGCCTTCAGGGTGGGATCGCTCCCGTCCGTGCCCGGTGTTGCCCCTCCGTCGGCGCCACGGTTTTGGGCTGGCGTCATTCCGCCGCGCTCTCGCGTCATATGTCCGCAAAGGGTCCGGCCCCCAGAACCAGAACACCTCTGTCGAGATCACGACCTCTTCAGTGGGGTCCTAGGATGTTGTCGGCAACCCTGCGCCGTCAATAACGCTTTGACGATCCGGTCGCGAAAGGCCTCTGCAGCCGACGCAGCTCCCCTGCCCCAGCGAAGCAAACCTTCACCGGTGGGGAGTGGAGAGCGTGGAGGGCCCAGATAACGTCGTCCGAGCAGCAGGGTAGGCTGCGACAAGGATCCTGGTTTCAAGTATGCGCAAGTACCTCACCTGGCGCTGTCTCGGTCTTCACCTGCTGGTCCTTGTCCTGGTCCCAGGATTCCTGGTGGCAGGGTGGTGGCAGTACGGTGCCGCCAAAAGTGGCAACGACCTGAGCTGGGTGTACACGGTCGAGTGGCCCCTCTTCGCCCTCTACGCCCTGTACATGTGGTGGAAGCTCATCCACGACCAGAGCACGGTGCTCGAGCGCGTGTGGGCCGCCAAGCGGCGTGCCGCGGCAGACGCCTCTGGGACACCAATCCACGAGATTCCCGGATGGGCCCTGGATAAGGAGCTGTCAAGGGCGGTCCGCGCGGCCAGCATCGGTAGCGGACGGCGCCACACCTTGGCTCGAACCCGGGCGGCGCCTCTACCCGAATCACCGGTTCACAAGATGCTCCGAGGCGCCCCGATCGACCTTGAGGTTGAAGAACCCGGTGCCCGCACCGCCACAGCGCCCTCACGCGGCGGCGATGCCGCGACGATCGATGCCCGGGTCATCGAGGTAAAGAAGGTCGTGAGCGACGAGGACCTGGAACTCGACGCCTATAACCGATTTCTCGTCGACCTCCATGTGCGCGACCCGCCCAAGCGTTGGACATCGTCCAAGCGCCGGAGCCGTTCGTCACCCAAGAGACCCAAGAGAACCGAACGTCGAACCGCCGAGCAGGGGCGGTCGTCATCGGAGGATCGGCGGGCAGAGCTCGGGCGGCCAGCGAATGCACTCGGAGAGCCGGGCCAGCAGCGCCAACGTGAAGGAACAGACCACCCCTAACGGGGGCACCGGCCGCCTTGTTGGATGCAGAGAGCCAATGGTTGGCTCCTTTTCCCCGCTTGAGCGACGCACTTCTTGAGGGCAGGGCGATTCCAGCCGGTCTTATGAGCGAGTGACGCCCTAGCCTCTGACGGGTGGGGCAAGGACGACTCCCCCGCGCCCGCTTCGTTCGGCACCCGCACTTTCGGTCTCGGTCCGATCGAGGTCCTGCTATGCAGGCCGATACGATCTCAGCCCTGAACCGTGAGGTGACCGAAGGCGGTGGACTGGCATTTCGCTTTTCTCCGCGATGGGCCCGTCAAAGGTGGTCGGAGTCCAATGACTCCTAAACGGTCGGGAGGAGCCGACGTCCCCAAGCAGTGAGGACTAGGGTCCGGAGTTTCGCTTGCATCGAAGGGAACTCCGTTGTCATCGGTCACTGTCTACCTAAGCATCTGGCGAGCTCGGGGTTTTGCCGGGGTAGTGGTGCTCATCCTTGCCGGCTGGGCCATCCTTGCTGGCCCAGCCTCAGCAACTCCACCGACAACTTCCGCCGAGACGGGCGTTGACATCTCCTTCCCTCAGTGCGGGACAGCTTTCCCGAGCGGCCAGGACTTCGCCCTCATCGGCGTCAACGACGGTGTGCCAGATTCCTTGAATCCGTGCTTTGGGACATCGTCCTCGTACCCATCGGCCGCTGATAGTGAGCTGTACTGGGCCGTAGGGAAATCGAGCGGACCGGCACCGAACGTCTCGCTCTACGTGAACACAGCCGATCCCGGAGACCTCTACCAGGGCGCCCTGGTGACTAATTGGCCGACATCAGGGCCCGCTCCATACGCCTACGGCAACTGCACAACCACGACCGTCGCGACGAGCAGCGGACCGGCAACGGCAGGCGCCGACTCACCGGCATGCGCCTGGGTCTACGGCGCCAACGCGGGGAATGCCGATCTCTCGTGGCTCGCTTCAGCCGCTGCGTCGGTCAATGTGCCCGGAGCGCCGTCCAGCTATCCATGGTGGCTCGATGTAGAGACCGGGAACTCGTGGCAACCAGGTGCAACGGGGCAGGCGATGAACGTCGCGATGCTCCAGGGCATTGGGGCGGCACTGGCGGCCGGCGGAGCAACGAGCATTGGCGTCTACTCGACGAGCTCCCAGTGGGGGGTCATCACCGGCGGTACCTCCGCCGCGACCCCTGCGATCGGAGGCCTCCCCAACTGGATCCCTGGCGCCAACACTCTCTCAGGTGCGGAGATGGCCTGCTCGGACAGCTCCTTCACCGGCGGTCCCGTAACGCTCACGCAGTGGACCACGAGCATCGACGGCGACGTCCTGTGCAGCTCCGCGGTGACCAGCCCCAGTCCGACACCGCCTCCTAACCGGATCTACGGAGCCGACGCCATCGGCACCTCGATCGCAATCTCACAGGCAGAGTTCCCGACGACAGGGTCGGCGAGAGCGGTCGTACTTGCTCGCTCGGACTTCTTCTCTGACGCGCTCGCCGGCGGACCCCTAGCCGCAAAGCTCGCGGGCCCGCTTCTGATCACGCCAAGTGCATCGCTCAGCTCGGCTCTTGATCCGAGGGTTTTGGCCGAAATCGAGCGGGTGCTCCCCGTTGGCGATCCCGTGTACATCCTGGGGGGTGACCTCGCCGTCAGCCCGAGCGTCGACTCACAGCTCGAGGCGATCGGATACCAGGCCATCCGCGAGGCCGGTGCCGACGAGTACGCGACCGCTGTAGACATCGCCCAAGCGCTCGGTAATCCGACCACCGTCTTTCTCGCTACCGGCCAGAACTTCTACGACGCGCTGTCCTCTGTTCCGGCAGCGATTGAGCGCGGCGCTGCGATCCTGCTCACGGATGGCAGCGTGCAAGCCCCCGAAACCGCCGCCTATCTCGGCCAACACCCTTCGGACACCGCCTACGCGATCGGCGGGCCGGATGCTGCCTATGGCGCCGATCCGTCTGCGACCCCGGTGTATGGACAAACCCTCTATGACACCGCAGCAGCTGTGGCGACGACGTTCTTCCCCGGAGCAGCCACGTATGGGGCTGCCACGTCCGCAGACTTCCAGGACGCGCTCGGCGGGGGCGTCTACATGGCGACTGGCGGCCGCCTTGGCCCGATTCTCCTGGTAGATCCCGACTCCTCCACACTCTCGCCGTCGGCGGCGAGCTACCTCTCGAGCCTCTCGGTTACCGCCCCCGGCTTGGTGTTCGGCGGACCACTGGCTGTCCCGGGCTACCTGCTCGGCGCGTTGCAGGCGGCGGTGGGGTAACGAGCGCTCACTCGCACGGCACAGCGGTCGAACGTTGACCGCTGCACGCATCATGGCTGTGCTCGGTGCCACGGCGCTGCTCGCCGCCTCTTGTTCAAGCAACCGAACAGCACCCTCTACGACCTCTGCGCCCCACAGTAGGGCCCCCTCTGCGACCACACAGGCGTCGACGACGACCAGACCAGCGTCGACCACAACAACCTGCCAGCCCTCCTACCTCGACACCAACGTGTCGGGATCCGGCGGAGCCGCCGGAACCATCGAGCTCACTTTCACAATGACTGACGTCACTTCACTGTCGTGCACCATGCAGGGCTACCCCGGCATGCTGCTGCTCGGAGCAAACGGGGCCGCCCTGCCAACAACGGTCGTCAGAGGAGGTGCGCTGTCCTTCGACAACCTGGAGGTGACCCTGGTCACGTTACGGCTCGATGAAAGCGCCTACTTCAATGTCGCCTTCAGTGATGTGGCGGGCACAGGGACCTGTTCGACGGCATCACAGGTTGAGATCACCCCGCCCAACGACACAGAGCATGCCGTTGTCCCGGTCGCGAACCTCGCCGCGTGCAACAACGGCCTGCTCGCCGTTTCGCCGGTATTCTCGTCGACCAACGTCGCTGGTACCCAGACCACCGCCCCGCCACTGCCATGAGCGATGGCCAGAACAGGGCCGACCGACGGTGAGCCACGCGCCAGGCTCCAAACGAGCCATCTCGTCGCGAGGAATGGTCGGGCGGAATATAGGACATGGGCGCGATCCCCTGACTGAGGGGGTCAGGTAGCACCTCCACTGATCGGCGTGGCCTGTATGAGAGTCCGCACAGTCTCTAGGTGTCTGGACCTGATTCGTCATCCCCGAATGGAGGCTCAGCGCCCTGGTCACGTCGGATGTTCGATCTCGACAGCAGGCAAGGTGCCTACGTCCTGCTTTGACATACTGAGATGCACGCCACCCGCGTCGATGCCCGTCACCGAACTCACCGGGATGCAGACCTGCTTCTTGCCCCAGAGGTGTCCTTCGTCGAGAAGTACATGGGTGACCTGATGGTCGCTCGGATCGACGACGAATCCATGGATGCGCCCGATTGGACCGTCTGATGCGTTGACCCGCTGTCCACGTCGGATCTCGACTTCACCCTCTGGGACGTTGTCGGATGTGACGGCTTGAGGTCCCATCCCGAGGCCGCCCATCCCGAGGCCGCCCATCCCGAGGCCGCCCATGCCGAAACCGCCTAGTCCGAGGCCGCCCATGCCGAAGCCGCCCATGCCGAAACCGCCTAGTCCGAAGAAGGGCATCGACATCATCTGGTGCTGCTGGTATCCCCACTGCCCGCTCGCCCCAGGAAGGAAGTTGGTTTCCTCGGCAGCCTCGAGGTTCTCGAACTGTGCCAGCGTGCAGCGAAGACGTAGTTCTCCTGCGGTCGTTGTCTCGACTAGGTCGACCGGCACGAGACGGCCCATGTTCAGGCGGTGCTTCGGCTCTACGACGAGATGAGTGATCGCCCTCTTGACGGGGTTGACGACCACCCTTGCCAGCTCACCACATTCGCCATCTTTGCAGATGACCTCTGCTCCGATAGCAAACTCCGTTGTCTCGCTCATGGGTCGTCCTTTCATTCGTGTGCGGCACCCTGGCCGCGTGTCTTACTCTCGGATCCATCCCGAGTCGGCACCGGTACCACGCCCATCCTGGCACGCGGAGAAGGGCATCTTTCCTCGTTCCTACGCCTTTGGCATCCAATGGGTGCGAATTGACGCAACTGTCACTCGTGGACCGGCCACTCGCGCAATCGATCGAGGCCATTCCCGATGGCGGGGAGCGCTGAAGCGCGCCGACCTGGTCGGTAGGGCGGCACGGTGCAGTCGCACATAGCGGCCTTGTCCGCCAGGTGGTGAACTAGCTCTAGAGCGCTGGCTCGCGGGCGGGGACGCCACCGGCGGTCGCGAGAGGCAGTTGTGGGTCACGCACTCGCCACGATCGCGGTACCTCTTCGGCGGCGGTCACGTCGCTATCGCCCTCGAAGGTAGCCAGTGGATCAGACGCGCAGTCCGACTACTGCAACCGCACAACGCTCTGCCAGCTCGATCCGTGCGTTTGGCCACCCCGGAGGCGTTGCTTGCTCAGGTCAGCCCGTGTGGAGCTCGTGTAGGCCAACGTCTCGTAATAGGACTGCAGGGGTGGCGCAAAGAGACCCAAGTTGTTGGTCGAGAAGGTGACGTCCTTTGCAGTCAAAGTGAAGAGGGTACCGACGAACACCATCACGCAGTACTGATTGGCGTTCATGTACGTGAAGATGTTTTTCGCGTAGTCCCCGTGTCCGATGCTCTCGGTGAGCGGGCCGGAAGCTGCTTGGACCCAGTTTTGGTCCCTGATCCCACTCAGGATCCCTTTCGATCCGAAGTCGAACGGGAGACCGAAGCCGATTGCTGGGTCCCAGGTCCCGGGGTCGGAGATCTCGGCCTCCCACTTGCCCGCTTTGGCGTCCTGAACGTACGTGGGCTGGTCCTGGGCCTCGATCGTGGTCTGGATCCCCGCCTTTCCCCACTCGGATTGGAGCGCGTCATCGGTTTCTTCAACCTGCAAGACGTTCTGGCAAAGCAGCTTGATGTTCGATCCCCCGAGCTGTTTGACCAGAACGTTGGCCTTCTTCAGGGCATTGATGGGATAGCCGATCTTCGGGAAGTAATAGGGATCGCCCGGACCGGTCGGAGTATCCGTCAGCGATGAGGTGTGCGCGAAGAGAGCTCGGTTGATGGGTTCCACATCGGTGGCATAGACGATCGCCTCGCGAGCGGGAATTGTTGACCAGCAGTGCAGGGCACCGCTGCGCCGGGTAGCAAGCTCCCCAACGATGGTCATGTCAGGAGCTCATGGATGTCGGCCGCGGTCATCGCACCGGATTCGAAGTCGCCGGAGTCCATGACGCTGGTGACCAAAGCACCCTTTTTCGCCTTCAGCGCCATGACCTTTTGCTCCAAGGTGTCCCGAGCCACCAAGCGATAGACCATGACCTTTTTAACCTGGCCAATGCGGTGGACACGGTCTACGGCCTGAGCCTCGACCGCAGGGTTCCACCACGGGTCGAGGATGATGCAATAGTCAGCCTCGGTCAGATTGAGCCCGAACCCGCCTGCCTTCAAGCTGATGAGGAACACGGGAGCCGTCCCTGTACGAAAATCGGAGATGACGTCGTCGCGTTTGCGCGTCCTCCCATCGAGGTAGCAGTGCTCGATCCGCGCGTGGCGAATTCGTTCCCGGGCCAAGCCGAGAAAACGTGTGAACTGGCTGAACACCAACACGCGGTGGCCATCGGCCACGATGTCCTCGAGCATCTCCATGAGAGCGTCGAGCTTGGTTGAAGGGACCTTGACATGGCAGGGGTCGACCAGCGACATGTCGAGGCTTGCCTGGCGCAGCAGTGTGAGCGATCGGAAGATCTCGAATCGGTTCCTCTGCATGTCGCCCAACAGCCCGAGGACCTTGCGACGCTCGCGCTGCAGGTAGGTCTGGTAGAGCCTCTTGTGCTTCGGATTGAGCTCCAGTTCGAGGACCTGTTCCTGCTTCTGTGGCAGATCCCTGACAACCTGGTCCTTGGTTCGGCGCAGGATCAGGGGACGGACGCGCCGGCGCAGCTGCGCCAGACGCGTGGCGTCCCCATTCTTCTCGATCGGCGTCCGGTAGTGCTCCGCGAAGCGGTCGGGATTGGCGAAGAGCCCTGGTGCCGTGATCGACAGCAACGACCACAGTTCCATCAAATTGTTCTCGATCGGCGTCCCCGTCATGGCCACCTTGAACGGAGCGCGCAACATCTTGGCCAGCTGGTACGCCTTGGAGGTTCGGTTCTTTGCGAACTGAGCCTCGTCGAGGAAGAGCCCGGCCCACTCGCCGCCGGCGTAGTGGTCGTAGTCCAGGCGGAACAGGGCGTAGGAGGTGATGACCAGGTCGACCTCGTTGGCCATCTCGTCCAGGGCCACGCCCCGTCGGGCCCCCGT
>JBOGFX010000244.1:0-8325 GCA_050743805.1 Acidimicrobiales bacterium
ACCGAGGGCCTCGCAATAGGTCAGTTCGAAACGGCCGACCTCGCCGACAATCTCGACGATGCCCTAGAGCCGCTGGATGTGGCGTTTATCGGCAGCCTCGATCTGAGCATTGCGGCCGGTCGACCTGGTGAGCCATCTGCTCGTGAGGTTCGAGCATTGATTGAGCGGGTCGAGCGGTCGGCGCACAGGATCGGTCGGCATCTCGGCATCTTCGCAGCCAATCCGAGCGCCGCCCGTGAGGCGGTCGCGTCCGGGTATCGCTACGTCGCCGTGAGCGCAGACCTGTCGCTCCTGCGCCAGGGCGGGACAGACCTCGTAGACGCAGTTCGTCGTCCATGACTCCATCGCTCGCGACCACGCTCGGCCCGCTCCACATCTCCAACCCGGTGATCGCGGCATCGTCGGAGTTCACCATGACCGAGGAGGGGATTCGAGCCTGCATCGACGCTGGCGCCGGCGCTGTGGTCGCAAAATCAATAAACGAAGACCCGGCTTCTGGGCGCCAGCTTTCAATGGCCGAGTACAAGCTGCTCGGACCCGACCACGAACCCCAGTCGTGGACCACACCGGACATGCATCATTCGCTCTTTAACCAGTCCGGCCTGGCTCCCATCGCGCTGGACGACTGGCTGGCTATGTTGGAACGCTGTGAGGGTTACGCACGCGAGCGGGGCTCCCGGGTGATCGGAAGCATCACCGTGGCCGACCCTGGGCCGGCGGGTGAGATCGCATCCGCGATGGCCAGGGTTGTCAGCTGCGTCGAGCTGAACCTGAGCGCACCACACGGCAAGGATTCGTCGGGCGCCGTCCGTCAAATCGGCACGCCTGATGGCGTATCGGAGTACACCCATGCTGTCCGAGCAGCGACCGACGTCCCGCTGGTCGTGAAGCTCACTGCCCAGACCGTGAACGTCGTGGACCTAGCGCGATCAGCCATCAGCTCCGGCGCCGACGTCGTGGCGATGATCGGGCGGTTCCAGGGGTTCCTTCCCGACCTGAGCAGCGAGACGCCGGTCCTCGGGTCGGTCGGGGCGATCGGGGGCGGATGGGCACTTCCAATCAGCCTCTACTGGGTCCGGGCCTGTCATCTGGCGATGTCGGAGGTGGCGATAATCGGTACCAACGGGGCCCGCGACGGTCACGACGTGGTGCGCTTTTTGCTCAGTGGAGCAAGCGCCGTCGAGCTGGGCAGCGCGGTCCTGATGGGTGGACCGAAGGTGCTCGGCAACGCCGTGCAGGCAGTTCGGGATTACCTGACCGACCACCGCGTCGATGACGTCCAGAGCGTCGTGGGAGTGGCCGCTCACGCCGCCCGCAGCTATTCAGAGCTGGCGCACGAGCGGGCAGGTCGCCCGCTGATCTTCCCGTGGTCAACAAGCGGTCCAAGCGATGTCCCGCAAGCCTGAGGGACCGGACGGGACAGCCGGTCATAGCGACTGGCCAGGGTCCTGTGAGAACTCCCATCGGTTCTATCTGTAGGCGGCTGCCTGCATCCGGTAGATGCCCGCGTAAGTGCCGTCCTTCGCCGTGAGCTCCCCATGCGTGCCGTGCTCGGTGATCGTGCCGTCCTCGAGGACGAAGACGAGATCCGCCATGCGCACTGTAGAGAAGCGATGCGAAACCAGGACCGTGATGGCACCGGCAGCCCGCTTCGCCCGAGCGGACCCGGCGGCATAGTCCTCGAAGAGATCATGCTCGGCCTGCGGGTCGAGGGCCGCCGTGGGTTCGTCCAGCACGAGCAGGAGTGGCGTGCTTCGCATCATGCCGCGGGCGACCGCAAGCTTCTGCCATTGTCCGTGGGATAGATCCGTACCAGCGAACATCTTCCCCAGCTGGGTATCGAGGCCCTCGTCAAGCTGATCGATGACAGAGGTGGCATGTGCCCGCTCGACAGCGGTTTGAACAGCGGAGCGGTCGTCGAGTCGCTCGAGATCGCCCATGCCGACCGTGTGGCGGGTGAGCGTCTGGAACTTCACGAAGTCCTGGAAGGCGCCCGCCGAGCGCAACGCCCACTCGGCTGGGTCCATCTCCGTCAGTGGTGTGCCGTCGATACGGATCGTGCCATCGGTCGGCTTGTACATCCCGGTAAGGAGCTTGATCAAAGTGGTCTTTCCGACCCCACCAGCCCGATGACCGAACCGGCCGGAACGTGCATCGACAGGTCCCGCAGGACCGGCGCGTCGGATCCAGGGTAGGTGAACGAGACATGGTCGAGGTCGATGCCGGTGTCGAGCCTTTCCGGAGGTCTCCGGGTGCACTGGTCAACGAGTCGGCGTAGTCCGTCTGAGAAAGCTGAGAGCGCAACTGACTGGCCAAGGTGATGACCATAACGACATCACCCGCAGACGCCTCGTGTCGGGCTGCTAGAGCTATTACCAGGCCGAGGGCGGCGAGGACGCCGGCCACGTAGCAAACCCAGCCTGCGAGCTGCCAGGTGGTCGACGCGAAGCGTGCACGCAGTTGGATGCGTCGAATGTCCTCCCACATGTCTGCTGGTCGCGAGCTCAGCTCGTCCTTGGTTCCGCTGATCCACACCTCCTTCGCCGTGTCGGTGGTGAGGCAGAAGTCGTGCGTCGACGCCGACTTCACGCTTTGGCCGGGGCCGGGAACCTCGCTCGTCTGGCCGTCCTCGGGGTGCGGCCAACCCCACAAGGATGGGCAACGGGGGCCGTCTGAGAGCTCGAGACCTCAGCCCGCCAGGCGGGATCGTGCTGGCGGGCCCGGGGTCCGTGCCCTCGCCTGCTACCTGGCCGTCTTCCAGCACTGCCCTACGACCGGATGGCCCAGCTGTTCAAAGACGTCTTGGGACTGGAGGTCTCGACCGGTGACCTGGCCAAGATGGTGACAGAGGGCGGCGGGGCGCTCGGGCTGTTCTTGGAGGCAGTGCGCGACCTGCTCCGAAACGCCCCGGCCGTCCACTTCGACGAGACCGGGGTGCGGGTCGAAGGGCGCCTGCACTGGATGCACGTCGCCTGCTCCACCCTCTACGCCCTGCTGTCGTGCCACCAACGACGCGGGACGGTCGCCATGGACGAGATGGACGTGCTGGCGACGATGGCCGGCATCGCCGTCCACGACGGCTGGAAGCCCTACCGCTCCTACGACGTCGTCCATGCCCTGTGCAACGCCCACCACCTGGCGAGCTCGACCGCATCGGCGTCGTGTCGGACCAGGGCTGGGCCAACGAGCTGGCTGATCTTTTGATCGAAGCACGCGACGCCGTCGAAGCGGCGAAGGCCGAGGGAAAGGACCGCCTCGACCCCTCGGTGCTGCACTCGATCCGCGTCCGCTACGGCACGCTCGTGAAGAAGGACTGGGCGGCGAACCTAGCGCCTGAGGTCGGAACGCGCTCGGGCTACAACAAGAACGCCGCGAACCTGCTCGTCCGGCTGGACACCCAGCGTGACGACGTGCTGCGCTTCGCCGCCGACTTCCGGGCCAGTTTCACCAACAACCAAGGCGAGCGCGACATCCGGATGGTGAAGCTCCAGCAGAAGATCCCCGGATCGTGGCGGAGCCTCGACGGCGCCTGGAACTACTGCGCCATCCGCAGCTACATCATCGACGATGAAGAAGCACGGCGTCGACGTGCTTCACGGGCTGCGCCAGCTGTTCGACGGTCACGCCTGGCTTCCCGGTGTGACCTGAGACACGAGCCACTGTCGTTTTGGGCGTGTCGTGGCAGCGGCCCACGGCCGGTGCGCGACGATAAACAACCATGGCCCGACGGCACACCAATGGTGACCTCGACGAGCTGATCTCCGAGATCACCATCGACTGCAACGATGACGGCGAAGAGCTGATGGGGTTCGAGAACGCCTTCGACGAGGAGGCCAGCCTTCGCCGTCCCGGAACCGTCATCGGAGAAGAGTGCTCTCGGTCGCGACCCACGCCGGGCGGCGGGAGCTCATCGCCACGTGTGAACGTGCCGGACATCGATACCAGGTTGCCTTGCTCGACATCGAACTCCAGGCCGACCCAGCGATCACACGCCTGCTCGCGGCCTATCGCCGTTGGGCACGTTCCGCTGAGGGCCTGAACAGTTACCAGGCGGAGTCAGGTCATAAATCGAAGACTTGGTCAATCACCCGACCATCAGAGCCGTCTGGCAGCTCGCGATGTGCGAATCTGAGGCACAGTCTCAATGGCTGCCAACTCGTACAATTTCACATGCGATACCCCCCATGCCGGGGAATTGTCTGCTGTGACATGTAGCTGGCTGTGAAGAGGCCTGCAATCCGAATCCTAACCCTAGGCCGAGCCCCAAGCACAGTAGGGCGGCGCTCACTATAAGGTAAACACGTCTATAAGTTTTGATTGCCATATGGAAAAGGTATCGCCTTTTTGCTAACTCGCGCAGTTGATGTCGTTATATGGCGACACCCATGCAAACGAGATTGACCCCGGGATACCTCCGACACTGTACGTGGCGACCCAATACGCATTCGTCTGATAGCCAAAGTAAGTAGTCCACGGCGCATTGCAAGCGGCGTACGCTAAGTCTGTGTCTTGGCCAGGGCCGTTGGAATAGCTCGAGGCTATGAAGCGAATCTCCCCGTAGTAGTCCTCAAGAAGCCAAGTTACATCCTGTAAGACGGAGTTGGGGGCAGTACAGTAAGCCGTTGACTCGTAGAGAATCAGTGGTCCGTAGAAGGGGCTGCCATAAAGGATCGGATCCAATGCATCATAGAAGCAGTATCCAACCGGTACTATAATTGTGTAATCAGGTGTTATTGGGCCATTAGAACCAGAAGATTTCTTCACCGTTTCTTGAGTAGCCATCACGGTCGCTTCTGTGGTTACGGGACCTGTTGCAACCGCGTTGGACGTGGGGTCAAAGAACCACGTCTCTTGGATAGCGGTCTGTCCAGCCGCAGTTGGGGCGATTGAGGAGGTGACGGTTTCCAACTTTGGGGCGTAGCTGAATACGCCGATGATGAGGGTACCTTCCGCTGATTGCGCGGTGATATTTGAGGCAGCTGTGTTGGCTGCAGACACCCCGCCAGTGACAGTTCCAGTGACGTTAGCCGACGGATTAGAGGCATCTATATTTGTGAGCGAGCCATAGTAGGACGCAAGGATATCGAGCGCCCTGCTGTTAAGCGCCGACTGAGAGTCCCCCCCGTAGGTAGCACTTGCGGTCCCTACGGCATACCCGGTGCAAGCAATCAAACTACAGCTAACGGCGCCAAGCACATACTTCCAGCGGCTCATAGTCTCACGACCACTTGTTGCAGACCGTAAAGAGTGTGACTGCCGTGCTGACAGATGTCAATAGGTCTTTACACATAGCCGGGTACTTTAAGTATTTCTCCCAGTGCACCGGCTCGAGAGCGGCCGCCGCGCTGTCAATCTAGAAATGAGACGATCGTTGAGCGAGCCTTTGTTAAGGAGCGGTGCGAGCAGCTCTCGGCGAGACCGCTCCAGAACTGCTCATTCCGCGATGGTCAGCAGTCACCATCTGACCCACCTGGAATCCAAGAGCCTTACTTCAGCACCGTCCTGGGTGCTCGATCCCCCGCGGGGAGAAGGCAACCCGCGCACCCATCCGTCGGTGCGCTTCGCCACGTCTTGGCCCAGCACCGTCTGCAACGGCGAGCCAGTCTGGCTGAACAACAAAAGCCCTGCGAACAGCGCCAATGGCCCGAAGGGGAGCGCGCCGAATGACAGGTCATGGTCGCGCAGCGCCTTCTCGGCTGCGCCCACCAGGGTGCCGGCCACCACCGCACTGACCGCGGGCACCAGCGCCACCGCGAAGCCGAGGACACAGAGCACGACGGTCAGGTCGAGCCGCACGGAGAGCAGCAACTGGAGCAGGCGCCATCGTTCCTTGACCAGGTCGACGACCCGTCCCGGGCTTGGCACAACCCCCCCTTTTTGCAGGTCGACCGTCAGGTCACTGATGCCTAAGAGCGGCTCGCACGAGCGCAGAACCCTCGGCCGTAGGCATGATAAACGCCCCGAGGTCAGCGCGCGAGGTGGACCGCATCCTTGGCGCTGCACGCGGGGTAGACCCCCTCCAGCAATCTCCCGAGGGCGCGCCCACGGTCGATCTGTCGGCGGTTGCTAATGTCAGGACTCTGACCAGCGTGGATCTCCCCTGTGCGTTCATCGGGCATGGAAGCCCGATGAACGCGATCGAACAGAACCGCTACACGGAAGCTTGGAAGCGCTTCGGTGCGTCGGTACCACAGCCGCGCGCGATCCTGGTCATCTCGGCGCACTGGTACATACATGCGACCGCAGTGACCGTCATGGCGAAGCCAAGAACGATCCACGACTTCTTTGGGTTCCCCACGGCTCTGTCGACCTTTGAATACCCTGCGCCGGGAGCACCCGACGTCGCCGCCGAGCTGGTCGAGGTCGTGAAGCCCCAGTGGGTGGGGCTCGACGACGACAGCTGGGGGATCGACCATGGCGCTTGGTCGGTGCTGGCCCACAGCTTCCCCGCCGCGGACATCCCGGTCATCCAGCTATCGGTCAACGGCATGCAGCCGCTCGAGTACCACTTGAACCTGGGCGCGGCCTTGGCCCCCCTAAGGCAACGGGGCGTGCTGATCGTCGCCAGCGGCAACGTCGTGCACAACCTCGCCGCAGCCGACCGGAGCCGACCGGACTTGGGATTCAGTTGGGCCGAGCGCTTCGACGAATCCGTACGATCGATGGTGATCGACAGTCCGGAGGATGCCCTGCGGCTCGCGGAGCACTCAGACTTCGATCTAGCGGCCCCCACGCCAGATCATTTCATTCCCCTTCTGTATCTGGCCGGGCTTTCGATGGCAGGACCTAGCCGACCCGAGATCTTGACAGAGGGCTTCTCTTATGGGGCCCTCTCCATGGCGTCTTACACGCTGGACTCAACGGATTACACGGGATCCCGAGGACCACTAGAGAACGACCCGGGCCGATCGAGCCCGGAGCCCGTGGGCCCAACACAGCCTGCGACCGCCGTCAACTTCGATTCCTGAGCGCGTCGAACCCGACGTATGTGTCCATGCCGATGAAGAAGTAGCTGAAACGCCAGCAGCCATCCTCTTCGCGAAGCGAGTTAGCCGTGTAGATGACGCTGCAACCCACGCTAAGCCCGTCGGCCGCCACGCAAACGATGCACTCGGCCAACGACGATGCGGTCCCAGCCTCGAGGTCAAGTGCTTCGATAAGCACATTGGCGATCAGATGACGCCGCTGGTCATGTTGGCGACCGGTGACGCTATCGACGTGACCGCAGATCGCGCCCCTACCGTTCAGGGTCATAAACGGTTCTGCCTGGCCATGACTGACCTCGAACACCGCGTCCTGTGTGAAGCACGAGCCGACGACATCGGACCGCGCTTCATCGTGGCCCACCGCGTACCGCGAGTAGGCGTCAGCGATCTGAGCTCGAGCAGACAACGCCTCCGGTCCCCACTCCGATGGTGTTAGCGGACGCATTTCGATCTTCCTTTGACGGTGCGCCCAAGCTTGCGGCGGGAAAGTCGGAACCAGGTCTGTGCTCATATGGACCTTCTCCTCGCTAGTTGAACCAAACTGCAGTCGTCGACCCTTCCATGACGAGCCCACCCCGTCAACCAAAGTGAGCTCGGCCAATCCGTCGAAGAAGGCATCGGCGCATTGGATCGGCATCGAATGGAAGATTGCGCACGAGGCATTCTTTGAATCCACGCGGCTGGCCGGAGCGCCGTGTCTTGGCGCCAGAATGAACGTCGTAGACATGATGGTCAGCCTTGAGAAGTTGGCATGGGGCGTTCAGCGGCGCTGTCCGGTACATTTCGGCTCACGCAGCAACTCTCCGGGCTGACCTGGAACCAAGTGCCGACAAGGGGGTTATCACGACCGTGACCGAAAAGATCCCAGAGGACCTGCTCGACCTGGTAGAACGCCCGCTCTTCGCGAGCGTGGGGACGATCCGGCCGAATTCGACCGTGCAGGTCAATCCGATGTGGTTCGTGTACGACGGTGAGATGGTTCGACTCACGCACAACAGAACAAGGGCCAAATACCGGAACCTGCAGTTGAACCCGTCGATGTGCCTGCTCATCGTCGACCCGGATAATCCGATCCGCTACCTCGAGATCCGTGGGCGCCTTGTTGAGACGACCCCCGATCCAGAGGGAGAGTTCTTCGTGAAACTCGCGGGACGTTACGGCATGCAGGATGCTCCACCACCTCCCGACAAGGAGGACCGCGTGGTTCTCGTTATGAGTATCGATCGCACAACACGGTTTCACGGCTAGCGGGGGTTTCCGGGATAGCCCCTGAAGCGTCCGGCTGGGGCTGAGGAGCTTTCTTCCAAACATTCGCGTGACCAGCGCGTTTGTCCACGGC
>JBOGFX010000245.1:0-2110 GCA_050743805.1 Acidimicrobiales bacterium
CACTGTTCCTGCGAGCCTTTGCCCCCGTCGGGGCCATCTCGGCCAGAGCCGTCGTGATGGTGCCGCGTCGCGCGGCTGGTCGCGCTGGCGTCCCGATCGTCGGGGCCCATCGATTGCGCCACAGCGCAGCGACGTCCAGTTTGCACGCAGGGGTCGACATCTCGACGATCGCCCTATGGCTCGGCCACGAGAGCACGAAGTCGACCGAGATCTACCTCCACGCGGACCTTGCCTTGAAAGAGCAGGCGCTCGCACGCACCGCACCACCGTCAGTCGGCCGGCGTCGATTCCGAGCCCCCGACTCGCTGCTCGCCTTCCTCGCAGCCTTGTGATCACGCCAGGCCGCTCACGGGCCCCGCCCCTTCTCACCAGCATCAACCCGAGCGCGATCGCGGGGACCCGGCATAACCTCCCGCCCGGCATGATTCCCCGCGCCGTACCCCCTAGTAGACGACGTGACGGTGCACGCTCCTCGCACAGACCGGGCGTCGATCACACCCGCTGAGAGCTCGTCGTCTCGGCCCTCGGCCTCACGGACCAAGGCTCGCAGACGGTCACAGATCTTCTCCCAGGTCCCGTCCCTGGACCAGCGCAGGTGGTAGCGGTGCACCGTGTTCCAATCCGGGTAGCAATCAGGCAACACCCGCCACTGGCATCGGGTGGCGGCCACGTACAAAATGGCGTTGACCACGTCTCGGCGGGCGTTCACCAAGGGCCGGCCGATCTTTCCCGGTCCGGTGTAATCCGGGACGATATCCTTGATGATCTCCCACTCTGGATCCGTCAAGTCACCGTGAACAGTCCGCCACGCATGACCATGCCCGTCGGAAGTTTCCTGCATTAAGCATATTCTCCTGACCGCACCGCCACCAACAAAACCACCGTCTACCCGCTAGAAAAATAGCGACAACCTCTGAGGCTGAGGGACGGCAGTCACAGGTCGAGCACGATGTCCTCACGCGGTGTCGAACAGCAGATGAACACGCCGCCCTGAGTGGGAGGTTCAACCGGGTCGGGGCTGTAGTCGACATCCCCAGCAATGAGCGTCGTCTCGCAGGTCTGGCAGACCCCCGTGCGGCATGACCACCGGACCGGTACGTCGCAGGACTCCGCGAGCTCGAGCGAGGGTGCCGTAATCGCGGCTCCACGGGATGGTGAGGTCGCTGCGAGCGAACCCGATCATCGGGCCGGTTCCGGGATCACCGGCTGGTGGGTCGCCCCGGCGTAGCCGCGATGCCCGGCGTCTGGCCCAGTGCCGGCCCGAACACCTCGGTGTGGACGCGGGCCGGATCGAACCCCAGAGCGGTTATCTCTTCGACGACATAACGCCAGCCGGTGCAGCCTTCCACCGCGATATCTACCGGGCCGCCGCCTGACCCGAGGGTCACCTCCTCGGCCAGCCAGCGGCGCAGCCGGGCCCGATCCGGCGACCAGATCCGGCCCCGCCACACCTCCCCGCTTTCTGGGATCAACGCGTCGAAGGTGATCGGACCTCGATGCAGATCGAGGCCGCATACCATGCTCATCTGAGACCTCCTTGGAGCAGCTGTACGGATTTGACACCTCAATGGTTGCTCCGGAGGCCCCCGTCTCGCTCAGCCGCCGCCGGGTCGGGGTCAAGCGGTCAAGGGAGCAGCCACCACCACCGTCGACCACACCGGCCAGGTGCGACCGGCGCTTGACGCCGACCCTCGAGAGCTCACCGCGGGCCCGACAATGGAAAACGAGGGAAGGGTGACCCACCCCAATCAACACCAGGACGAAGCCCCACCACATCCGACCAAACGCCACCCTTCGCTCCCGGCCGCCCTACACGCCCCCAGCCGCCACGGCCCGATCACACATTGATTGTTTTGATCGCAGTGGCTCCTGGTCGCGGACCTCGCCCACGATCGCCACGTCCGGCCACGCGCACAGACCCGGCGACGAGCGGCGGGTCGACGCGGGCCGGTCTGGTCTGCGCCTAGGCCACCTGAGGCTGCAGACTCTGACCGGACTTCCGGAGCTCGTAGGCAGGTTCGGGCATCGCCCGAGGCGATCGACCAGCTATGACCGCTCAGGAAGGGTTGGCGGCGTCAAAGGTTGTAGGCACACGTCATTGGTGTGAATA
>JBOGFX010000246.1:0-8320 GCA_050743805.1 Acidimicrobiales bacterium
GTCCGTATGCAACGTTCGACGAAGCCGTCCTTGTTGGGCGGGCCGCTGCCAACGGGTACGCGAACCGTTCGGCTTGGATAGTACGTCCCTGTGGCTCATGTCTTCGAGCAGAGTTGCGACCCGTTGCTGAACTCTCTATATGGTCCGATCGCGTTGGAGGGTTCCGCCGGGCAGACGCCAGAGCGATGCCAGAGGCGGGTGACGAGGGAAAATGTGAGCACCCCCAACGGGATTTGAACCCGTGTTACCGCCTTGAAAGGGCGGCGTCCTGGGCCGCTAGACGATGGGGGCGTGCTCTGACCGAGGCTCGAACCCGGCCACGCGACCAGCGGCCGGCTCGAAACTTCGGGGTGCAGGTGCTAGGGCGGGCCTGGTCGCTTGGACTTCTCTCGGGTGATGCACCAAGGAGACGACTAGGTCCGCGGTGGCGGCGACCAGTGCCGTGGCACCCAGGATGTGAAGTTCGACGAGGGCCGCTGGCAGATGTGTGAAGTACTGGACGTAGCCGATCACGCCTTGGAGCATCACGACGACAACCAGCACTCGAGCCTTTCGTCGCAGTGCCTCGGGAACGTCGGTCACGTGGAGCGCTACGGCGAGCCCGATCAGGAGCCCGATGAGCAGCACAGCCAAGCTCGAGTGCAGCTCGGCCATGTCACGAAGCGCCACGGGGATGCGACGCGCCACGAGCTGTCCCCCGGCGTTGCCCGCGTGCGGTCCGGTGCCGGTGGTGAAGGTCCCGGCCACGAGCACCAGGCCAAGCAACGTGGCGGCCCCTCTGGTGCTCCACATGAGCGGCCTTCCCACCAAGGCTCTGCCGGCCACGCGATGGTCGCGTCCGGCGCGGTGCACGAGGATCACCGCGAGCGCGACGAGGACCATCGAGGCCAAGAAGTGCAGAAGAACGACATAGGGGTTCAGCTTCGTGTACACCGCGAGCGCGCCGATCAGGGCTTGGGCCACCACCCCGGCGAGCAGCCCCGTTGCGATCCAGGTCAGATCGCCTCGGAACGGACGGCGACAAAGCGCTCCCAGGAATGTCACGGCGAGAAGCACGACCAGGGCCACCGTCACCATCCGGTTCGAGAACTCGACGAGAGGGTGAAGTGACAGCTGGGGGGTGACCGCCGTGTGGTAGCAGCTGGGCCAGTCGGGGCACCCGAGCCCCGATCCCGTCAGCCTTACGGCAGCCCCGGTCAGCACGATCAGACAGACGGCGACCAAAGAGACGACGGCCAAGCGGCGGAAGGCGCCAGGGGACAGTCTGGTCGCCTTCTCTTTGAGATAGGCCCCCCTGTACCAGGACCCGACGCTCACGACGACCGATCGTACCGGCGCCGGCCGGGCACAGCGCCCGCGGCCCGCTTGGTGGGAGGCGTCCCCGGGGCCGTAGGCTCACGCACATGGTTTCCCAGGCTCCCGCCTTCGGCCTCAGGCCGTTCAGGGCGGAGCGGGTCCTCGCCTACGTGGCGCTGACCAAGCCCCGGATCATCGAGCTCCTGCTCGTAGCCACCCTGCCGACCATGATCGTGGCCCAGCGCGGGCTTCCACCTCTGGGCCTGGTTGTCGCAACCCTCGTGGGAGGGGCGCTCGCCGCGGGGGGCGCCAACGCCATGAACATGTACGTGGACCGCGACATCGACCGCGTCATGAACAGAACGAAGCGTCGCCCCTTGGTGACCGGCGCAGTGAGCCCGCTGGGCGCGTTCGTCTTCGCCTGCGGCCTGGAGGTCGTTGCCTTCGTCGAGTTGTGGTGGGCGGTCAACCCGTTGTCCGCGTTCTTGTCGTTGGCGGCAGCCGTGTTCTACGTGGGTGTGTACACGCTGTGGCTGAAGCGGCGAAACAGCCAGAACATCGTCATAGGCGGGGCTGCTGGCGCTGTTCCCGCGCTGGTTGGTTGGACCGCGGTCACCGGCTCGCTCGGGTGGGCGCCCGTGGTGCTCTTTGCGATCGTGTTCCTGTGGACCCCGCCGCACTTCTGGGCCCTTGCTGTTCGCTACCGGGAGGACTACGCAGCGGCGAAGGTGCCGATGCTGCCGGTCGTGGCCTCACCTCAGCGGATCACGCGGAGCATCCTGCTCTACACGGTGGCTCTCGTGGCGGTCAGCATCGACTTCGTCTTTGTCGCTCACATGGGTGTGACCTATCTGGTGGTCGCCTCGGTCGCTGGAGCCCTCTATGTGGCCATGTCTGCCAGGTTCTGGTACCACGCCCACCTGGGGGCCGCGATCGACAAAGAGGCCATGGCGCTGTTCGGGTACTCGATCACCTATCTGACGGTGCTGTTCTTCTCCATGGCACTCGACGTCTTCGTGAGGAGACTCCACTAGCGGTGGTGACCGAGGCGCCGGCTGGACCCCAATCTCCCCCGGCCCACAAGCCCAGAGGGCCGCGCCTGCGCTTTCTCGTCGTAGGAGTGGTGCTTGCGGTGGGCTTGGGGGTGGGCCTGTTCAGCTCGCTCGACACAGGATCGCAAGCACCCCCCGCTCTCGGCCGGGTCGCGCCGACCTTCAGCATCCCCGCCCTGTCGGGCAATGGCACCGTCGGATTGCCGCAGACTCCCCGAAGTGGCCGTCCTGCGGTCCTCGTTTTCTTCGCGAGCTGGTGCACTCCGTGCAAAGTTGAGATACCGGCAATCGCTCGCACCTACCGCTCTCAGCCAGCGGCGTCCAGGGTGGAGATCATCGGGATCGACGGTGAGGACCCACCTGGCAACGCGCGCGCATTCGTGGCCGCGGCACCGGTGACGTTCCCTGTGGGGACCGATCCCGACTACAGGGTCACCTCGGGGCTCTACTACTTCCTGGGTGATCCGGACGCCGTCTTCGTGCGCTCCGACGGCACGATCGCACGAATCGTCCGGGGGCCCATCACGAGCGCCCAGCTCTTGGCGGGAGAGCGTCATCTCGGTTAGCGCCCTTCGTTGAGGGGAGCCCCGAGCGGCTCCTATAGCGTTTGTCGCCATGATCGACGTCCGGGCCATCCGCGACGAACAGAGCGCCGTCATCGCCTCGCTCGCGCGCAGGGGAGTCTCCAAGAGCGACGTTGAGAGGGTCGCCGCCCTTGATGCCCAGGCCCGCCGAAGGCTGACCGAGGCCGAGGCGTTGAGGCACCGGGTCAAGGAGCTGTCCCGCCAGGTCGCCCAGGCGCGCCGCGAAGGCGACCAGGGATCCGCTGAATCTCTGGCCGCGCGCAGTCGCGTGTTGGGAGACGACGCCAGGGAGGCCGACGCCGCCTCCGACGCGGCTCAGCGTCTGCTTCGTGAGGCGCTCCTGGCACTGCCCAACCTGCCGGCCGACGACGCTCCTGATGGCGCGGGACCCCAAGACAACGTCGAGGTCAAGCGGTGGTGGCCCGGCTTCGAAAGGGATGCGTCTCCTCCCAGCTACGCCCCGTACCAGCGGGTCCCGCACTGGCAGGTTGGCACCGAGCTCGGCATCCTCGACCTCGAGCGTGGGGCCAAGCTCTCGGGGTCGATGTTCCCGCTCTTCAGA
This sequence comes from Acidimicrobiales bacterium, assembly GCA_050743805.1. Classification (GTDB taxonomy): domain Bacteria; phylum Actinomycetota; class Acidimicrobiia; order Acidimicrobiales; family RAAP-2; genus Palsa-461. The sequence goes on from JBOGFX010000246.1 coordinate 3,495, forward strand.
GGTCCTGGCTCCACCCTGTTGCGCGCGTTGAGCGCGTTCGCGCTGTCGAGGCATTGCGACCTTTACGAGGAGATCCGCCCTCCCACCCTCGTGCTGAGCGACACCATGATGGCGACAGGCCACCTGCCACGCTTCGCCGATGAGGGGTACCACATCGAGCGCGACGACCTCTGGGCCATCCCAACGGCAGAGGTGCCGCTGACCTCGCTGTACCGGGGCGAGGTCCTGGAGGAGTCTGAGCTGCCCAAGCGCTTCTGTGCCTTGACGCCCTGCTATCGCAGGGAGGCCGGAGCCGCCGGAAGGGACACCAGAGGGTTGCTGCGCGTGCACGAGTTCGACAAGGTCGAGCTGATGGCCTACACGACCCCCGAACAGGCGGTGACCGCACACGCAGACATCTGCACGGCGGCCGAGCACATCCTCCAGGAGCTCGGCTTGGAGTACCGGGTGCTCGACCTGTGTGCCGGGGATCTCGGGGGAGCCGCGGCCCGCACGTTCGACGTCGAGGTCTACATGCCGGGCGAGGAGAGGTTCTGGGAGGTGTCCTCGGTCAGCTGGTACCGCGACTACCAGGCCAGGCGGGCCAACGTGCGCTACCGGCCCGCCGCCGGCGGGGCACCTGTCTTCGTCCACACGCTGAACGGCTCGGCGCTCGCGTGGTCACGCGTGTGGGCCGCCCTGATAGAGACCGGTCGCCAGGAAGACGGCTCGGTCCGGCTCCCTCAGTGCCTCGCCCCCTACATGGGCGGGCGGACCGTGATCGCTGTGCCGGGCAGCTAGCTCCGATCCTCGTTGAAGCGGTAGCCGACACCGCGCACCGTGATGATGAGCCGCGGCTCGGCCGGGTCCCTCTCGATCTGCGCTCGGAGCCTCTTCACGTGGACGTCCAGTGTCTTGGTGTCGCCGATGTAATCGGTGCCCCAGACCCGATCGATGAGAACGTCCCGGGTTAGAACCCGTCCGGCGTTCTCGACGAGAAGGTGCAAGAGGTCGAATTCTTTGCGGCGCAGCCGTACCTCCTCGCCGCGGACGAGCACCTGTCGTCTTTGTGCATCGACGGTGACCTCTGCCGCTATGCCCTGCTGGGGCTCTCGTCGCTCCTGGGCGTCTGCCCCCCGCTCGGATGAACGCCTGCAGACGGCCCGTATCCGGGCGACCAGCTCTCGCATCCTGAAGGGTTTGGTGACGTAGTCGTCCGCGCCGACCTCCAAGGCGACGACGGTGTCGATCTCGGTCCCTTTGGCCGTCACCATGATGATGGGGACCGGTGACGTCGCCCTTATGGAGCGGCAGATGTCGAGACCCGAGATACCGCCGGGGAGCATCTGATCCAAGAGGACAACGTCGGGGTGAACGTCTTCGAAAACGCGCATCGCTGCGTTTCCATCGGAGGCGACGTGCACCGAGAAGCCCTCACGACCGAGTCCGATGGTCAGAGCGTCGACGAAGGACTCCTCGTCCTCGACGACCAAGACCCTTATCGGTGCCCTGTCACCTTCGGTTCGATCTGGCATCTCACACCCGGCCGGCGCCCAGCGGCAGCACCAACGAGAAGGTGGAGCCTTCGCCTTCACGTGACTCGACATCGACGCGTCCATGGTGGTTGCTTGCCACGTGGCGCACGATGGACAGTCCGAGCCCCGTCCCTCCGGTGTTGCGGCTCCGGCCGTGATCGACCCGGTAGAAGCGCTCGAAGATCCGAGCGAGGTCGCGCGAGGGGATCCCGATCCCGTGATCGGCGACCGACATGCGCACCACCTCGGTCCCCTGTTCTGTTTCCCCGGGTGCGATGGTGCCGGTCGCCGATCCCACGGCGAGCTCGCCGGTCACCGGGGCGCCGTTCTCGGCCCCGCCGTGGAGTCCCTCGGGCGCTCCGGTGGCGTCCATGAGCGTGTCGTGGGAGATGGACCCTCTCACGGTGACGGTGCTGTTCTCGTAGGAGTAGTTGACCGCGTTCTCGAGCAGCGCATGCAGGGCGGAGACCAGCTGGCGCCGGTCGCCCATGACCGCGATGGCGGGGGACGGCTCATACAAGACGATGGAGACGTCTCGATGATCGGCCGCCGCGCGCACCCTTTCGACCGCCTCCGCCATGACAAGGCTGACCAGAACTGGCTCTCTGGGCGGGGACGACTCCGACTCGATGCGGCTCAGGTCGAGCAGGTCGTCGATGATCCGGCTCACGCGGAAGGCCTCACCGTGTATCCGGTCCGCGAGACGCTTGGCCACCTCGCTGTCCGGTTCCGCCACGAGGGTCTCCGCCAGCAGGCCGAGGGCACCCATCGGGGTCTTGAGCTCGTGGCTGACGTTTGCCACGAAGTCTCGCCGGACCATCTCCAAGCGCCTGCGTTCGGAGATGTCGTCGATCAGCGCGATCACCCCGAGCGAGCGCCTGCCGTCGTCGATCATGAGGGCACGCACGTTCAATGTGCGCGGAGGGGGACCGTAGAGATCGACCGTGCGCTCGACGGTGCCCTGCTGCCACGCCTCCTCCAACAGCTCGGTGACGGCTTGGGCAGCCAGAGCATCGCCCAGCCGGCTGGTCATCAGAGCGCTGGCAGGAGCGTTCTGGTAGACGACCTTGCCGTTCTCGTCGCAAAGGACGACCCCTTGGGGCAGAGCGTCGATCGCCCGCCGGAGCCGTATCGCGTCGGCGCTCGATTCGGCGACCGCCTCCGAAGCGGCACCGGTCACCTGTTCGAGGTAGGCCAGCGCGTTCTCGATCCCGCTCTCCTCGCTGGGAGGGTTGAGCCCGAGCCTCGAACCGAGTGCGGTGAGCCTCTGGGTCAGAGCCTGGCGGCCGGATCGCCGCCCGAACAGGACCGCCAGCACGACGGCTACCACTAGGATCGCCGCTGCGATCGCGTAGGCCCCCGCGGCGGGAAAGCCCACGGTCTGGTTCGAGGCGGAGACCAGCGAGACCACCGACAAAGCATGACAGCCGCCGGGCTCCGACTGTGCGCACTGAAGCCTGCGGCCCGTCCCCCTTTTGCGAAGCGAGGGCAGCCGCGCGCGTCAAAAGGCCTTCTGGGGATAGCCTCGGCTCGATCGGATCGCCGACCGGAGACGCCGGCGCGCCCTTGGTCCGACGGGAAGAAGCGACCGTGCCCCACGGCGTCACGATCGGCATGGCGCCTTGACCCGCGCGGAGCCAGAGTCCTTGGAGCAGGGGCTTGGTCGCCCCCGCCGCCCCCACGGCCGCATGGTCACCATCGGGGTCGCTGTGGCCATCGCCTTGATCTTCGCCCTTTTCAAGACGCACGGAGACCCTCTTCACCCCGCTCCTTTGGTGGGCAACCCCGCGCCCATCTTCTCGGCCGCCTCCCTGACGGGAAAGGGCCAAGTGGGGATCCCCGCCGACGGCGGCACCGCAGGGCGACCCGCTGTCATCCTGTTCTTCTCGAGCACCTGCAAGGCATGCCGAGCGGAGCTGCCGGCGATCGCGCGCACCTATCGAGAGCAGAACCCGGCGACCCGTGTGCAGATCATCGGGATCGACGTGGCCGACACACGTAGCGCGGGCCTCGCACTGGTGAGGAGCAGCGGTGTCGAATTTCCCGTCGGAGTGGATCCCGGATCCAGGATCACCTCGGGGGTCTTCTATTTCCTCAGCCCTCCCGGTGCTGTCCTGGTCGGCTCCAACGGCGCGATCTCAGACATAGTCCACGGCCAGATAACCAACGCCCAGCTGCTCAGAGGAGAGAAGAAGCTCCGCTGACCGCGAGGTCCCTGCGCATCGGTTACGCCGCGCCCCCCAAAACCTGAGGCCCTTCGCAGGACGAACGCGCACGCCGTCCGAGTGGGCCGCCGACCATTCGGAATCGCAGGCGGCAACAGGCCGCCAAGCGCATGGGAGGTCGAGGTGCCTTGGAAGATCGTCCTTGTCAGCGTCTCACTCAATCCGGACCCGTCGCAGCTGCCTGGTGGGGGGACACTCCAGCAGCTGGCCAATGGGATCGGCGGCTGGGCACTCATACTGGCACTGGTCGGTCTTGTGATCGGCGCCGGAGCTTGGGCGCTCGGCGCGCACTCCCAGAACTACCAGCAGTCCTTCGTCGGCCGCCGGGCGGTTCTCGTCGCAGGTCTCGCGGCCCTGTTGATCGGCGCTGCCCCAACGCTCATCAACTTCTTCTTCGGCGCCGGGAAGGGATTGCACTGAGACATTCGATCCAGCGGCGCGTCTTCGCGAGATCGCGGTGAGCGCCCTGTTACCCATCATCCCTGCAGGCGGTTGCTCTGCACTCCCGGGCATGAGCACCCTGTGCTCGGTGGCCGGGAGCATCGGGAGCTCGGTCGTGGGCGCCGGCACGGGCGACGTGCTGGGCGCGATCGCCGCCGGAGTCGCTCAAGGCGCGTCATGGTTGTTGGACCAGATCGGAACCGTCATGGCCACGACGACATCGATCGACCTCGACGCCTCCTGGTTCAAGGGCCATTACGAGGTGATGGCCGCGTTGGCAGCGATCGTGATGGTGCCTCTGCTCGCAGCGTCGGTGATCCAGGCGATCTATCACCAGAGTCCCGTCGCGTTGCTTCGCGCCGGCCTGGTTCACCTGCCTCTCGCGTTGCTCTTGGGTGCCGTGGCGGTCCAGCTGGTCCAGCTGGGTCTGGCTGGGACCGACGCGCTGAGCGCCATGGTGTCCTCTGGGTCCTCTGGGGACGTCGCATCTGCGTTGTCTCGGCTTGCATCCCAGATGGCAACGGTCGGAGCGGGGAGCAGCGCGGGGGCGCCGGCGTTCGTCGCCCTTCTGGGCAGCCTCTTCGTCAGCTTCGGAGCGCTGTTGCTCTGGATCGAGCTGCTGGTGCGTGCGGCTGCGGTCTACGTG
>JBOGFX010000247.1:0-9529 GCA_050743805.1 Acidimicrobiales bacterium
CACTCCAAGGCCGAGTCGTCGACGATCGCGCGACCTGAGATCCGCCGTTGACGCTCAGCCCCCGTGGGCCGCCATGGCCGCGGCGCGAATGGCCTCGATCGAACTGCGGGGACGCTCGTGCCCGAACACGGCGCTTCCTGCGACGAGCACGTTGGCGCCGGCTCGCGCCGCAAGCGTGGCGGTCACCTCGTCGATGCCGCCGTCAACCTCGAGATCGACGGCGAGGCCGCGGGAGTCGATCGCGGCCCGGGCAGACCTCACCTTGTCCATCATCTCGGCCATGAAGTCCTGACCGCCGAAGCCTGGATGGACCGTCATGCACAAGACCACGTCCAGCCTGCCCAGGTACTCCTCCATCGACTCGAAGCCGGTCTGGGGGCTCGCCGCCAACCCGGCGCGCATCCCGAGCCGACGGATCTCCAAGAGGAGCTCCGCTGTGTCTCCGACCTCCACGTGAACGGTCAGCGAATCGGCGCCCGCCTTGGAGAAGTCTTCCAGATAGCTTCCGGGGTCCTCCATCATCAGGTGGCAGTCGAAGAACATCGACGAGTGCCTGCGCAACGACGCGACCACCGGTGGACCTATCGTCAGGTTGGCCACGAAATGCGCGTCCATCACATCGAGGTGCAGCCAGTCGGCTGCGCCCGCAACGCCCTCTACCGCTGCGCCGAGCGCGCCGAAGTCAGCCGAGAGCAAGGACGGCGCGATCTTTATCGCGCCCACCGCACCCGGGTCGCGACCTGCGCTCACCCGTCGCTCCCCATGAGCGTGGCTTGCCCCAGCCGCCTCCCCCTGATCCACTCCGGCGCCGGCATCGCGCGACCTCCCTGTGGTTGGACCCTCACGAGGCGGATCGCCCCGTCGCCGGTCGCGACCACGTCCGCGCACAAGGTACCGGGGAGGGGGTCTTGGACCGGGCCCCCCCATTGGCAGCCCCGCGCTTCGAGGATCCTAAGCCTGGCTCCTTTGATCGTCGTGAACGCGCCGTCCAGGCGCACCAGCGCGAGGACCTGCGCGCTGGGGGATGCCCAGTCGATCCGTAGCTCGTCGGCGGTGAGCTTGTTCGCATAGGTTGCCTCCCCGCTCTGGGGGAGCGGCTCGGGCATCCCCGCCAGGCCCGCCGAGAGCACCTCGACCAACAGAGCGGCCCCGGTTGCTGCCAGCCGGGTTGCCAGCTCGCCGAGGTGCTCGTCCGGCCCGATCTCGACCTGGGCTCGGGCGTACAGCGCTCCGGTGTCGAGCCCCTCTTCGACCGCCATGACACACGCCCCGGTGTAGCGGTCTTGGGCCAAGATGGCCCTCTCCAGCGGGGCGGCACCCCTCCAGCGGGGCAACAGGGAGAAGTGCAGGTTGATCATTGCCACATCGGCGAGAACCGACGCCGGGATCAACCGACCGAAGGCCACCACCACGCCGAGCTCGATGCCTCGGCCCCGAACATCGCCCAGACGTGACGTGGTTGGAAGCCCGAGCTCGAGCGCGACCGCCTTCAACGGAGACGGTGAGGTGGCGCCCCCGCGCCCGCGTCGGCGGTCCTCTCCGGTCACGACCAGGATGACCTCATGGCCCGCCAGCACCAGAGCCTCCAGGGCGGGGACCGAGATCTGGGGGTTCCCGAGATAGGCGATGCGGGTCACGTGGCCGAAGCTAGCCCCGGTGCGACCAACCCGAGGGGCCTCCTTGCGCGGGCGCCCCTTGGCTCGGCCCAGGTGGTGCTGAGCGGCCCCCAGGTCGTCCATGTCGAAGTCCAACCGGTAGGCGCGCTTGAGGTTGGCGATCGCGTCGAGAGCGTTCTTCGAGTGGGGCTCGACGCCATCTCGCCCTCTTGGCCGGCCACCGGGCCCGAAGGAATGCACGACGATCTTCCCGAGCAGCTCCCCCAGGCTGACCTCCTCGAGCTCGGCCAGGCCCTTTAGAACCTTGACCAGGCGCTTCTCGATCCTCCCGCCGAGCTGGGCACGCTCGATCGTTCCGTTTGTCTGCGGTAGCTGGGACATAGGTCCGGTGTCACGGCGGTCCCTAGGGTTTCTCCAGCGTCCTGGCGCCCAGCGCCGCCATTGCCTCGCGCCGCTGGACCGGGTCCAGATGCTCCAAGAGCAGCCGCCCGTTCAGGTGGTCCATCTCGTGCTGGAGGACACGCCCCTCGAGCTCCTCGCCCCAGACCTCGATCTCGGCCCCTGACAGGTCGTGGCCTTTGGCGTGGACCCGGTTCGGTCGCACGATCGGCCAGTGCAGCCCCGGCACCGACAGACAACCCTCTTCGTAGCTCCACTCCCCGCTCGTCTCGATGATCCGGGGGTTGACCATCACGACGGGTCCGTCCCCGGCGTCGTAAACGAAGATGGCGCGATCCACTCCGATCTGATTGGCGGCGAGGCCCACTCCCTCGGCCTCGTGCATGGTCTCGAGCATGTCCTGGGCGAGCTTGGCAAGGCCCTCGTCGAAGAGGTCCACCTGCTTGGTCACCTGGCGCAGCACCGGATCGCCGTAGGCGCGGATTTGAAAGACCGTCATGGGCCCGACATGGTAACGGCCTCGGCTCACACCCACGGAGGATCGACGACGACCCGGGCGCTGTACGCTCTGTTCGCCCTCGCCAGCGCGTCACACAGGCTCCGATGGTCCGGGGCGCTGACCAAGAACCGATCCTCTCGCAGCCGGCTCGACTCGAGCCCGCTGCTGGCGCAGAATGCGCCCGCTTCGGCGCCTCTCACCTCCGCGAGAGCGCCGAAGGGAGGAAGGCCCAGCTCTTTGCGCAGCAACATCTCCTTTTCATAAAGGGCATCGGGCTCACCCTTGGTCGCCGACACCAGCACCTCGTGCTCGGGCATCCGGGTCTGGACCACGAGCATTCCCGAGCGCCTCACGCGCGCTCCGACCAACCTCGCTGCGCGCGCGAGCAGGCCCAGGGCGTTCTGCGATGCGTTCAAGTGCGCGCCGAGCAGGTGCTGGTCGAAATCCATGAACGCCACCACTTCGGCTTCTCGGACGCGATGCAAGAGGGCCTGGGTCCCGACGAGCACCCGGTTGCCCGGCGCTTCGAGAGCCGATGCCCCGGTCACCTCCCCCACCTCCTCGCCGAGCAGGGCCTCCAGGTCGTCGCGCGCCTTGGCCGCGCCAAAGCGAAGGACCTTCAACGCCAACCCTCCGCAGGGTGCGCAGACCTTCGGTCGTTGCACCGCGCACCTCTCGCAACGCAGGTTCGCCGCCACCTCCTGGAGGGCCTGGCCACAGGTCTCGCAGCGCACCAGCTCGCCGCAGCTCGCGCAGGCGAGCAGCCTCGCTCCGCCGCGGCGGTCGAGCACCATGACCACCCGACCCCTGGCCGAACGGGCGATCGAGATCATTTCGCTCGAGTACAGCGAGGTGCGCGGATCGGCGCCGCGGCGGTCGATCACCGCGATCGCTGGCCACCCACGCTGCAGCGCGGGGCCTTTGACCACGTTCGCCGTGGCCATCTGGGCGAGCGCGGGAGCAGCAGAGGTGAGCAGACATGGCGCATCGTCGCGACGCGCCCGCTGCGCGACGACCTCTGTCGCATCGAACTGTGGAGAGCGCTGCTCTCGGTAGGAGGGGTCGTGGCAGTCCAGGACCACGGCGGCACCGATCTTGGGCAGGGGGGCAAACGCTGCACGACGGGTGCCCACCACGACGGGCCATCCCGCGGCTGCGTGCTCCCAGCGCGACGCCACGAGATGGCCACGAGCCTCCAGGCGCTTCGAGAGCCGGGCCGCCCACCCTCCGTCGGGGACGAGCACGAGGACCGGCCCTTCCACCGAGGAGATGGTGGCTTCCACCACCCCGATCTGATCGGTGGTCGGCGACACGAGGATCAAGGTGGGTTCCCCCACCCGCATCGTCGCCTGGGTCGCCAAGCCCACAAGGGGGTCGTCGGGTCGAGGCGGGCGGGCAGAGCCTCGCGGGGGCGGCTGTTGGAGGCCCACAACGACCCGATCCGGCGACCCCGAGGTGAGCAGCGGCACCATTGGTCCGGCCCATCGCCATGCCGCCCAGGCGGCCAGCTCGACGACGCAAGGCGGCGGACCCATCCCGCCCGTGCCGGCGAGCGGCTTCAGCTCGACATCGGCGGGTTGGCCCTCCACGTCTTGGAGCACCCAGCCGGCGACCCTGCGACCGTTCAGAGGGACTCGAACCCGCGAGCCTACGCCCAGCTCCCAGCCTTGCGGTACGAGGTAGTCGAAGGCGCGACCGATCGCCGAGACTGCCGGTAGGACCCTGACGACCCGGGCCCTTGGTGGTCCCTGGTCGCTCAGAGCCCGAGCGCCCGCTTCATGTCATCCACCTTGGGCGTTGTCTCCCAGGTGAAGTCCTTCTCGGCGCGGCCGAAGTGCCCGTAGGCGGCCGTCGCCTTGTAGATGGGGCGGCGCAGGTCGAGCTCCTCGATGATCGCAGCGGGCCGCAGGTCGAACAGCTCGCCGACGCAGACCTCGATCTTCGCGGGGTCGACGGCCTCGGTGCCGAAGGTCTCCACCAGCACCGAGACCGGGCGCGCCACTCCGATCGCATACGCGACCTGGACCTCGCAAGAGCGAGCCGCACCGGCTGCGACCACGTGCTTGGCCACCCACCGGGCGGCATAGGCGGCTGAGCGGTCGACCTTGGAAGGGTCCTTGCCCGAGAACGCTCCACCGCCGTGGCGTGCCATGCCACCGTAGGTGTCCACGATGATCTTGCGCCCGGTGAGCCCGGTGTCGGCATGAGGCCCTCCCAACTCGAAGCGGCCGGTGGGATTGATGAGGATCGACACGTCGGTCGTGTCGAGCTCGGTGGGCAAAAGCGGGCCGATCACCTGCTGGGCGATGTCTGGTTGGAGAAGCGTCTCGGTGTCGATGCCGGCCTCGTGCTGGGTGGAGACCAGGACCGTGTCGATCGCGACGGGCCGGTCGTCCTCGTAGACGACGCTCACCTGTGTCTTTCCGTCGGGGCGCAGGTAGGGGAGGGAGCCGAGCCTGCGCACCTGGCTGAGCCGTTGGGACAGCCGGTGCGCGAGCCAGATGGGCATCGGCATGAGGTCCGGCGTCTCGTCGCATGCGAAACCGAACATCATCCCCTGGTCGCCGGCCCCCTGGGCGTTGCGCCTGTCTTCGCCGCCAGAGCCGCTGCGCAGCTCGTAGGCGCGGTCCACACCCTGGGCGATGTCGGGCGACTGGCGGTCCAAGGAGACGAGCACCGCGCAGGCGTTGCCGTTGAAACCGCACGAGTCGTCGTCGTAGCCGATCTCACAGACCGTCTCTCGAACCAAGGAGGTCACGTCGATCACTGCTGTCGTCGTCACCTCGCCGGCGACCACGACCAGACCGGTGGTGAGCAGGGCTTCGCACGCCACCCTGCTCGTGGGGTCCTGCTCCAAGAGGGCGTCCAAGACGGTGTCTGAGATCTGGTCGGCCATCTTGTCGGGATGACCCTCGGTCACCGACTCCGAGGTGAAGGTTCTGCGCATCGAGCTCCTCTCGCTTAGCGCTCGGGGCGTGGCCCCAGCAGGGACAGCACCCGGTCAAAGATCGCGTCGGCGACTTGGGTCTTGGACGAGAGCGGCATCTCTTGGCAGGACTGCTCGCCGACGATGGTGACCCGGTTGGTGTCCGTCGCAAAGCCCGCACCCGGCGCGCTCACGTCGTTCTCGACGATCAGGTCGACCCCCTTGGCCAAGCGCTTGGCGCGTGCCCGCTCCAGGTCACTGCCGGTATGGGCCGCGAAGCCCACGATGACCTGTCCCCCACGGCGTCTGGCCCCCAACATCTCCAAGATGTCGGGCACCTCTTCGAGCTCCAGGGTGGGGATCCCGTCTCGTTTCGCGAGCTTGGTGCTCGCCGGCCGAGCCGGACGGAAGTCTGCCACCGCGGCCGCCATCACCACGACGTCCGCCTGCTCGCTCTCGAGCGCCATGGCCGACTCCATCTGGGCTGCGGTCTCCACTCTCAACACCCTGAGACGGTGGTGGTGGACAACGGGGGCCTCTGCGGTGGTGACGAGGGTCACCTCGGCACCGCGGCGCAACGCTGCTTGCGCGATCGCGTGGCCCTGCTTGCCAGAGGAGCGGTTCGAGATGTAACGGACCGGATCGATGGGCTCTCTCGTCCCGCCCGCAGACACGAGCACCCGCCGCTGCGCGAGATCGCCCCGCGCGCCGATCACCGAGAGGGCCGCCGCAACGATGGTCGGCGGATCAGCTAGCCGTCCGGTACCGACGTCGCCTCCGGCCAGGGCCCCATGCTCGGGCGCGACTATGTTCACCCCGCGGCGCTCCAGGGTGGCGAGGTTCTCGCGAACTGCGGGGTGCTCCCACATCTCTGCATGCATGGCCGGGCAAAGGAGCACCGGCGCCCTGGTGGCGAGCAGGAGCGCACCGAGCAGGTCGTCGGCCATGCCTCCCGCGTAACGGCCGAGGAAGTGCGCTGTCGCCGGAGCGACCAGCACCAGGTCGGCGGAGCGAGCCAGGGAGACGTGTGGGATCGGATCGGGGTCTTGGAAGGTCGAGGTGTGCACCGGCTCCGACGCCAATGCCGAGAAGGTGGCGGCGCCCACGAAGCGCAACGCGTCGGTCGTCATGACCACCGAGACGAAGGCACCCCACTCGACCAGCCTCCGGCAGATCTCCACCGCCTTGTAGGCGGCGATGCCCCCGGTGACTCCCAGGACGACACGCGCTGAGCCGGCTTCGCCAGGCATTGTCGCCGCCTAGCCGGCAGCCGGGCCTTCGTCGTTCGAAGCGGCGGATTGCTCGTGGGCGACTTGGACCGACACATCGCCGTCGGTGTCCTGGGCGACTTGGACCGACACATCGCCGTCGGTGTCCTGGGCGACCGAGGACAACCCCCCGTCGACCGCCACCAGTTCGGCGGCCGAGTCGGTTTGCGCCTGGGCCTCGGCCAATGCCGCCTCTTCTTCGGGGTCGTAGCGCTCGTAGGTCGCCTTCGCCTCTGCGATCTCCTCGAAGGCGATCGACAGGGGCTTGCCCGAGACCGAGGCCACCTGGGGAGGGACCACTCGGCCCAACCCCTGCCCCAGGCTGTTGTAGTAGGAGTTCACCTCGCGGGCCCTCAAGGCGCCCAGGGCGACCAGGGTGAACTTGGAGTCCACCTTGTCCAAGAGCTCCTCGATGGGCGGGTCCATCAGCGTCTGGCGGCGTTGGGCCATGGGTCCTCTTCTCGTAGATCTCTCGTGGCGTGCGCTTGGGCCGCGCGGGTTTCTGGCCTCGGCCGAATCAAAGGCGACCAAGTCGCGCGGATCGTGCAGCTTCAACTATACCGGCCAGCTCGGTGGTGGCCCGGTCCACCTCGTCGTTCACCACGATCGCGGAGGCGAGCTCCTCTCCCTCTGCGATCTCCTGGCGACCCTTGGCGATGCGCTCGTCCACCTTGTCGGGCGGGTCCCCACGCTCTTGGAGCCTGGACCGCTGGACCGCGTCGCTGGGCGGGACCAGCATCACGACGAGGCAGGACGCAAGCCTCTCACGCACCTGCCTGGCCCCTTGGATGTCGATCTCCAAGAGCACGTCCTTGCCTCGGGGAGGCTCGGGTAGGGGGGTGCCGTAGAGGTGACCCAAGAACTCCGCCCACTCCAAGAACCCACCTCGGCGCGCCTTGGCCGTGAAGGCTGGCGCGTCGACGTATACGTAGGCGTCCTTGGGTTCTCCGGGGCGAGGTGGACGGGTCGTCCAGGAGCGGCTCAGCCAGAGGCGAGGATCCCTCTCTACGAGCGCCCGCGAGACCGTGCCCTTGCCAGCCCCACCCGGGCCGATCAGCACAACTGTGAGGGGCGCTGCCCCCAGGGCCGCGCGACCCCTAGCGAGCGGTGGCCTTGAGCAGGTCGGCGCGCTGCTTCGCGCCGAGACCCTGCAGGCGCCTGCTTTCGCTGATGCCCACCGTGTCCATCAGACGCCGCGCCTTCACCTTGCCCAGGCCAGGCAGAGACTCCAGGACGCTGAGCACCTTCATCTTTCCCACGGTCTCGTCGCTCTCCGCGCTTTGAAGCAGCTCCGCCAGAGAGAGTGAGCCGAGCTTCAGCTTCTCCTTCACGTCTGCGCGCTCGCGACGAACCTTTGCGGCCTTCTGCAGCGCGGCTTGGCGCTGCTCTGGGGTCAATGCAGGGGGTTGGGGCATCTCCCGACCATAGCGCCTCAATCCCTGGTAGGGCGCAACTCCGCCGCCGCGGCGTCCCTCGCCCGGGCGGCGGCCTCGTAAAGATCCCCCACAGAGGGCCCGTGGGCGCAAAGAGACCGGCTCATGTTGACCACGACGGGAGTGGAACCGAGCCCGGCGAACTGGCGGCGCACCTCCTGCCATCGCGCCCCCTGGATCCCCAGACCGGGGGCGAGGTAGAAGGAGCCGAGCGGCAGGGCGAGCGGCCGTACTCCCTTTGCCAAGCCGACCACGGCCCCCACTGTCTCCCCCCTTGCAGCCACCTCGGCTAGCAGCGTCTCTTCGACGCTCGTCAAGTTGTCTGTCCTGGCGAGCTGGATGGCCCTGCCTTCCTCGTTCGAGCTGCGCACCAGGACGAACACCCCGCGTCCCGAGGCGGCGGCCGCATCGAAGAAGGGCCTCAGGGCACCGGCGCCCAAATATGCGACCAGGGTGATCGCGTCGGACCGCAGTGGGCTCTGCTCCCCCAGCCATCCCCGCGCGTAGGCGGCGCTCGTCGAGGAGATGTCCCCGCGCTTGGCATCGGCCAAGACCAAGATGCCCTCTTTGCGTGCGGCCGCCAGCACCTCTTCGAGCGCGCCCACGCCAGCCGAGCCGTACTGCTCGAAGAACGCGACGTTTGGCTTCACGATCGCGCAAGTCTTGGCATAGGCCTCCAGGCAGACGAGAGCGAAGTCACGGGCACCGGACGCGGAGTCGGCCAACCCCCACGCTCGAAGCTGATCGGCGCTCGGGTCGATCCCCCCGCAGAGCGGGCCGCGCGCTTGGACGGCTGCGGCGAGCCTCGAGCGGAACGAGTCAGGCACCGCGCACGTCTCGCGCGCCCGCGCTCGAGACGAGGTCGGCGACCGCGCCGACCCCGTGGTCGCCACACCAGCGCTCGAGTTGACGCGCGATCTTCCACGGAGCGCGCGGGTCATAGAAGGTGGCGGTCCCGACCTGCACGGCATCGGCGCCGGCGATGAGGAGGGCGGCGGCATCCTCGCCGCAAAACACCCCCCCTACACCCACGATCGCGACATGGGGAAACGCACGTCGGCAGTCGCGCACCGCGCGCAGCGCGACCGGGGCGAGGGGGGGGCCCGAGAGCCCGCATCCGTCGTGGCCGAGCGGGTTCGATCGTGAACTTGGATCCAGGGCCGAGGCGAGCAAGGTGTTCACCACGGTGAGCGCCTCGGCCCCCGCATCGAGGGCAGCTCCGGCGATCGCGCAGAGGTCGCCCACGTTCGGGCTCAGCTTGACCCACAGGGGCAGGCCGCAGGCAGAAGCCTCGACCACCGCCGCGGTCGTCTCGGGCCTGTGCGCGAACATCTGCGCGCGTTCATCGAGATTGGGGCAGCTGGCGTTCACCTCGACCGCGACAATCC
>JBOGFX010000248.1:0-4402 GCA_050743805.1 Acidimicrobiales bacterium
TCAACCATGCTCCGCACCCCCGGGGCGCTCGAGCGCTGGCCCGCTTTCTCACCTCCAGGGGGGCGACGAAGGCGCTCGGCCGATCGGGCCTCACGGTCGTGGCCCCCAAGGTGGAGGGCAACAGGCTCGACGCACGCCTAGCTCTGGGGTTGAAATCTTGAGCACCGCGGTGCGACTGCTGGCGCGTCGCTCGCAAAACGCAGCGCTTTGGCTCGGGGGGTTGCTCGCGATCTACCTCATAGTCCCGGTCGTGTGGTTCTTGACCGAGCTCGGCAGATCATCTACGACCTCACCGCCGGGACTTTCCAACGCGCTGTACATCTCTTTGATCACGGCGACCATCTCCACCGGGGTGATCGCTGTGCTGGGGGTGCCGCTCGCGTACATCCTTGCGACGCGCCGCGGCCCGGTCGTCGTGGTGCTCGGCGCGCTCGTCCAGCTCCCTCTCGCGATCCCGCCGCTCATGAGCGGGATCGTCCTCATCAGCGTCCTCGGGCCCGAGACCCCCATCGGGAGCCTGCTGGGAGGGGCCCTGAGCGAGACCATGACCGGGATCGTCCTCGCTCAGACGTTCGTGGCCTCGCCCTTCCTGATCGTGACGGCGCGCGCGGCCTTCCAAGGTGTCGAGGTGCCGGTGCTCGAGCACGCGGCGAGCCTCGGGCACAGGGAGCTTTCCCGCTTCGTCCGGGTCAGCCTGCCGCTGGCGGCACCGGGGATAAGGGCAGGGCTGCTCCTCTGCTGGCTCAGGGCCTTCGGTGAGTACGGAGCTACGGTCGTCCTCGCCTACCACCCGTACTCACTGCCCGTGTTCACCTACGTCCAGTTCACGAGCAAGGGGATCCCAGGCGTCAGGGTTCCCGCCGCTGCGGCCATCGGCATCGCCGCGGCTGTGGGCGTGCTCGCCTGGGCCCATCCGGGACGGCTTCGGCGCAAGGCGGCGCGGCGGCCGCCCGCTCAAGCGCCGAGGGGCCCGGTTCCCCACGTGGCTCTCTCCAGGAGCGCCAGGGTCGGAGCGCCGGTGGGCTTCGAGCTCGAGCGGGCCTTCGGCACATTCGAGCTGCACGTCTCTCATCACGCCCAGCTCGGCCGTCTTGCACTGCTCGGTGCGTCGGGTTCGGGGAAGTCCCTCACCCTGCGCTGCCTGGCGGGATTCTTCGGGCCCGAGGCGGGCCGGGTCTCCCTGGGCGGGCGCGCCATGGCGTCCGCCCGCCCCGAGGACCGCACGTTCGGCTACGTGCCGCAGGGGCTGGGCCTGTTCCCCCATCTGGACGTGGCCGCGCACCTTCGGTTCGGAGCAGGCGCGGACGAAGAGCTCGGGGCGAGCTGGTCCCGCCGTCTCGGATTGAGCGGTCTGGAGCACCTGCGGCCCGCCCAGCTATCGGGGGGCCAGCGCCAGCGTGTCGCCCTTGCCCAGGCACTGGCCCGATCCCCCGAGCTGTTGCTGCTGGACGAGCCGTTCTCGGCCCTCGACGCGCCGATCCGCCACGAGCTGGCCCACGAGCTGCGCAGGCTCCAGCTCGAGACGGGCATCTCGACCGTGGTGGTCACCCACGACCCCAAAGAGGCGGCCCTGTTGGCGGACGAGATCGTGATCCTGCACGAAGGCCGTGTGCTCCAGGCCGGCGCCAGACGAGAGGTGTTCGACCGGCCGGCGAGCCCGGTCGTCGCGGGGCTCCTCGGTGTGCCCAACATCCAGCGGGCGAAGGTGGCGGGGCGCGGAGCGATCGCGGTGGGCAACCTCGTCCTGGCCGCGGACACCGGGGGCCTCGGCGCCGGAGACGACGCCTGGTGGTCCATCCCGCCTGAAAGGATCGCCTTGGGCGGCGAGTCGCCGCTGAGCGGGACCGTGGTCGACCAGGCGGACGTCGGCTTCACGACCGAGCTGCTCCTGCGCCTGGGAGATTCGACGGTCGAGCTCTGGGCCACGACGGCCCACGACCGTCCGGTGGCCGTCGGGCAGGTGCTCGACGTCACGCTTCCCGCCGCGGCGATCCGGGTCTGGGGAAGCGGGGGCTGAGCGTCAGTCTCGGCGAGCGGCCAGCTCGATGCCGACGTTGGTCGCCTTGATGACGACGTCGGCGAGCATCCCGGCCTCCAGTGCCAGCTCGTCTGCGGCCTCTCGGGTTATGAGCGAGACGAAGCGGTTCGGGCCCGACTGCACCTCCACCTGGGCCACCAGCTTGTCCCGCTCGACCTTGGTCACGATGCCCGGGAACCGGTTCCGAGCCGACTGTGCCCGCACCGGTCCCGGCTCGGCCGACCTGGCCTGCTCGAGCGCGAACCGGGCGAGGTCGGCACCGTCGACGTGCCGGCGCCCCCCCTTGGTGCGGACCACCTTGACCTGGCCAGAGTCGGCCCATCGCCGGATGGTGTCGGGGCTCACCCCGAGAAGCTCGGCCGCTTGTCCGATGCGGTACTCGGGCACAGCCAAAACATAGGGCCTCGAGCGCGGCGCGCGCCGCTCGTCGACCAGGGTCCCGCCGGGCCATCACCTGGCCCCGCCCAGCGCGACGGCGGCTAGCCTCCCGAGCCGAGCGCTTCGGAGCACCCGTCGAAAAAGGAGCAGACCCATGACCCTGGACAAAGACGTCACCAGCCTCGCCACCCAGGCCAACCTCGCCACGATCGTGACCCTGATGTCCGACGGACAGCCCCAGGCCCAGCTGCGCTGGATCGATTGCGACGACGAAGCACTGCTCGTGAACACCGAGCCGCAGCGCCAGGCTGCAAAGAACGTCGCTCGAGATCCCCGCATCACCGTGCTGATCCAGTCGGCGACGAATCCGATGGAGTGGGCCGAGGTGCGCGGCAAGGTGACCGAGACGATCGGTGGTTCCCAGGCGCGTGCCCACATCGACAAGCTCTCGCGCAAGTACACGGGTGGCGATTACCCGATCGCGGTGGGACCGCAAGGCAGGATCATCCTGCGCATAGTGCCGACCCGGACCGTCACCCCGGCCACGATCGCGGCCAGCCATCCCTCCTAGTGCGACGGCCGCCGCCAGAAGACCCCAAGCAGGGCGCCGGCCCCGGCGAGCCCCGATCCCGCCGCTATGCCGAGGCCGGCCCAACCGGCCAGGTCCGCCTGCAGGCCAAGGGCGTGGTCGAGGCTCCAGCCGCCCGCACCCAGGGCGGCCACGGCCACCGCGAGCACGGCGAGGACCATCACGTACTCGTATCCCTCACCGGGTCTGAAGATGAAGAAGCCGTTACGCGCATGGTTGGTCGCCCACGCGACCGCCATCACCCCTACCACCCCGCCAGCCGCGATCGGGGTGATGAGCCCAAGGCCCAGCAAGATCCCCGAGCCGAGCTCGGTGACGCTCGCCGTCCACGCGTGAAGCCATCCCGGTGACATTCCGAGGCCCTCGAACCAACGGGCGGTGCCTTTGATCTTGCCGCCACCGAAGATGTGGTTGAGCCCATGGGCAACGAACACCACACACAGGACGAGGCGCGCCAAGAGCATGGCGAGATCGGCCACGTTTCCACCTGCGAGCATGCCCACCTCCGCACGGTCCGGCCAAGCTAGGTTCGAACCTCGAGGGCGGCACGCTACATCCGCGCACGACCCGGGCGCTCGTCGGTCAGGGACCGGGGTCCGAGCGCGTTCCTAGACTGGCTGACCACAGTGCCCGAGCTCCCCGAGATGCAAGCCTTGGCCGAGCGCCTCGACGAGGTCCTCGCCACGCAGGTCTTGGACCGCTGCGACCTGCTCGGCTTCTCGAGCTTGAAGACCTTCTCACCCCCGGTTGGCGAGCTCTACGGAACCGAGCTGCGATCGGTGGGGCGTCGAGGGAAGTACCTCGTCATGACCTTTGAGAGCAACCGGCGCATACTCATCCACCTATCCCAGGGTGGGCGCATAGACGTCGAAGCACCTCCGAAGGCGACGCGCCCCAGGGGCGCCCTCGCCCGCCTGTTCTTCGGGGATCTGGCACTGCTCGTGCGCGAGCATGGCAACCAGCGCAAGGCGGGATGGTGGGTCCTCGAGGTGGGAGACGACGGCCCGCTTGGAACCTTGGGGCCCGAACCGACCGACAGCGGGTTCGAAGAGCTGCTCCTTGCAGACGACAGCCCTCGGCACATCCACACCCTGCTCCGGGACCAGCACTTCGTGGCGGGCATCGGCCGCGGGTACGCCGACGACACCTTGAACCGGGCGCGCCTCTCGCCGTTCGCGCCGCTCCGGTCCCTGTCGGAGGCCGAGCGCAAGACGCTGGTGAGCACCGCACGCCAGGTGCTCGCAGAGGCGCTCGAGCGTGAGCGTCACAGACCGGGGGGCCTGTCCGATGCGCGCCTGGGCGAGCGCTTCGCGGTCCACAACCGCTCCGGGCTCCCGTGCCCGGCTTGCGGAGCGCCCCTCGCCTCGGTTCGCTTCGACTCCTACGAGATCGTCTAC
>JBOGFX010000249.1:0-5330 GCA_050743805.1 Acidimicrobiales bacterium
CTCCGGGACCTCGGTGAAAACTAGAACAGATTCCAGTTCTGTGCCAAAGGCCCAAAGGCCCTGAACCGGGCCGCTCAGTCCGCCAGGCCCAGACCGGCCATGTCGACCCCGGCCAGCAACTGGGCGATGAACGCGCGGTCGTTGAGGATGGGGATCTCCGAGACGAACATGCGGCCGTAGCGCTCGAAGTACATGAGCTGCTTGGAGAGAAGGAAGGTGGCCCGGTCGAACTCGGAGAACAGGCCCCCGGAGGCGTCGGCCATGGCCCTCACCCGTCGCTGGAACCGGAGCCGCTGGATGATCTCGCGCAAGGATCGATGGTGCGATGCGACGCCTTGGGCATGCGCGAGCTGGAGCTGGACCGACTGGAGGATCGACGCGAGCGAGACCTCGCCAAACGGGCGGGTCAGCGCGGGTTCGACCAGCGCCCGGATGAACGAAGCCATCTGTGCGTCGTCCATCCCCACCGCCATGCCGAGCGCAGGCCCGTAGGTCTTGACAAGGTGCTCGGTGACCTCGTCCCAGGCCTCCTCCTCTCCTAGGGCGGCGGCCAAAAGGCGCACGACGAAACGGTGGGTGGGTGGGTCGAGACGGTCGACGATGCCCCAGTCGAGCATCCCGACCCTTCCGTCGCGCAGGAGCAGCATGTTTCCCGCGTGGATGTCGCCGTGGAAGGTGCCGCTCCTCACCATGTGAACGAAGAAGGACCGCACGACGTCTTCGACCAAAGGTGCGGGATCGACGCCGAGATCGGCGACCTGGGCGAGGTCGTCGATGGGGACCCCGTCGAGGAACTGCATCGTGAGCACGTTGGCACCCGAGAGCTCCCGGTAGGGCTCGGGGACCACGATGCTCGACATCTCGGACTGCGCGATGAGATCCCGAAAGGCAACCATCGTGCGCGCCTCGTTGCGCAGGTCCAGCTCCTCACCCAACTGGATCCGGAAGCTGTCGAGAAGCTGGAGGACCGATCCGGCCATCTGGTCACCCGTCTGGCGTGCCAGAACCTCGAACAGCGGTTGCATGAGGTCCAGGTCGGTGGCCACGGCCGCGTCGATCCCAGGGCGCAGGATCTTGACCGCCACCCTCCTGCCGTCGTGCAGGGTCGCCTTGTGGACCACGGCTATGGAGGCCCGGCCGAACGGGACCGCATCGAAGTCGCTGAAGGCGTCTTCGATCGACATGCCGAGCTCGTCCTCCACCACGTTGCGCACCTGGGCGAACGGAACCCGAGGACCGGTGTCGAGACAGGAACGGAACTCCTGGGCCACGGCGTCGGAGAACATCCCCGGGGAGGAGGCCATGATCTGGCCGAACTTGATGAAGGTGCCGCCCAGGTCCTCGAAGACCAGGCGCAGCGGCGCGGCGAAGTCCGCAGGCGACAGGTCCACGCTCCGGCGGAGGTGTCCGAGGACGATCGGCAGGAAGTGCCTGACCGCCGAGCCCGCTATCTGGCCGCCCCGTCGGAGGATCTCGAGGTAGCCGGGATCCGGCAGGCGACGGGGGTGCAGACGCGGGAGCGGCGCCAGGGCGCCGCCACCGCCCCCCCTCGTCCCCCCCGGCGGTCGCTCCTCCATCGATAGGAGGCTAGCCAGCGCCCATGGTGTCCCCCATGGCCCGGAAACGGCCGGGCCCCCAAGTAGTCTCGGACCCGAGTGCTCTTCGTCGAGATATTCCGCCTGATCCTGGTCCTGATCGGCGCCCTCGCAGGGTACGAGGTCGGACGTTCCTGGCACGCCTCGTCCGCCCAGCTCGCGGGGGTCGTCTTGGGCGCTCTCATCGCCTATGTGGTGGGCGGGATCCTGGGGCGGGTACTGAGCAGGGAGACCCGCCGGGCCGCCGAGCGGTTCGGAAGGATCCCGCCCGGCGAGCTCTTCGCAGGAACCCTGACCGGTATCGCCGGCTTCCTTCTGGGTGGAGCGTTGAGCGTGCCGATGCTCGTCCTCGTGCGCTCCCCGATCGTCTGGCCCGCCGCTGCGGCTCTGGCCTGGGTGCTCACCTGGGTCGGCTTTCAGATCGGCGTGGCGAAGGGCCGTCAGGTGGTCGCGGCTGCCGGTCTCGGCCGGATCCTCGCCCCCCCGCTCGAGCCTCCCCCCGGCTACGCGCTTTTGGTCGACAGCTCGGCGGCGATGACGCCCTTCTTGTTGGTGCTCGGTCGTTACGGTCTTCTGGTCGGTGGGCTCGTCATCCCACGTTTCGTCATCGACCAGCTCCAGACCCTGGCCGCGGGTCCCGACCCTGTCGGCTCGCGAAGGGCGCGCCGGGGCCTGGAGCGCCTCGACGTTCTGAGAGACCTCCACGTCCCGGTCCACCTCGCGGACAACGAGCTGCCCGAGATCGATGACATCACCGAGCGCCTGGTCGAGGTCGCGAGGCGCCTCGGGCTGCGCCTTGCGACTTGCTCGGGCCAGGTGAAGGAGACCGCCAAGCGCAGGGGGGTGGCGGTCACCGACCTTCGCCCACTCGCGAACGACCTCACCCCTGACCACCTGGCCGGCGAGCAGCTGGTGATCGACCTGGTAAAGGAGGGCAACCAGCCCAGACAGGCCGCCGGGTACCTGGCGGACGGAGATCTGGTCATCGTCAACGACGCCTCCCACATGATCGGCAGGGAGAACGTGGTGATCGAGGTCCTCTCGACCCGCCGAACGAACCAGGGCCTGCTC
Organism: Acidimicrobiales bacterium; assembly: GCA_050743805.1. GTDB lineage: Bacteria > Actinomycetota > Acidimicrobiia > Acidimicrobiales > RAAP-2 > Palsa-461. The sequence continues at coordinate 2,667 of JBOGFX010000249.1, forward strand.
GTGTTCGCGAAGCTCGCCGACCGGCCTCAGAGCGCCGGCCCCATCTCGGGTGAACGTGCGCTCCTGAGGTCACCACCCCAGGGCGAGAGCCCCGCCCAAGACGACGAGACGGCCGATCCACTGAGCGAGGACCCCGTCCCGCGCGCTGGCCTCAGGTCGTCTTGACCGCCGCGACCAACTTGGACAGGGTGTCCTTCGCATCGCCGAAGAGCATCGTGGTCTTGGGGTCGTAGAGCAGAGCGTTGTCGATCCCTGCAAAGCCCGGACGCATGGACCGCTTCAGAAAGATGATGTTGGCCGCCTCGTCCGCGTTGATGATCGGCATCCCGTAGATGGGGCTGCCCGGGGTGTCTCGGGCAGCGGGGTTCACCGTGTCGTTGGCCCCGATGACGAGGGCGACATCTGTTGTCGGCATCTCGGGGTTCGCCTGGTCCATCTCCTTCAACTCGTCGTAGGGGACGTTCGCCTCGGCGAGCAACACGTTCATGTGCCCGGGCATCCTGCCCGCCACCGGGTGGATCGCATAGAACACGTCGACGCCCTTGTCGCTCAACGCGTCGGCCAGCTCCTTGGCGGTGTGCTGGGCCTGGGCTACCGCCAGGCCGTAGCCGGGAACGATGACCACCTTGCGGGAGTAGGCCAGAAGCACGCCGACGTCTTCTGGGGTGCCGGCCCGCACCGAGCGGCCGGAGGCGTCGGCGTCGGCCCCGCTCGCGGTCACCACGGCGCCGAAGGCGCTGAACAAGATGTTGGGGAGGGACCGGCCCATCGCCACGCTCATCATCCGGGTGAGCAGCATTCCCGAGGCCCCGACCAAGGTGCCCGCCACCACGAGCACGTTGGAGTCGAGGGTGAAGCCCGAGGCCGCCACCGCGAGACCTGTGAACGAGTTGAGCAGGGAGATGAGCACCGGGACGTCCGCTCCCCCGATGGGCAGCACGAAGACGATCCCCAACAGCAAGGACAGGGCCAGCAGTATCCACACCAGGGTGGTCGAGGAGGTCGTGAGGATGGCGAGCACGATCCCGAGAACGCAGATGGCGACGGCGGCGTTCGCTGGCTGCTGGCCCCGATAGGTGACCGGTCGCCCGGTCATCATCTCCTGGAGCTTGGCGAAGGCGAGGGCAGACCCCGAGAGCGACAACGCCCCGACCAGGACTCCGAAGACAACCTCCAGGACCTTGTAGGTGGCAAGCTTGCGCGGATCTGATGAGATGAACTCGGTGATCGACACCACCGCGGCCGCGCCTCCCCCGACGCCGTTGAAGGCTGCGACCATCTGGGGCATCGCTGTCATCTTCACCAGTCGGGCGGCCGGGATGCCGATGGCAGCACCGATCACCATGGCGCCGACGATCAAAGCGATGTGGGAAAGGTGCGGGGTCGCGAAGGTGGCCCCGATCGCGAGCGCCATCCCCAAGGCGGCCAGAAGATTGCCGGGCCGGGCATGGCGGGGCGAGCTCAAACCCTTGAGAGCGACGATGAAGCTGACCGCGGCCGCCAGATAGCACAGGTCGATGGCCGTGCCGCGGCTCACGGGCCCTCGCCGGGCTCGCCCTTCTGGGGCGAAGGCCGCTCACGGGGCCTGAACATGTGGAGCATGCGGTCGGTGACCACGAAGCCTCCGAGCACGTTGAGGGTCGCGAGAACGACGGCGATGAACCCGAGCGCCTCTTCGGGCACCGTCGTCGCGAAACCTAGAACGAGCATCGACCCGACGAGGATCACGCCATGGATGGCGTTGGACCCCGACATGAGAGGGGTGTGGAGGATGCTCGGGACCTTGGAGATCACCTCGTAGCCGACGAAACCGGCGAGGATGAAGATCGTGAACAGCTCGACCAGGCTGTTCAGCACCCGGCCTGGCGCTCCTCGGTATCTCCACCGGGTCGAGCCGCGTCTGCCATGGGGGCACGGTGAGCCAGCCCGAGCCGTTCGCCGAGCGCAGCGTCGAGCACCTCGCCTCCGCGCATCACGCAGCAACCCGAGATGATCTCGTCTGTGAAGTCCGGCGCCACCACACCGTCGCGGCCGATCAGCCCGAGGAGGTTCGCGGCGTTGCGCGAGTAGAGGAGACTCGCATGCGTGGGCATCTGAGATGGCGGGTTCTCCACGCCGACAACGGTTGCCCCACCGACCACTACCTCCTCGCCCAGCCTGGTCGCCTCACAGTTCCCGCCGTTGTCGGCGGCCAGGTCGATGACGATCGACCCCCGCGCCATCTTGATCAGCGCGTCGGTCTTCACAAGGATCGGCGCCCGGCGCCCGGGCACCGAGGCGGTGGTGATCACAACGTCGCTCGAGGCGATCACGTCTTGGAGAGCCACCTGCTGAGCGGCGAGCTCCTCTTCGGACAGCTCCCTCGCGTAGCCCCCGGCTCCCTCGGCCGACACGCCCAGATCGACGAATGTGGCCCCGAGGCTCTCCGCCTCCTCCTTGGCAGCTGCACGCACGTCGTAGGCGCGCACGACGGCTCCCAGGCGCCGGGCTGTGGCGATGGCCTGCAGGCCTGCCACCCCCACCCCCATCACCAACACCTTGGCCGGCGGGACCGTCCCAGCGGCAGTCATGAACATCGGGAAGAACTTGGTGAGGTGCCCGGCTGCCAAGAGCCCCGCCCTGTACCCAGCCACGGTCGCCTGCGAGGACAGAGCGTCCATTGAC
>JBOGFX010000250.1:0-15157 GCA_050743805.1 Acidimicrobiales bacterium
TCTTCACCCTGGCCGACGAGCTGTTGGGGGCTCGCGTTGAGCTCTGAGCCGGGAGGGTCCATCGAGGCCGTGGCAGGGCGCCTCGGCCCGCTTTGCCGCCGTGACGTCCCCATCGGGCCGCTCACCACCTACCGCGTCGGAGGCAGGGCGGCCATCTTCGTCGAGGCGCGCACCGTGGGAGATCTCGAAACCGTGCGCGACGCGCTGTCGGGCGGCGAGGTCCCTGTGCTCGTGATCGGCAAGGGCTCCAACCTGCTCGTGTCGGACTCGGGCTTTCGCGGCCTCGCTGTGACGCTGGCGACCAGCTCCCCGAGCGACTTCTGTGACCTCGCGATCGAAGACACCGGGGACGCTGCGGTTCTCGCCCGAGCCGGCGGCGCTTTGCCCATGGCGGTCCTCGCCCGGCGCTGCGTGGAGGCGGGCGCGCTCGGGCTGGAGTGGGCCGTGGGGGTCCCGGGGTCCCTGGGGGGAGCGGTCAGGATGAACGCGGGCGGTCACGGATGCGACATCGCCGGCTGCCTGGTCTCCTATATCTGGATGGATCTCTTGTCGCCGGCTCAGGGCGAGGGGGGCCTGGCCGAGCTCGCTCCCTCTTACCGCCGCACCTCGATCGGGGAGGGCCAGGTCGTCTTGGGAGCCGAGCTCGGCGCGCTCCGGGGCGACCCCGGACAAGGACGGGCGAGGCTCTCTCAGATCGTGAGGTGGCGACGCGAGCATCAGCCCGGCGGGTCCAACGCCGGCTCGGTGTTCACCAACCCTGCCCAGGCGAGCGCGGGCGCGCTGATAGAGGCCGCGGGCGCCAAGGGCCTGAGGGAGGGGACCGCGGTGGTCTCCCACAAGCACGCCAACTTCATCCAGGCCGATCGAGGGGGCTCGGCGGACGACGTCGCACGGCTCATGGGACGCGTCGCTGCGCTCGTCTACCAGAGCCACGGCGTCGAGCTCACACCCGAGGTCGTGATGGTCGGTTTCGGCGACAAGTTCGCCGACAGGTTCGACGACACGGAGGCTCAGTGATGGCGACGGCGACCCCGGCACACCCCAAGGTGCTGGCTCGGCGCCGCGCCGTGAGAAGGACGGCCGTGCGGCGACAGATAGTCCTGCTCGGCGTTGGCGCGGCGGTCGCCTCGCTGGCCGCGATCGGCTGGCCCGTTGCGCATTCATCGCTGTTCTCCGCCAAGGTGCTCGTCGTGACGGGGAACGAGCACACCCCCACTCGGGCCGTCTTGAAGGCGGCAGCCCTCTCGTCGCACCCTGCCCTGCTCGACGTCAACCCCGGAGCGGACGAGGCTCGGATCGAGGCCCTGCCGTGGATCAACACCGCGAAGGTCGCCATCTCGTGGCCGGACTCGGTCAAGGTGACCGTCACCGAGCGCATCGCCGTCGCCTACTCCCGCGCACGCTCGGCACCGGGGCGCATCGACGAGCTGGACCGGGTCGGGCGGGTCCTGGCCGTCGCAGACAGCCCGCCACCCGGTCTGCCCCAGGTGCTCGTCGCCGGGTCCGAGACCCCAGCGCCGCGCGCGGCGCTCGATGTCGCGGCCGTGCTCCCCGTTGCCCTGCGCCCGGTGGTGAGCGCGCTCTCTTCCTCGCCGGCGTCGGGGGTGGACATCGCGCTATTGGACGGCACGGGCGTGGTGTTCGGGCCCCCCACCAACATGACCGAGAAGTTCGAGGACATAGCGGCCGTGATCTCCGGCGCGACGCTGCCAGCTGGCTCGGTGTTGGACGTGACGGTGCCCGCCGCCCCGGTTGTCACCCCGCCGCCCAGCACAAAGAGGGGGGCTTCGCACTAGCCATCGCGGATGCCCGTTGACCGACCGGTCATGATCCTCTAGCCTCTAGCTGCACTTTCATGCCTTCAATCTCAGGGAGAGGTCGAGATCGTGTCTCCGTTGCGTGGGGTGAAGTATTCTTGGCCTTCCTAAGGGGGAGCTGACGCATGTCGATTAGTTCGGGACCCCGCGACAAGACATCCATCCAATGACGATCTCCCCACAGAACAGCTATCTCGCGGTCATCAAGGTGGTCGGCGTGGGCGGTGGCGGTGTCAACGCCGTCAACCGGATGATCGAGGCCGGGTTGCGCAACGTCGAGTTCATCGCAGCCAACACCGACGCCCAGGCCCTGCTCATGAGCGATGCCGACCTCAAGTTGGACATCGGCCGCAACCTCACCCGGGGGCTCGGGGCCGGCAGCGACCCCGAAATCGGCAGGCAGGCGGCGGAGGAGCACCGCGGCGAGATAGAAGAGGCCCTGACCGGCTCGGACATGGTCTTCATCACCGCAGGCAAGGGCGGCGGAACCGGGACCGGGGGAGCCCCGGTGGTGGCCGAGATCGCCCGCTCGCTCGGCGCGGTGACCATAGGGGTGGTGACCCGCCCGTTCACCTTCGAGGGCAGGACCCGTGCGACGCAGGCCGAGAAGGGGATCCAGACCCTGAAGGAGAAGGTCGACACCCTCATCGTCATCCCCAACGACCGGCTGCTCACGGTCTCAAACGAAAAGACCTCCATGGTCAACGCGTTCAAGATGGCCGACGAGGTCCTCCTGCAGGGAGTGCGCGGCATCACCGACCTCATCACCGTGCCCGGCCTCATCAACACCGACTTCGCGGACGTGAAGATGATCATGTCCAACGCGGGAACCGCCATCATGGGAATCGGTCGCGCGAGCGGCGACGGACGCGCCGTGAACGCGGCGAGGGCGGCCATAACGAGCCCGTTGCTCGAGGCCTCGATCGAGGGCGCGCGGGGGATCCTGCTCAACATCGTCGGCGGCACCGATCTCGGCATCTTCGAAGTGAACGAGGCCGCCGAGATCATCCACTCCGTCGCTCACCCCGACGCCAACATCATCTTCGGCGCGGTGATCGATGAGCACATGGACGACGAGGTCCACGTGACCGTCATCGCAGCGGGCTTCGAGCGCTGGGAGGGCGTGGGCCGCGGTGGGCCCAGGAAGGGCCCCGAGCCCACCTCGAGCGTTCTCGGGTCCCAGGTACATGGTGGCCCGGTCGACATCTTCGCCGACACAGACGACGAGATCGAGATCGGCGACGACGACTTCGACGTCCCTTCGTTCCTGCGCTGAGGAGCGGGGCTCTTTTGAGCTCGCTCGAAACGGTCCTTTCGGCTCGCCTGGACCGGCTCCGCTCGCGCATCGTGTCCGCCGGCGGCGACCCCAAGGTGGTCCAGGTGATCGCGGTCACCAAGGGCTTCGGGCCCGAGGCGGTGGCCGCTGCGACCTCGGCGGGCTTGGAGGTGGGGGAGAACTTCGCGCAGGAGTTGCTCTCCAAGTCTGGAAATCTGGGCGAGCGCGTCTGCTGGAACTACCTGGGTGCGATCCAGACCAACAAGATCAGGCGGCTCGCGCCGCTCGTCACCAGGTGGCAGTCGGTGTGCCGCTCGAGAGAGGGCGAAGCCATAGCTTTGGCCGCGCCCGGAGCCGAGGTGTTGGTGGAGGTCTCCCACGGAGGAGCCCGACGGGGTTGCCTGCCCCACGAGGTGGCCTCGCTGGTCGCGCACCTCGGTGACCTGGGACTGTTGGTCAAGGGCCTGATGGCGGTCGGGCCCGCCCCTCCCTCGGACCCGAGGCCCCTGTTCATCGAGGTGAGGCGGCTCGCCGATGACCTGGGTCTCCCGGTGCGCTCGATGGGGATGAGCGAGGACCTGGAGGTCGCGGTCCAGGAGGGCTCGACGATGGTGCGGACCGGCCGCGCGCTGTTCGGCGAGCGAGCGCGGCCGTGATCCGGGCCCAGAGCGCCACAAGCGAACGTCGGCTGGAGATACGCTGTCTCAAAGGAGACTGGTGCCTGTGGCCTCATTGCTGAAGAAGACCATGGTCTACCTCGGCCTGGTTGACGACGAGTACGACGATTACGAGGACGACTACGAGGAACGTGGCTCCCGGTCGTTCACCGCGCTCTCCAGGCAGAGCGCCGCGACCGGGCCCGAGCGCGACGAGCCCGACCCCCGACCCCAGCCGCTGGGCGCGAGCCGGATCCGCGCCCTGCCCAAGGAGAACAGCTCCACCAACACGCCGACCCTGCGGCCCCAGTCGGTCCCGACCCTGGTCCGCCCGGCCGCCGCGGAGTCGGCCCCGAGGGTGGTGGCCCCGGCCCGCTTCGGTGACGCCAAGGAGATCGCGGACCACCTGAAGGCGCACCGCCCTGTGATTGTCAACCTCCAGGTGGCGGACCGTGACCTGCAGCGACGGATGATCGACTTCTGCTCGGGGGTCACCTACGCCTTGAGCGGCGAGATGGAGAAGGTGGCAGACCAGGTGTTCCTGCTCGTGCCGAGCAATGTCACGGTCTCGGACGAGGAGCGCCAGCGTCTGCAGGAGCGCAACTTCGGGCAGCACTGAGACGTGATCCGAAGCATCCTTGCTGGTGTTGTCGAGGCCTTCGTGGTCGTCCTGGTGGTGCGTGCGCTGCTCAGCTGGTTGCCGATGCGGCGCGGGTCGGCGTTCTCTCGGATCGAGAGATCGTTGGCCCTGGTCACCGAGCCAGTCCTGAGGCCGATCCGCCGGGTGCTGCCTCCGCTGCGGGCCGGGGGTGCCTCGATCGATCTCTCCTTCATATTGGTGGTCGTGGTGGCCGAGATCGTGGTCATCCCCATCCTGCACCGCTAGGGCCATCTCCGATGGGGTCCGGCGGCAGCTGCAGGTAGAGTGGCTGGCCTATGGACAGCGGGCAAGCCAACCAGCCGATCCTCGAGACCCTTCGCACGGTCGAGTTCCGTCTCGGACTGAAGGGGTACAACGTCGACGAGGTCGACGAGTACCTCGAGAAGGCCGCTGTCGAGGCGGAGAGGCTGACCGAGGGCCTTCGCCAGAGCGCGGAGCGACTGCGCCAAGCCTCCGAGCGGATCGCGCAGCTCGAGAGCGCGCCCTCCCCGGCTCCAGCCGAAGGGGCCGCCGAGGCGCAGGCCCCGGCCCAGCCTGACGAGGCGCTGGCACAAACCCTGATACTCGCCCAGCGCTTCGTGGAGCAGACCAAGAGGGAGAGCGAGGCCGAGGCCGAGCGTCTCGTGTCCGGTGCCCAAGAGCGCGCGCACTCCTTGGTGACACGTGCCGAGGACGAGGCTCGCCAGCTGATGAGCGATGCCCAACAGCGCCTGCGCGACGAGGTGAGCCGACTGGAGGGCATGCGCGCCCAGCTCGCGACCGACGTGGAGAACATGGCCCGGCACCTAGAGTCCGAACGTACGCGCCTGCGCACCATGCTCTCCGAGGTGCTCAAGTGGATCGAGGAGAACGTCCAGCCCGCCGAGTCGCTCATGGCGCTGCACCCCCGTGTCCAATCCAACAGGCCGACCGGACGCCTCGTCGCGGGTCGGCCCGGCGACGACGAGGTCGAAGAGGCTGCGGAGGGACCAGAGGACAGCAACACCGAGGTGGCCCAGGTTCTCGACCTGCGCGCTCCGGGCGCTCCGCCCGAGGGCCGGAGCTGAACGAACCCCGGAGCGCTCTCGCTGCGCCCGGGAAGTTTTTGGCACCTCCCGGCGTTCGTGTATGGTCGCCGGCTCCCTGACAGCTGCGACCGAGCGCTGCTTTCGGGCTCGAAGCCCCGAGGAGGACCCATGACCCCAGACAAGGCCGCCAAGAAGGCGCAGGCAAGCGCCCGGTCCTCCCCGCCGCGCGCGGTGAAGACGGTGACCAAGGGCGCGCCCAAGCCGGCCGCCAAGAAGGCGCAGGCCAAGCCGGCCGCCCCCTCCAAGCTCACCCCGATCAAGGCCGCCCGGACCGCCAAGACGGTCACCCACAAGTCAGGGGCTCAGGGCTCCTCCAAGGTGGCGGCCAAGAAGGCACCTGCAAACAAGGCGCCCGCCAAGAAGGCGCAGGCCAAGCCGGCCGCCAAGGCGGCGCAGGCCAAGGCGGCCCCATCCAAGGCGAGCGCATCCAAGGCGGCACCGGCAAGGACGAACGGCAAGTCCGCGGGTGGGGGTACGGCTCTCGCCAAGGAGGCTCGCAGGCGAAGGCCCGCACGGCCGCCCGCGGGTCCCTACGCGACCGACTCCAAGTTCCTGGAGGAGCAGCGCAAGGCCCTGCTGTCGGAGCACTCCGTCTACCAGGAGCAGGCCGAGGTCTTGAAGGCCGAGGCCGACTCCTTGGCCCAAGAGCGCGAGCCCGGGGACGTCCAGTTCGACGAGGAGTCCGGTGAGGGAGGGACGGTCACCGTAGACAGAGAGCGCGATCTCGCCCTCTCGGCTCAGGCGGCGTTTGCGGTCGAGGAGATCGATGCCGCTCTGGGAAGGATCGCCGACAAGAGCTATGGCCAATGCGAGCGTTGTCAACAACCGATCCTGAAGGCGCGCCTGCGGGCGATGCCCTACGCGCGCCTTTGCGTGGCGTGCAAGAGCGGGGGCCTGTCGCGGCGCTGAGCCGTCGAGCGGAGCCTTCCCGCTCGATCACGGCCCGCGGTGGCAAGCCCCGGCGCCTGGGGACCACGATCCTCGTCGGCGGGGCAGTCCTCGTGGTCGACCAGGTGACCAAGTCGCTCGCTCTCTCGGGTCTGCGCCATCGGGTGCATCTGTTGGGACCTCTCGGGCTGGGGCTGACCTTCAACCGGGGCGCCGCCTTCAGCCTCTTCGCCGGGTCCACCGGGGTTGTCGTGGTTGTCGCCGTCGTGTTGGTCGGCGTGCTGGGGGTGCTCGCCTGGCGACGCAGCGCCGGGTTCCAGGCGGCCGTCGGACTGGTGCTGGGAGGGGCCATCTCGAACCTGGCGGACCGGGCCTTTCGCTCCCACCACGGTGCGGTCGTCGACTTCATCACACTGAGCCACTGGCCCACCTTCAACGTGGCCGACGCCTGCATCACAGTCGGGGTCATCGTTGCGGTCGTGCTCAGCCTCTCTCCCAGATGGCGCGGTGCCCACCTGCCGGCCCAGCGGTGAGCGGCCAGGACCCCAACGATCGGGTCCTGCGGGTGCCCGGCTCCTTGGACGGCGAGCGCCTCGACCGGGCGCTCGCCATACTGGCGGACCTGTCGCGCTCCGCGGCGGCGGCCATGTTGGCACGGCGCCAGGTCCGGGTGGACGGCCAGGTGGTGGTGCGCGGCGCTCAGGGCGTCAGGGCCGGATCGCGCTTGGAGATGGGCGAGATCCCAAAGGCCCCGCGGCTCGAGGCGGACCCTTGCGTGGAGTTCGCTGTCGCGTTCGAGGACCCACACCTGATCGTGGTCGACAAGCCGTGGGCATTGGTCGTGCATCCCGGAGCCGGCAGGTTGGAAGGGACCCTCGTCTCGGGCCTGTTGGCAGGCTTCCCCGAGCTCGCCGAGCTCGACGGCGCCGAGGGGACCGACCCCGGCCGACCCGGGATCGTCCATCGTCTGGACCGCGGCACCTCGGGGCTCCTGGTCGTCGCACGCAGTGTCGCGGCGCTGCGCTCGTTGCGCGCGCAGATGGCTGCCCATACCCCCGAGCGGCTCTATCTGGCGCTGGTGCACGGCGAGCTGGTCGGGGAGGGCTTGATCGACGCCCCGCTCGCGCGTGCCACGAGGAGGCCGGACAGGATGGCGGTTTCGGCCCGGGGCCGGCCGGCCAGGACACGCTACGAGGTGCTGTCCCGCCACAGGGAGCCTCTCGATTCGACGCTTCTCGTGCTCAGGCTGGAGACGGGCCGGACGCACCAGATCCGGGCCCATCTGGAGGCGATCGGCCACCCCGTGGTGGGAGACCCCCGCTATGGGGCCAAGCGGGCGGAGGCGGGCCTCGAGCCCGGGAGGTTCTTCCTGCACGGCTTCTCCCTCGTCTTCGAGCACCCCGCAGACGGCAAGAGGGTTAGCTTCGGCTCAGCGCTTCCCGCCGATCTGGTCAAAGTGATCGGGCCTCTACCACAGCTCCAAGACCTTCTTGTTGCGCGCCAGAGCGAGGATCGCAGTGGAGATCGCGGGTGAGGGACCAGCGCCGGTGAGCGTCATCGGCTCTTTTGCTGCTCCGCCAGCGACGTTGTGAACGCGACGTCGGCCCGGCGAGGCTGTCTTTCGCCGCGGCCCCGTCGGCGAAGTGTTCGCTTCGGTGGCGACCCCGTGCATCACGGGCCCGCTGTTCGCGGCCCGACAGAGGCGCTCCGATGCCGAGTCTCCCTTGGCGGGAGCAGCCCTACAGACGCGCACCGGCCTCGGGCTTCGCTGCGCCCGAGGCCGGTGCACATCCGGTGATTGCCCTACGAGGTGCTACGTGCGCTGCGGCGCCTGCGGGCGAAGAGCAGGGCGCTCCCCCCGAGAACCAGCGCGCCACCCGCTGCGAACAGGCCCAGGTCTTGGACGTTGGCCGTAGAGCCGCCGCCCGTCGAGGGCGCGCCCGATGGCACTGCGCTCATCTGGGACGCAGTTAGCACGCCACAGAGGGCCGGAGCAGTCGCTATCAACGCGACCGGCTTGCTCGCCCCAGGAAGCGTGGCATTGAGGGAGTTCGCCGTGGTCAGCGAGGCCGCCGGCGCTGTCGACGGGTTGAGCCCATGGACGACGATGACGGCCTTGCTGGCCTGGATGGCCGACAGCGTGGCCTGGTTCACGGTGAACGTCCGGTTGTAGGTGAAGCTGGCGCCGCTGGGGGCGACCGTCACGTCCGTCGCCGTCGAGGCATCTGTGGCGCCGCTCGTCGACAAGGTTGTGCCGATCATGCCGTAGGCGGGCTGACCTTCGACGGTGCTGATCACGCCGTCACCGTTGGTGTCGGCCGACGCGGTCGGGCACGTGTCGGCCCCGTTGATGTGTATGTGCTGCACATGCGGGAACGGCATGCCGGCGAAGCCCGCGGGGATGCCGAGCGACGCCAGCGTCGTCGGGTCCGTAGGGATCGTCGCACCCAGGCCGCTCACCTGCTCGGTGACCGTCGCCTGGTCGCCGTTCAGCGTCAGGGTCAGGGTCCCCGATGCCGCGGCGGCAGGCGTGTTGAGCGCCACGGGTTGGAGGTTGGCCTGGTAGGTCGTAGGGCCGGCGGCAGAGGCGACCCCCGCGCCAGCAAGGGACATCGCGCCGATGCCCAGGGCGATGGCTCCGGCCGCCGCCAGGGGCAGCCGGAGCTGTCTCTTGAGCTTCGATGCTGCGCTAAGTGTGCTCATGATGCGCTGTACGCTCCTTTGGTTGTCAGGGCTCGGCCGGCGCTCGCGGCCAACCTGCTCTGTGGTTGCTGTTCTCGTCTCGGTCTTCGGAGCCGTGCGGTCTGGCGGATGACGACAGCCGGGTCTCCCCAGAGGCGCAGCGCCAACAGGACATAGAGGGGACCGGCGTTCACGTCGGTGGCCGTGCCGGTGGTGATCATCCCGAAGCCCTGGCCGAACGCCCAGAACGCCAGCGAGAGCGCGACACCGGCGACCAGCGCCGGGCGTGCGGTCGCCGGCACGGCGATGCCGAGCGCGATGAGCGCCGACGCCCCGGCGAGCGCGATGGCGATCCCGAGCCCGTGCCCGCTTGCCGCCGCGGCCGCCGCGTGCTGTGCGCGGGCCAGCCAGCCATATGACGCCGCCCCTATGGCGTCGCGAGCCGACCCCGCCTCCCGGTTCGCGGGCAGGAGCCACAGCGCGGCCGAGGACATCCACAGGCCAGCCCAAACGAGCTTCCCAGCAAGTGCCGCGCGGCGCTGCGATCGGTCAGGTTCGCTCGCGCTGTGCTGGCTCGAGCGATGCGGCCAGACGAGTGCGCCGACGAGGGCGTAGATGATGACCGCCCCCGGGGTCCCCGACAGCGGCGAGACGGTGCCGGTGGAGACCAGTCCGAGCCCCTCTCCGAACCACCACACCCCCAGCGCCCACCCGAACGACACCGCCAACGCGGGTTTGACGCTGCGGCGGACCAGGAGGCCGGCCCCGATGAGCACCTGGGTGGCGGCGAACAGCGCGTTGTAAACCACGTGGTGCTGGCCCGTGAGGTGCACGGACCAGGTGATGCTGGCGGCGATCCAGGCTGGCTGACCATGGGCCACCGGGGCGATCACCTGGTCCAAGAACCCCTTGGAGAACATGAACGGCTGGAACTGCAGGGCGCCCGCCACGATCCAGGTCAACCCGAGCAAGATCTGGATGGTCCGGATGTTTGGGCGGCGAGACCGGGGGCAAGAATCAGGGATTTCATCGCCAGGGGCGGCTGCACAGTGGGTGCCGGAGAAGCTCGAAACACCGGCGGGGGTGGCAACCACCAGCGGGCGACCTCCCCCACGGGTTCGATCGCTGCCCGATTGGGGGTTCGAATCAGGGAGAACGCGTTTTGATGGTTGGATTGTTCGCGGTGGGCTCGTGCGCGGTGGGCTTGTTTCGTTTCGGCGAGGCGCGCCTGATTGCGTCGTGGTCATCGGTACCTCCTCGCAGTTACTTCGGAGCCGTCGCCCTGGCGGATGGCGGGCCGCGATGGGGCGGCAGGCGTGGCTCGCCGTCCGGGACGAGGCCTAGGTCCGAAGAAGCACCGGTGGGCATCGGACGACGAGCTCGGGTCGGCACGTGACCTCGTGGTTGCGAGGCAGAGCGGTGGTCGTGGCCGCTGCGGTGATCATCGCGGGCGGCGGCAGCGCCATCGGCGTGGCGGTCACCTCGCAGTACCACGCGCCGCGCCCGGGGCCCGGGGCCTACGGGAGCACCAGGGACGCCCACGCTGCACGGAGCCGCCACCGCCAGCCTTCGACGGCGCCCACCACGTCGCCCGCTCAGCCCGCCACCACCGGCCCGCTCCTCGACCGCTCCCTTCCCGTGTCCATCGCGATCCCGGCGATTCAGGTCCAGTCGGCGTTGCAGTACCTGGGCTTGAACCCCGACGGCACCATCGCGGTGCCCCAGCCCGGGCCCGACTACAACGAGGCGGCCTGGTACGAGTACGGCCCCACCCCCGGTCAGTTGGGGCCGTCGGTGATCGAGGGCCACATCGACTCCGCGGTCGAAGGCCCGTCGGTGTTCTTCGACCTGGGCGCGCTCGTGCCTGGCGACCAGATCGACGTCAGCAGAGCCGACGGCATCATGGCCGTGTTCACCGTCACCGGGGTCCGCCAGTACCCCAAGGTGGCCTTCCCCACCGCGACCGTGTACGGCAACACCAACTTCGCTGCGCTGCGGCTCATCACCTGCGGCGGGTCGTTCGATCATGCGACGGGGCACTACCTGAACAACACGGTCGTGTTCGCCAGCCTGACGTCCTCATACCCGGTGACGTCGTCGCAGCCCGCGTCCTAGCAGACAGGGCCAGCCGATCGCGAATTGGTCCTGCGGCGACCCAGCGTGACGACTGTTTGGATGTCGTCGCCGCGCTCGAACCAGCGGCTTTCCGCCACCGCGGCTATTCCGAGACGGCCACCTTGTGGATCAGACCGAGGCCCGAGAGCCCTGGGACGAGGTCCACGCGTCGGTCTATTCGGTCGGCCACGGCCAGCCCCTCGTCTCCCCCGAAAAGGAACGAGACGAGGAAGCGGACCTCGGCGTCGGGCATCACCCCGCTCCCGACCGGGGCCCAGTAGCGCCGGAGGGCCCAGCGGGTGAGTCGTTGCGCGCCTTGGCTGATAGACAGCCGCTGCTTCGCCTGGGACAGGTAGAAGTCGATGTGGCGACCCTCCTGCTTCATGATCCGCCGGAGCAGCTCGGAGAGGACCGGGTGCCCGGCCAGCGCCACGAGGCGCGCGTATCCCGCCTGGGTGGTCCATTCGTTGATGGCCCCCCAGGTCATGTGCACCGCGGTCAGGTGAGGAGTCACCAGGGAGCAGAGCTCGAAGGTGAGCGGGCGCCACGCATCCCGGCGAGGGAGATGGCGGCGCAGCTCACCGGTGCGGACCCGGCCCGAGGGCTCGCCGTGAGCCGCTAGGACCCTTCCGATCGCGTCGCCGTGCCAGTGCTCCTCGAAGTTCCAGAAGGTGAGGAAGGTGGTGACCTCGGGGTCCCTGTGGGCCCGGGTCACGAGCATGTCCCGGAGATAGCAAACGGTGTGGCTCTCTACGTCGTGCATGTAGCGAAGGCAGCGAAGCACGTCGGGAGAGAGTGGGTCATAACGGAAGGAGGCGAAGTCGATGTCGTCGGTGTCGAGCTTCGCGGTGACCGAGGAGTACGTGTCGATGTCGAACCCCATGACACGTCTTTCGTGGCCGCCGTCCTGGGTGGATGAACGGTACATGTAGCCGAGCCACGTCGCCCGGCCACAGTGGGCGAACGGGACGGACCCGGCCCGGCGCTCGGTGCGCAGTCTCCGAGGTGCCCGCCCTCCCCGGGTAGCGTCACATCGGTGATGTCGCTGCCTGGCTCCCGACGGAGGCGCAGAGCCGCCCGGGGACCGGACGGGAAACCATCCGGAGGGGTCGCCGGTTCCGAAGTTATCGTCGAGATGACTGACCTGGGGCAGGCGAGTGACGCCACGCTGGTGGTGGCCATCGGCCGCTGGCACGAGCCGTCGCTGGCCGAGACCTACCGGCGTCACGGGGGGCCTGTGCACGGCCTCTGCCGCCGGCTTCTGGGCCGGGACGCGACCGCCGAAGAGGTCACACAGGAGGTGTTCGTCGACCTGTGGCTTCACCCCGAGAAGTTCGACGCGCAGCGCGGAACGCTGCGCGCGTTCCTCGAGGCCCGGGCTCACGGTCGGTCGGTGGACGTGAGCCGATCCGAGGAGGCCCGTCGACGCCGCGAGGAGCGCACCTCGCGTGAGGCGGCTACCGCGGGGTACGACCTGGAGCGCCACGTCTGGGATCTGGCCATCGCTGAGCAGGTGAAGGCATCGGTGGCCGAGCTGCCCGACGACATGCGCAAGGCGATCGAACTGGCGTACTTTGGTGGACACACCTATCGCGAGGTGGCTGCCATGCTCGATGCTCCCGAAGGGACGGTGAAGAGCCGGATCCGCACCGGGCTCACCAGGTTGCGCGAGAGCCTCGCCTCCCGCGGGCTGGAGCAGGCGGCGGTGCAGCGATGAGCCAGACCGGGCGGCTTCCAGTTCACAGCGAGATCGCCGAGCTGCTCGGCGCATATGCGCTCGACGCCCTCGATCCTGCCGAGGTCGACCAGGTCGAGGCGCATCTGGCAACGTGCCCGCGGTGCGCGGGCGAGGTGGCGCGCCACCACGAGGTAGCAGGCCTGTTGGCCAACACCGGTGCCGACGCTCCGCCGGAGCTCTGGGACCGCATCGCCGAGAACCTGGTCGTGCCGGCCGGCGCGGGCACCTGGAGCAGGATCGCGGCTCGCTTGGAGCGGCCTGGAGGAGCGGACCCAGCCATCGTCGAGGAACCGCACACGACCGGTGCCGACGAAGCTCCCCTCAGGGAGCCAGCAGGCGGCTACAGGGAGGCAAGCGGCTCCGGCCTAGCGCTCAGGCGCCGGACGCGGTGGCGGGTCGCCTCGTGGTCGGGCGCGGCACTGGGAGCGGCAGCCGCGATCGTCGCCGTGGTGTTCGGGCTCCAATCTGCCCAGCTGAGGAACCAGGTCGCTCAGCTGCAGACGACGGCGAGCCAACCAGGGATCGCACGCGCCGCCAACATCGCGTTGGCCAATCCAGGTACCGAGCGGGTCACGCTCCTCCCAGCGCGGTCCGCGTCTCGAGGCGGGCCGTCGGTGACCGTGGCGCTCACCCGGCGCGGCGTCGCGTACCTCATCCCCCAGAACCTGGCGGCCCTGCCGAGAGACCGGACCTACCAGCTGTGGGGTGCCGTCGATAGCCGGTGGATCTCCTTCGGCCTGCTTGGGGCTCACCCGACAACCACAGCGTTCAGCGTGGCAGGGAACGCCGCGGTCACCATGTTCGCGATAACCGTCGAGCCCGCTTCCGGCGTGGTGCAGCCCACCCGCGCGCCAGTGATCGAGGGGTCAGTTCCCTCCTGAGCGGCGAGGGTGCTCCGGGAGCGAGGGATCCCGGGAACGGGATGAGCCGGGCTACCGCGGCCGCGGTGGAGCTGACGGTGTGGCGAGCGGCACGTGGAACGCCCAGCCTTCGGGGGGGACCAGGCGCAGAGTCCTTCTAGATCTCGTTAGCAGCCCTCTCCCGGGCGATAGATACTCGCGGCGGCAGGCGCCGTGCCAGCATGACAGGCGTGCTGCTCCCTCCCCGGCATCTGCTGAGAGAAGGGGCTCCTCCTGATGACCTGCTGCTCGTGGTGAGAAGCGGGACGAACGGGCTCAGCGATGTCGTCTTGGACCGGTCGGTGGCCGACTGTTGGGAAGAGCATCGCTTTTTCGGCGTGTCGGTGTCCGCGGCGCCTGGCGACGACCTGATCGCGCTCAGCCTCACCAACCCCGCCGTTGCCACGTCAAGTTCGCACCGCCCGAGTCGGCCCGCTACGGGCAGCCGGGTTCGAGGTAGCGGCCACTTTCATCCGCCCCGATCACTACTCGATCGTCTTACCCGAAGCGACCGCGGCTCCCCACCAGGGTCTGACCGCCGCAGCTGCGGTTCGGCGGCTGCACACCGCCGGGGCGGTCACATGCTGCACCTGGCGTGGATCGTATGACCGGGCACGAGGACATTGAAGCGCCATCATCGGCCGCAAACGCGGGAGGCGACCGGTGGAACCACAACATCCACTACGGCCGCCAGCTGCTCGGGCTGATCCCCGACGGCGCCCAAGACGCCCTCGACGTCGGCTGCGGAGAGGGCTGGCTCGTTCGCGAGATGCGCCAGCGAGTGGGCCACGTCGTCGGCATCGATACCGATGCCTTCAGCATCCTGGCCGCCCGCGCCGTCGGCGATGTAGATGGGGTCGAGTACCTCCAAGGGGATCTCCTCACCTGGCCCTTCCAGCCGGCCTCGTTCGACTTCGTCACCGCCGTCGCCTCCCTCCACCACCTTGACGAGGAGGCGGCGCTCACGCGCATGGCCCAGCTGCTCCGCCCCGGCGGCACGCTCGGCGTCGCCGGACTCGCCCGAACCCGGTCGCCACGCGACCTCGCCTTCGACATCGCCGGCGCGGTCGCCACCTGGGCCCACAAGCGCACGAAGATCTACTGGGAGACTCCAGCACCGAAGATCTGGCCTCCGCCGCACCACTACGGGGAGCTGCGGCACCTCTCGGCGACCGTCCTGCCAGGCCGGCGCTTCCGGCGCGGAGCGATGTGGCGCTACGTCCTCACCTGGACCAAACCGACGATCTGAGTCGGAGTTCTCGCTCGACGCGGCTCGACCGGCGGGACAAGTTGGCGGTTGTTGATCGTCGAGACTACCGTCAAGGCGAAGTTCGTTCAGGAGCGCTGCTGCA
Source organism: Acidimicrobiales bacterium (assembly GCA_050743805.1). Lineage (GTDB taxonomy): Bacteria > Actinomycetota > Acidimicrobiia > Acidimicrobiales > RAAP-2 > Palsa-461. Next base: position 15,152 of record JBOGFX010000250.1, read on the forward strand.
GCGCAC
>JBOGFX010000251.1:0-1551 GCA_050743805.1 Acidimicrobiales bacterium
GGACACAGGGTCGGGAAGCTGAGCCTGATCGGTCCAGCCGCGCAAGCCCCATCGACCGCGATAGGCGCGGGCAGACCACGACGATCGTGGTCGCCCCATTAGCGTTCAGCTACGAGCAGATCGGCGAACAAGTCCCCGAGAGCTACAACAGCAAACTCGCCCTCAACCCCCAAAGCGCCCGGCGTCTGTGGCCCGCCATCGATCCGGTCACTCCCCGCAGGCACCGCCTACCCCACCCAGTCCCCGCCTGACGCTTCGGGCCGCGCCGACCGATCGTTATGCTCGGCGGCCCCGACCGCGCCCTCACCTTCTGGACCGCCCCGATCGACGGCTCGGTGGGCGGTTTCTTTGACCGGGGTCGCGACAGATTGTTCACCTCGTCGAAATACCAGGCGCGTGACCCGGTTCCGGCGTTGGGAGCGAACCGGAGCTCTGCGAGGTACCGAATTGCCTGGGGACCGAAGGCGTGTTCCGCTACTCAAGAATCGAGAAAGCGGAGCACTGCAAGCACCCTCCGGTGATCCGAAGGGGAAACTGGCAGGGCGAGCCTGGTGAAGATGTTGGCCACATGCTTCTCAACCGCACCCTCCGAGACGACAAGGGCGGTAGCGATGGCGGCGTTGGAGCGGCCCTCCGCCATCAAGGTGAGCACCTCACGCTCGCGCGGGCTCAGACCCGACAGCGAGTCACTGCGCCGTGACGCGCCCACCAGCTGGGTGACAACCTCCGGATCGAGGGCGGTGCCGCCCGATGCCACCCGCACCAGTGCCTCGGCGAAGTCGCTGACGTCGGCCACCCTGTCTTTGAGCAGGTAGCCAATCCCTGCGGCGCCGGAGGCCAGCAGCTCGGCGGCATAGCGGGTCTCGATGTATTGGGAGAAGAGCAAGATGCCGAGGCCAGGGTGCTGGCGTCGCAGCTCGAGGGCGGCCCGCAGCCCTTCGTCGGTGAAGGTGGGGGGCATGCGGATGTCGACCACCGCCACGTCCGGTTGGTCGCGCTCGATCGACGTCCGCAGCGCCTCAGGTTCGCTCACCGCGTCGGTGATCTCAAAGCCTCGGTCGGTAAGCAACTGCACCAGTCCATCGCGCAGGATGGCGGAGTCCTCGGCGATAGCCACCCGGATGGTGTCGGACATCGGTCAGGCGTGCATGGGCAGGTCGACCGTCACCACCGTCGGTCCGCCGATCGGGCTTGTGATGTCGAGGCGCCCATCGACCGTCCGCACCCGGTCGGTCAGGCCGCTGAGCCCGCTCGATGAGGATCCGAAGGCGGAGGGGCGCGCCCCACCCTGCCCGTCGTCGCGCACTACCAGTCGCAACCACTGCGCGTGCTGCATACAGCTGATGGAGGCCCGGGAGGCCTGGGCGTGCTGGGCCACATTGGCCAGTAGCTCGGCCACGGAGAAGTATGCGATGGCTTCAATAGCCGGGGTGGGTCGGTCGCGCACATCGACCGCCAGCTCGGTGGGGAGGGTGCTTCTGGCGGCGAGGGTGGCAAGCGCCCCTTCGAGCCCGGTGTCGAGCGCCGGGGGGTGAATGCCTCGTGCCAAGT
>JBOGFX010000252.1:0-2093 GCA_050743805.1 Acidimicrobiales bacterium
CCTCGGTGTCGGTCTCCTGGACCACCTTGGAGTCCACCCGGATGGTCCGCACCTGGCCGTCCGTGTTGCGCAGCTCGGGGAGGTCGGCGGGCGGCACGCCTGCCGGGGACACCCCCTCGGCCAGCCACTCATAGAGCATCTTGGCGAGCTGGGTGTTCTTGGCCACCAGGATGAAGACGGGCGGGCGGTTCTCCTCGCCGTCTGCCGCCCACTCTTCGCGGGTCTTGTCCCAGTCCTCGCCCATCAGCTGGATCGGCGGGTTGGCCCACTTGAGCACCGCCTCGGGTTTCGGGCTGGCGCGCCGTCCGCCCCGCTCCCGCGCGGTGAGCTTCTTCATGATCCATTGCCAGATGTTGAAGTAGGCGGCGCGCTCCTCGCCGGTGGGGTCGGCGATGGCGAGCTGGGGGATCTTGACGAGCCCCGACTCGATCGCGTCGGTGAGGCCGAACTCGCTGACGACCCAGGGGAAGATCCGGTTCGTTTCGGTGCCCGCTCGCGCCAGGTAGTACGGCGTCGCGGAGAGGTCGACGCAGAGGTTGATGCCGCGCAGCCGATGGATGCGATCAAGCCCCTCGATCCAGACCGTCGCCTCTTGGGCGAACTCCTCGATCGTCTCCTCGTCGAGCGCCTCGGACTCCTCCAGGAGATCGGGACCGGTCTGGCGGATCCGATAGGCGTGGTGTGCCTCGTCGTTGAGCACGAGGATGTTGCGTTTACCACCAACCTCCTGACCCAGAACCCGCTGGATCCAGCGTGTGTCGCTCTCGACGTAGCGGGTCTCCTCGATGACGACCTCGGCCTTGGCGGGACGGTGGTCTTCGACGATCCGGGCCGTGTTCTGCGCGGCGGCGAGTTCGAGCGCCTGGACGGTCATGTACTTACCGCCGCGGCCGGTCGTCGTCCTCTCGCCGATCTTGATCGTGGACCGGACCGTCTGCGCGCGACCGCGCTTCTGGACCTTGGCGCCTGCCTGCATCCCCTTCAGCCCGAACTGGTTCCAGTTCTTCACCAGCACCCGTCCGCCACGGAGCTGCGGCATCAGGTGGGGAGGGACGAGGTCGCGGGTGCGGTAGATCGAGGCGTCGCCCTCGATCGGGTCGAGTTCGCGTAGGCGCCCGCGGATCGTGAGGTTGGGGCAGATGACAAGCACGGTGTCGGAGAACCGCGCATCGTTGCGCGCGGAGACCTTGTTAAGGATGCTCCAGGCGGCAAGCATGCCCATCACCGTCGTCTTGCCGGAGCCGGTCGCCATCTTGCAGGCGTTGCGGATGAACGCGCCGCCCTCTTCCAGCGGCACGTCGATGCCCTGGAGCAGGTCCGAGCGCGCCTCCCTGAGGAAGATGACGGTCTCCGCCGCCTCCAGCTGGGCGAAGAACAGCGGCCACTCGCGCCCTTCCCGACGCCAGTACTCGATCAGCTCGCTCGTCGTGCGGGCGGCACCGGGGCACCCCTCCGAGCGCCACTGGGCGAGCCGCTCGCGGATCCGGTTGACCGCCTCCAGCTCCATCCACTCACCGCGCGTGAACCCTTCGTCGTCCGCGGCCGGGGCCAGCGGGTCGCGATAAAAGTAGCCCGCAGGCCGGCGTCCGGGCCGCCGTTCCGGCAGCTTGCCCTCCTCGATCCACCAGTGCTCAGGCGGCTCCTCGAACGGGGAGGAAAGGATGGGTTCAGCGACCTCGAAGGCCGAGGTATCGGTCATGACGCCTCATCGAGGCTCTTGACGACGAGCAGCTCGTTGCCGCGGTCGTCGATCACCTTGACCGCCACCTTGCGTTGCTCGCCCGGCTCGAACGGCGCGCTCGTGGTCCCGGCCAGATGCTGCCAGACGCTGTCCTCGAACTGGCCGCCGAGTGACTTCTTGAGGCTCTCCCAGGCGCTCGTGCGGGGGAAAAATGCCTGGGACACGAGGAAGCACATCTCGTTGTAGTCCGTGTCGAGGAGCCAGGCCGGGACATCGTTGCCCGCGCGGTGCGTCACCTCCATGGTGGTGGGGTCGAAGACGTCCAGCCCGCGCAGCTCAACCTGGTAGCGCTGCGGGCCGCCCTTCTCCTCGGGCGGGGCCGTGATGATCCGCACGTCGGGCAGGCCGGTGA
>JBOGFX010000253.1:0-2647 GCA_050743805.1 Acidimicrobiales bacterium
TTCTTGTACTTGACCCGTATCTCGGTGGATACGAGGTTCAGAAGGAGCTGGCGAGACGCGAAGATCGCTGCCAATCGGCCAAAGATCGTGACGTGGGACGAGACGACGCGCGTGGCCTTAAGGCGGCCAGCGTCACCGCTCGGGGCCGCAGCCTCGAGCGCCACGGTCAGCTACCGCCGACCTGCGCGCTGGAGCGGTCGATCACCTGGTCGATGAAGCCGTACTCTCGCGCCTCTTCGGCCGTGAACCAGCGGTCACGATCAGAGTCCGCCTCGACCCGCTCCACGGACTGCCCGGTGTGGAGCGCAATGCGCTCAGCCATCATCCGCTTCAGGTAGACGATCTGCTCGGCCTGGATGGCGATGTCCGCAGCCTGACCCTGCATCGAACCTGACGGCTGGTGCATCAGGATCCTCGAGTGAGGAAGAGCGAAGCGCTTTCCGTGCGCCCCCGCACACAGCAGGAACTGTCCCATCGACGCAGCCAATCCCAGGCAGATGGTCGCAACATCGCAGCGGACATATTGCATCGTGTCGTAGATGGCAAGGCCGTCCGTTACAGAACCGCCGGGTGAGTTGACATAGATCGAGATGTCCCTCTCATGGTCCTCTGCCTCCAGCAGGATCAGCTGGGCGCAGATGGAGTTGGCCATGGCCTGGTCAACCGTGCTGCCGAGGAAGATGATCCGCTCTTTCAACAGCCGCTGAAAGATCTCAGACCCAGGCTCGGCACCCGGGGCTGCTGCAAGGAGAGCGCTCATGTTGGAACGATCGGGCATCCCCCGAGGCTACCTGGCCGGACCTGGCCCGCCGGTCCACCCATGGGATCACCAGCGAGGCCGAGGTGGCGTCGAGGACGAACGGCACGCGCAGGAAGGTCCGGCGCCTGCTGGCGGACCCGGCTGTGAAGGCAGTCGTGGTGGAGCACGGTGACCGTCTCGGGCGGATGAGCAGCGAGCTCGTCGATGCCGCCCTCTCTGCCTCCGGGTGCAGGCTCGTGGTGCTCGACGAAGGAGAGGTGGCCGACGATCTCGTCCGTGACATGGTCGAGGTGCTGACCAGCTTGTGCGCCCGCCTCTAGGACAAGCGCTCCGCTCGCAACCGGGCGGAGAAGCCCTGCGCTGTGCCGAGCACGACGACGGCCCCCTGGCTCTGTGGCATCTCACTGGCAAGGTGAGCCCGTGAGCGCCAGCGTCCGCCACCGCGTGGACGGCACGGCCACGACCATGCGGATCCGCACTCGGCTCGGTTGCACCAGCGCCGACATGACGGTGCTCATCGCCCTGGGCCGGCACTTCGAGCGCCTGGCAGACGAGGACCTGGCGAGCGCTGCCGGACCGGGGCGTCCCACGACAAGGCGGCGTGGCGTGAGCGGCCCGCAAGCGGGCGGTGACCGAAGGGCTCGTCGCGCTGGGCCGGCCGGGTGACCAAGGCCTCCAACGACACGTACACCACCGCCCGGCGAGACCAGGGCGGTTCACGGAGGATCGAAGCGCGCCAGAGGTGCAGGAGGACAGGCCACAGCCATTGGCGGTGCGGAGAGCTGCCACATGGGCCGGCCGGGATCACCGGGCGCTCGCCATGACGCACCCCGAAGGCCGCCGAGGCGCCAGGGCCACCCATCAAAGGATGCAAGACCCGACCCACCAACTCGGAACCTCGGGATGCGAGGCCGGCGAAGACCGTTCGCGCCGGCCCGTCAACGTCTGTCGGCCGCGCTGACAGATGTTGAGGGATCCGAGACGGCCCTAGACTCCCTGGGCCAGGCGGGCGTGGCGGAAATGGCAGACGCGCCGGGTTTAGGTCCCGGTCCCCTTGCGGGGGTGGAGGTTCAAGTCCTCTCGCCCGCACACTGTGATGTCTCAGGACGTCGTGGACAGACGAACCTGCACAAGGAGTTCGTCATGGTCCGGCCGTGATTGGGCTGATTGGATCGATCGCCCTTGAAGACCTGGCCGATGCCTATGAGACGTCGCTGGCCTGGGCGGCGAGCCACGCGAGCGAGGACCCCGAGCTCGGGCACCATGTCACAACTGGCGCCTTCAATGGTGCTCAAGAACTTCGTTGGAGAAGCTTTGGGCCAGGTGTGAGGAGGGCAAGTGATGCGTGCGAAGATCTTTTTCATCACGCTGGCAGTTGCAGACCTAGAGCGATCGTTGACCTTCTACCGGGACGGTCTAGGTTGGCCGACGCAGGGCATCGTGGGCCAGCAATTCCACGATGATGTGACCGGAGCCGACGGGACGATCGCCTTCTTCTCCCTCGACGGTGGCCTCCTCCTTGGACTTTACGAGCGCACCAATCTCGCCAAGGACGCCAACCTGGCAGCCGGCCCGCCCAATTCAACCGAGTTCAGCCTGGGCGTCCCTGCCACCTCGCAGCCCGAGGTGGACGAGCTCCTCTCTCTGGCCGAAGCGGCGGGCGCCATTGTGACCGCGCCAGCCCACATGCGCCCATTCGGGGTCTATTCGGGATACTTCACCGACCCCGACGGACACCTATTCGAGATCGCCTGGGACTCCAACGCCTAGACCCCTCAACACTCCTCACCGGAGGGGCGCTGGCCCAGGCCGACCCCCTCCTGTGACGGGCCCCACGGAGGCACACGAACCCGTCGACGATGCGCTGTGGTCACTACACAGAGGAGC
>JBOGFX010000254.1:0-1706 GCA_050743805.1 Acidimicrobiales bacterium
CGACGTTGAGGTAGGGATCGAGCTTGGCCATGGTGACCACCAGACCGCGTAGCTTGAGCAACCTTCCCAAGGACGAGGCGGTGAGCCCCTTGCCCAACGAGCTCGACACACCTCCGGTCACAAAGACGAACTTGGTCACAGAGCCTGGGACGTCCCCCTCATGGGGTGCAACACCAAGGGTCCGGACGCTGCATCCCAACACACTAATCGGGACGGCATTGAGAAGAAGTGAACCGTAGCCATGCTACAGCGCGATCGAGCCACGCACCACTGCGGGGCCACTGCTCGCCACTGGTTGCTGCGCGCCGGGCTCAGCTCCGACCGGCTCGCGCGCCCAGAGCGCTCGCGGCCAGCTCCAAGAGCTCGGCGGCGTGCGCGTGGGCGCGGGCTGAGCGCGGATGCCCCGAGAGCATCCGTGCGATCTCCACCACCCGGTCCTCTCCGTTGAGCACCTTGGCCGCGGTCCGGCGCCGCCCCATGCCTGCGGACTTGGTCAGGGATATCTGCGCTCCGCCGAACGCGGCGACCTGAGCGAGGTGAGTCACCACGAGGACCTGTCTGGAGGCGGCGACCTGGGCCAGCGCCTCGGCGAGCGCCAGGGCGGCCGCACCTCCCACGCCTGCATCGACTTCGTCGAACACCATGGTTGGCGGCCCCTCGGGGGCGACCAGGAACAGGGCGAGCATGGTCCGCGCGAGCTCACCGCCCGAGGCGGTCTTGGCCAGCGGGCGCAGTCCGTCGGAGCCGTGCTCGCCGAACATGAAGGTGACGTCATCTTTGGCGGGGTTCGACCCCACGTCGACTCGGAACACCGACCCGGCCATGGCGAGGCGCTCGAGCGCGGACTCCACCGCACGAGCCAGCAGTGGCCCCGCCGCCTCGCGTTGAGCCAGGACCGAGCCTCTGGCAGCATCTAGCTCGGTGCGCACTGCGGCGCGCTGGATTTCCAGCTCGTGGGCCTGCGCGCCGTCTAGGTCGAGGCGCTCCAGGCGTCGGCCGGCATTGCGGGCGAACTCGAGGACCGACACCCGGTCTCCGCCGTAGAGGCGGTAGAGATCCCGGAGCCTTCGCCTGCGGGCCTGGACCTCCTCCAAGCGCTCGGGGTCGTCTTCCCATCCCTCGACCACGTTGCGCAGCTCGCTCGCGATGTCGACGACCTCCGAGTGGGCCGCGCGGATCCTCGATGCGAGCTCGCGCAGCCCTGCCTTCGCTTCGATCGCGGAGGCGGCCGCGCCCAACAGCTCGATCGAACCGGGACCGCCGCCGTCTGGGTCGAGCGATCCGAGCGCGCTGAGCGCCCGCTCGCGATGTGAGGCCAGATCGGCCAGGGTGGACTCCTCGTGCTCGAGCCGCCCGTCCTCACCGGGATCCTCCAGTCCGGACGCGTCGATCTCGGCCAGCTGATAGGTGAGGAGCTCGCGCTCGTCGTCACGACGCCTGCGGTCCCCGCCCAACACCTCGATACGGCGATCGAGATCCCCTAGGGCCGCGAGGAGATGGCTGACCACCGAGGTGTCGATGTGCGCGAACGCGTCGAGGGATCGCCGCTGAGCGACGGGTTGCACCAGAGCCTGCTGGTCTCCCTGGCCCTGGATCTCAGCCAGGCCATGGCCGAGCTCGGCCAGCGAGGACACGGTCGCCATCTTGCCGTTCACCCAACAACGAGAGCGGCCCGCTGCCGGGATCTCTCGCGCCACCACCAGCTC
>JBOGFX010000255.1:0-12728 GCA_050743805.1 Acidimicrobiales bacterium
TCCCAGGACCCGTCCGTCACCAGCGCGCTGGCCCGCTACCGGGCGGCCTTCGAGCTGATCGACGGTGAGCCCTTGGCCGGCGTGCTGTCCGGTTATGGCTGGTGGAGCTCCGAAGGCCATCAGGCGAGGGTCAACTCGATGATCGTCGATGGTGCCTGCAATGCGGTCAACGGCGCGATCCGCGAGGGTATGGTCGACCTGGCCTGGTGGATCCTCGACAAGGCGCGCCTTGTCGAGCACTACAGTGAGTTGTTGAGCAGGGCCGCGATGGTGACCGCCGCGGCCGCGGGCGACAGGATGCGCCTGCAGCGCGAGTGGGATGAGTGCCGGCGCCGGGTGATCGAGCTCGACCCCAACGGCACCCCCTCGCCAGCCACCCAGCGCCTCTTCGACTATTTGGGGCGTCGCTCGGCGGACCCCGAGTCCTTGGGCGCTATGCCAGCTTGGCCGCCACCGGAGAAGCGCTCCGCAGGACCGACCCATCGGCCCCAAGGGAGAGGGGCGAGCGCGTCGGACGGTGCGCCGCCTCGTCCAGAAGATCTCTGAGCAACGTGGAAAAGGGGATCGCCGGGTCGACCCACAGATAACGGGCGAGCGAACCCGGCACCGTGTTGAGCTCGTTCACAAAGAGCTGATCCCCGTCGCTCAGAAAGTCGACCCGGGCTACCCCGCGCACCGAGGTGAGCCGCGCTATGTGCAACGCGGCGTCTTGAATGGCGGATCGCAGCCCGCTCGAGACGCGCGCTGGGAGCTCCCTCGGCGCGCTGACCATTCCCTCACCGCCGACGTACTTGTCGTGATAGCCCAAGAACTCCGATTGGCTTCCCGCTCCCCCGGCAACGTCACGCAGGGGACGTTCGATCGCGGACAGCTCCAGCGATGGCCATGAACGCACCGCTATCTGGAGGTCGAAGAGGTCCTTGCGATAGGGCTCGACCACTGCACCGGAGCGCAGGTGGGGGTTTGCCGCCGCGAGGTCGAGGGCCGAAGAGATGTCCGCCACCACCTCGATCCCTATCGAGGACCCGCCGAAGCGGGGCTTCACGATGCATGGGCCCTGCAAGCTTGGCCGGGCGAGGTTGGAGTCGAGGGGAAGCCTCGGCAGCACCGCGAGTCCCGCACCCGAGACGACCGCTGCGAAGGCGAGCTTGTCCATTCCGAGAGCGGCCCCGGCCACGGTGGGTCCGGCAAAGCGGACGCCTGCAAGCTCGAGGGCCCCCTGGAGCGAGCCGTCCTCGCCAGGTCCCCCGTGGCAGCACACGACCACCGACTCCAAGGGGATGCCGACGCGGGCGCCCAAGATGCGCTTGGCCTCTTTGAAGAAGCCTCCTCCCCGGCCCACCACGAGCTGGCACGGCGCGGCACCCTTGGGGACGCCGTCGAGAAAGTCCATCGCCTCCAGATCGTCGGCGACCTCGAACCAATCTCCCGACTTGGACCAGTACAGGGCGCGGACCGTGTGCGACAGGCTGTCCGCCAGCTCCCGGGCCGCCTGGAGCCCGGTCAGCACGCTCACGTCATGCTCGGGTGAAGGGCCGCCAAAGACCACCCCGACATCAGACAACGGATCTACCTCGCTCTCGCGTCGGCGGTCCGATCGTCCTCGGCCCGTCGCTCAAGGGTAATGGTCCGGCAGATCGTTCTCGTAAAGGACCGCATCACCCGGACCGAGGTTCTCTCTCACCCAGCGCACCGCCTCCTCGCGGGTCCCGAGCGCGAGCACCGATGGCGAGAGATCTCGACCTGCCAACGCCTCCCTGTTCGTCCTGCCGACAACGATCAGCTCAGAGACGAACTCGAGGGCTTCCCGGGCAAAGAGGCGGTTGGCATCGGCCTGGATGGGGCCCAGCTCCACCATCCCCGGAGTCACGACCACCATGCGGCCGCCGTCACCAAGACGGCGCAGCAGGGCGAGGGCCGCGCTGGCCCCGGCGGGGTTCGAATTGAACGTGTCGTCGAGCACGAGGACACCGCTGCTCGCCTGGCCGAGCGCGAGTCGATGGGAGACCACCGGTAGGGACTCGATGCCCTTTACGATCTCGGATACTTGAACGCCCAGGTGGGATGCGACGCCGACGGCACACGCCAGGTTGGTCGGCTGCACTCCTTGCACTCCCTGTGCGAGGGCGACGCTTGCGCTGGCACCGCTCAGGCCGACCTCCGCGCTCTTTGCGTCCGCCAGGACGAAGAAGTCGGCGGAACGGTCAAATCCAGAGCACCTCAGCACCTTGACCGAGGCGGAAAGCTCATCTGCCAGCCGTGCGAGGCGCGGGTCGTCGACGTTCAAGACGATGGCCTCCGCCCCCTTGGTGATCTCAGCCTTTGCCTTCAAGATCGCGTCTTCGGAGCCGAAGCGCTCGAGATGGACGGGCCCTATGGCGGTGATCACCGCCACCTTGGGCGGGCACCAGCTGCACATCTCTGCGATCTCTCCGGGGCCATAGGTTCCCATCTCGGCAACGAAGACCTCGGTGCCCTCGGTCAGGTTCTCGTTGACAGCCCGCGACAGGCCCGCGCGGTTGTTGAAGGAGGCAGGGCTCGCCACCACAGCGAAGCTTGCCGACAACAGGTGGGCGACGTAACTCTTCGTGGAGGTCTTGCCATAAGAGCCGGTGATCGCGACCACCACCGGGTCGATCACCGCCAGTCTCTGGCTGGCGGCGGTCACGAAGCGTGAAGCGAGGCGGCGCTCCAGCGGAGCCAACAGGGCGCACGCGGCGTCCACCAGCCAGGGGACCGCAGCGGTCGCAAGAGCGGTCAAGAGCACCGGAGCGCCGAGGGCGAAGCCGACCACCACGACCACGGCCTCCAGTGCCGCCCACATGACCAAGAGACGTCTCAAACGGGCCGTCAAGGCAAGGCGCGAGGTCCTGCCCCGCACCGAGAGCCCGAGAGGGCCGATCCCCGCGAAGACCGCCACCGCCACCCCGACAAGGGGAAACCACCAACACAGGACGACCGCCGCCACCGCCGCCACCGATACAGCCAGGTTGGCAGGGATGCCGATCCACCAGCGCAGAGCGAACCTTCCGACCAGCGGAGCCAGGTAGTGCTCCCTTTGGGCCACCCTGAGCCAGCGTGCACCGGCTGGGAGCATGGCCGCCCAGCAGCAGGCGATGGCCGCCCAACCCGGTGCGTCTGATGAGCTCACCCGGCGATCATCTCCCACCCAGCAGCTCGAGCACTGCGACTCGAAGGGCCTCCGGCGCGCTCAGAGGCGTGAGGTGCCCCGCTCTTGGGACCACCACCAGCCGGGATCGACCGAGGAAATCGGCCGCGGCGCGGGCCACCGCGAGCGGTGCGACGGCGTCGTCTTCACCCCACACGAGCGTCACCGGACAACGGAGGGCGCCGAGGCTTTCGTCGTAGGTCTCGTTCACGATGCGAACCAGGACGTCGCGCATCACACCGTTCGCGTTGGCGTAGTCGCTCGAGCCGTATCGCCTTCGCAAGCGCTCCAAGCGAGCCTGCGAGAGCAGGCCGATGCGCTCGAGCCCCTTGGCCGCCCTGAAGGCACTCGGCACTCTCGGCCTCTCGACCAGGCGAACGAGGGGCACCCCCGTCAAGACCAGCGCACTCACCAGCTCCGGTGCCGAGGCGGCGAGGCGCACGGCGATCCTGCCTCCGAAGGAGTGCCCCAGAACCACGATCGGGGCGTCCATCTGTGCCGTGACCGCCCCGAGAGCCTCCGCGTAGCGGTCGGTGCTCCAAGGCTCCGGTGGAGGCGGGCTGGACCCGAAGCCGGGAAGGTCTACCGCAACGGCGTCGATGGCGGTGCCGTGCTCGGAGGACAGCACGGGGTTGAAGTCTCGGTGCGTCCGCGCCCATCCGTGGAGGGCGAGAACCTTTGGCGACGCACCACCAAAGGTCGAACCGAACATGAGGCCCTCGCCGAAGGATCGGAGCACCTGCGCCCCTACCAGGGCTTCACCGAGGGGGCACGGCCAGCGCGACACCCGGCGCGCATGACAGGGGGCCTGGCCCGTCTCCTCACCCGGTCACCATACATAAAGGCCGCGCCCGGGCTTCGTGATCGGGCGCACAGCGAGAAGGGCGAGCGGGGCGGGTCAGCTTGGGCACGAGTCGCCGCGCCGCGGGGCCGGACCGAAGCCGCCAGCGGACAAGAGCGCCATCACGTCTTGTCCGTGCGGTGCCAGAGCCTTGCGGCCAATCCCTCGCCGATGACATTGAAGACCTCGCTGAAGTGGGCGATGATCGGGCCGGCCGCGGTCCGAAGCGGTCCCCCAAGAGCGAATGGACCCGGCGCCAGCGCCGGGAGGCACAACCGTCCGTCCAGCGCCGGCCGCCCCCGGGCCGAGGTGGTCGGCATCGGACCCAAGGTGCCCGGAGCCCGATGAGCGCCGCTCGCGCCACGCCCAGTTAGCGTGAGCGCCAGTGGCCACTCTGCCCATCGATGAGGCCGGCCTCGGAGCTGACGCGCTTTCTCCCGCGCAGCGCGAGGCGGTCTGGGTGGATGCGCCGGTCGTGTGCGTCAGGGCGGGCCCTGGCGCGGGGAAGACAGGGGTCCTGACCATGCGGGTGGCGCGCCGGTCCGGCGAGCGCAGCGCCGATCCCAAGCGGGTGCAGGTCTTGACCTTCAGCCGACGCGCCGCCCAAGAGCTGCATCAACGACTCGCGGCCCTGGGGGCCGAGCAGGTCGCCGCCGGGACGCTGCACCGACTCGCTCTTCGGATCCTTCGAGACTGGAGAATGCACACCCACAGGCCCGCTCCACGGCTGGTGGGCGACCGCGCAGGGTTCCTCGCCAAGATCGGGAACCCTGCGCTGGCCGCCAAGCGCGATCTCTACCGACTCGACGCCGAGATCGGTTGGGCCAAGTCCCAGATGATCACCCCCGAGCGATACCGGGAGCATCCCAGCCGGGGCACCGCCCTCGGGACCACTTCCATCGAGTGGGTGGCGCAACGCTACGAGGAGTACCAACGAGCGCTGGAGGTGCGTGGCCTCAGCGATCTCGATGACCTGGTGCTCGAAGCCGCAGCTGCGCTGAGCAGCGATGCCGGCTTCGCCGAGGCGAACCGCTGGAGATTCCGCCACCTGTTCATAGACGAGGGGCAGGACCTGAACCCAGCCCAGTTCAACCTCGTGGTGCGCCTTGGGGGCGAGCACCCGGACCTGTTCGTCGTGGGAGACCCGGACCAGGCCATCTACGGGTGGAACGGCTCCGACCCGGCGCTGCTGCTAGAACTCAAAAGTCACTTTCGACAAAGCGTGGTCATCGAGCTCTCCGAGAACCATCGCTGCTCGGAACCCATCTGTCTGCTGGCGGCCGCAGCGCTCGGCTCAAATGGCACCTCAACGGGGAACGGGCGGCGAGGGCCCGTGCCCGATGTGACCTGCCTCGGTGACGATCAAGGCGAACGAGAATTCGTCGCCGCCAAGATCATCACTGCCGCGCGCTCGGGAGTCCCATTCTCGGACATCGCGGTGCTTGCAAGGACCAACGCTCAGCTCGCGGGGCTTTCCGAGACCTTGCGCGGGGCGCGCATCCCGGCTTCGGTCGCGGGCGGCGCGAGCGGGCCAGCAAGCGACGTGCTCACTCGCGGGGCGAGCTTGCAGCTCGGGGGTGCCGATCCGGTGGCCCAAGGCGAAGAGTCGGTTGCGCTGAGCACCTTCCACCGGGCCAAAGGTCTGCAGTGGGGCCAAGTCTTCGTGACGGGCCTGCGGGAAGGGGTGATCCCCCACGAGTCGGCGCGCGGCCAAGCCGCCATCGACGAAGAGCGACGCCTGCTGTACGTGGCGATGACCCGGGCCAGGCACGAGCTCCACCTCAGTTGGGCGACCCGGCACGCTCGCGGGCCCGAGGGGGCCCCTTGCCGCTGGCTCTCGTCGATCCAGAGCGCGGCAAGAGCGCTCGCCGACGACGCCGACCCGGGACCACAGAGCCACGACGGAGCGGCAAATTTGGCCGCGGTCCGCCGGCAGCTGTCCAAGGGGCACGGCGGAACGCCGCGTGGCGGTGCGCGGCAAGACCCCTGACCCCACGAGCGACGATGTGACGGCGCTCAGGGCAAGCCGGATGCCGAACCGTCACCTGATCGGGCAACCGCCGCGTTCTTGCGCGAGCGTCGCCAGTGAAAGATCCGGTGAGCCAGAAACAACGCGATCGCCGCTCCGACCGCGATGCCGAAATACAGCTCGTAATCGTGAACGGCCTCCAGGTGACTGCCGCCGAAGTAGCCCACGTTCACCCAAAGCCCCACCCACAGGGCAGCTCCGAGCACGTTGGCTGCCAGGAAGCGGTGCCACGCCATGCCGGTGATCCCAGCCACGATGCCGTTTGCCTGCCGAAGCACCTCGACGAAGCGCGCTATCACCACGACCTTGCCACCTTGGCGGGTGAAGAACGAGGTTGCCTTGTCGAGCCTCGGTTCGGTCAGAAAGATGTAGCGCCCGAAGCGCAGCGCGAGAGGGCGCCCCCCGAAGCGACCGATGGCAAAGCCGATGTTGTCCCCGACCACGGCGGCGACAAAGCCGATCAACCCTACCCACACGACCGAAAGGCGCCCCAGGCCTGCGAACACCGCTGCGGCCACGAGCACCGTCTCACCTGGAACGGGAACCCCGAAATCCTCGAGGCAGACGAGTGCCCCCACGGCGCCATAGCCGTAGTGCTCGATGACGGGCGCGACGGCCCTGATGAGAACCGGGAGGTGCGAGGGTAGTGGCTCGTGGGGGCTCAAGGGTTAGCCTCGCTCGAAGCGGGGCCGCCTGCGCTCCAAGCGACGGCGATCCCCGCTCCCCCAGGTCGCACTAGGTCTGTAGATCGGCCACGACCGGTGCGTGGTCAGAAGGCTTGTGGCCCTTGCGTGCATCGCGGTCGATCCTCACCTCGGTTGTCTTAGAAGCCAAGCTCTCAGTCATCAAGATGAGATCTATCCTCATGCCGCGGCCCTGGTGGAAATCCCCTGCGCGGTAGTCCCACCAGGAGAACACCCCGCCTTGGTCGTGGTGGGCCCTGTAGACGTCCTGGAGCCCCCAGTCCATGATCGCTCGCAGGGCCCGGCGCTCAGGTTCGCTCGCATGAGTCGCGCCCACGTAGACGGCCGGGTCCCACAAGTCCCTGTCGTCGGGGGCGATGTTGAAGTCGCCACACAGTGCAACCGAGCCCTGCGGGTCACAGTTGTCGCTCAGATAAGAGGCCATGCTCGCGAGCCATCCGAGCTTGAACGCGTACTGCTCGTGCTCGAGGCTCCGGCCGTTGGGGACGTACAGGGAATGGACCCGTACTCCGCCGCAGGTGGCCGCGACCATCCGACAACCATGTGCATCCTGCGCGGAGCCGAAACCCTTGACGACGTCTGTCAGGCCGACCCTGCTCACGAGCGCGACGCCGTTCCAGCGACCGTCACCGTGATGGGCAGACTCATAACCCAAGGCCTCGAACTCTGCGGAGGAAAACGCGTCGTCGGACTGCTTTGTCTCTTGCATGCACAGCACATCAGGTTGGTGCTCTTGGATCCAACCAAGAACTCGGGGCATGCGTGCCGCGAGCGAGTTCACGTTCCACGTCGCGATGCGCACCTCAGCCCTCCGAAGGGGCGACGACAAAAAGGAGGTCTGCCTCGCAAGCGGTCTGGTCCTGCACATGAGCCCTGCCGTGGCCTCTTCCGGCCCTCGCCGAGAGGTGCCCCAAGGCGACCTCCAAACAAAGGGTCTCTCCCGGACGCACCTGGCGCCTGAAGCGGGCCTTCTCGACACCGCCGAACAGAGGCAGCTTGCCGGTGAAGCGAGGATCGCTCAGCAGAGCAACCCCTCCGAGCTGAGCCAGTGCCTCGAGCATGAGCACGCCGGGCAGCGTCGGGCGGCCCGGGAAATGACCGGAAAAGAACGGCTCGTCGCCCCTCAGAGCCCACAGGCCCTGGGCCGAGCGACCGGGGTCGACCGAGACTACCTCGGTTATGAAAAGGAACGGGTCCCGGTGGGCAAGGACGTCGGTCGGGTCCATCGGAGGAGGCAGATTACCGTGCCCGAGCGTTCTGCTTGCGTGAAGCACCCCGCGGCCCATGACCGCTTGGGAGCGAGAGCTCGACCATCCGCCTGGGGGGGTCCAGCCCGACGAGGGCGAAGCTCCGCTGCTCCCCGCGGCTGAGCACCTCTCGGGCGCCGCGCGGCGGCGGATCACCCAACCCCGAAACCGGGACGTAGCAATGCATGACCTCCCCAGCTTGCAGCGCGACGTCCACCATCGCGCCGTGCGAGGTGAACGACGCCACCACACCTTGGAGCTCGGAGCCGATCGGATGTGAGCTGACGAACTCGATGAACGCGAGGGGCTCGTTCACCGCGGGCGGTGGCGTGCCACGCCGGCGGCGCCGGCGGCGAGTCCCGTCCTCCGAAGAGATCTCGGCCAGCGGCTCTTGGGCCGTGGAGAGCGCCTCTTGAGTCGCCTCCTTTATGGCTGCCCTGAGGGCTCCCGAGGACCGCCGAGCTCGCCGCTTCGGTGAAGCGCTGGCCGCATCCTTTGACGCGGGGCCCGAGTCCTTGGCGTGAGGTGGGTTTGCGATGGACGCGACCGGCACCTGGGCCTTTCGACCGCGCTTTGGCCTGCCGGGAGAGGGCGGCGATTCGGGGCGTCCGACTCCATCGACCCCCGGCGACACCGCCCCGGTCTGCGAAACGCTGGCGGCCTTGGACTTCGCGACCCTCTTGAGCGCACTGGCAACCTCGGCCGCCTTTCGCGGAGCCGACAACGTAGTGTCCTCCATCGAGTCACCGTCGACGATGGCAGGAGGTTTGATGCTCGACCGGGGACCGCGCACCGGACGCCGGAGCGTGAATATCCAGCCCACCCCGCGCACGGGCTTGCCCCCCACGAGCCGCCCCTCGTCGAACAGCCAAGGGTGCTCGGCATGGAATTCCTGGAACGAGTCGTTGGAGAGCACGGTCGCACCGGTTCGCTCGGCGATACGCAGCACGAACGCGTCACCCCTGCCGATCGCACCGGCCGGAGGGGCGACAACCTCTCCGTGAAGCTCGGCCTCCTCGAGGGTCTCGCGCTCGGCTTCGTCGATCCGGTGACCGAATGAGGCGTCGACCACGACGACCGCGTCGGTCGAGGGGTTTTCCTCCAGATAGGCACGCACCGCCTCGTCGAGCTGGGCAAGGCTGGGCGTGCTCCTCCCCTCGGTCGCGATGTTCGACCCGTCAACGACGACCTGGTGACGCCGGGCCACCATCAGGGTCCCCTGCCCCGCGCGACCGCCGGCTCAGCCGATCGCCCGGGCCAGGATGTCCGCCTGCTCGAGCTGGTGCTGCGCGGCGCTGCCGGTGGCTGGGCTCGCCGAGGCGGGCCTGCTCACATGGTTAAGCGTGTAGCGGTCCCGCAAAAGGCGGTGCAGGCGTCCGTGCACGAACGACCAGGCGCCCATGTTCTCGGGCTCCTCTTGGAGCCAGACGACCTGAGACGCGTTCGGATAGCTCTGCAGTATCTCGGCGATCTGGGCGTCAGGCCACGGGTAGATCTGCTCCACTCTGACCACGCCGATCGCCCCTCTTTCTGCCCCCCCGGCCCCTTGGGAGGCGAGAGAATCACGCCGCGCAGCTGCCTCGAGCGCGACCTTGCCGCTGCAGAGCACCACCCTGGTGACCGCCAGGCGCTCCGCGACGCCTCGGTCGTCGATCACCTCCGCGAAGGCCCCTTTTGTGAGCTCTGTGATCTGCGAACGTGACCCCTGGGCCCGCAGGAGTGACTTGGGCGTCACAACGACAAGTGGAGACCGCTCGGTGCAAAGGGCCTGACTGCGAAGGAGGTGGAAGTACTGACCCGCCGTAGAGGGGATGGTCACCCTCATGTTGCCCCGAGCACACAGACCGAGGAACCTCTCGACCCTCGACGACGAGTGCTCGGGTCCCTGGCCCTCGTAGCCGTGGGGAAGCAGCAGGACGAGCCCAGAGCGCTGACCCCACTTGTCCTCGGCGGCCGCGATGAAGTTGTCGATGATGACCTCGGCACCGTTGACGAAGTCGCCGAACTGGGCCTCCCAGAGAACCAGGGCTCGCGGAGCTTCGACCGAGTAGCCGTACTCGAAGCCCAAGGCGGCGTACTCAGACAAAAGTGAGTCCAAAACCGTGAAGCGACCGGCAGCCGTCTGGCCCGCATTCGCCAGGGGCACGTACTCGGCACCGGTCTCGTAGTCGACGAGAACCGCGTGGCGCTGGCTGAAGGTCCCTCTGCGGGTGTCCTGGCCGCTCAGGCGCACATCGACTCCCTCAGCGAGCAGGCTGCCGACGGCCAGGGTCTCGCCCAGGGCCCAGTCCACCCGGCCCTCGGCGACCATCTCGTCACGCTGGCGGAACTGGCGCTCGAGCTTGGGGTGCATCGTGAAGCCCTCTGGGACCGCGCGGACCAGCTGGGCGAGTCCCCTCAGGACCTCGGCGGGGACTCCCGTCGCCAAGGGGGCACGGTGCGGGGGCGGAGCTGCGACGACGAGCTCGGGGTGGTGCGCAGGTTCGGCTCGGACCTCGTCCAGTGCCGCCTGGAGGCGGGCGTTGAAGTCGTCGAGGGCGCGCTCGGCCTCCTCCAAGGTGATGTCGCCACGGCGGACCAGCGTCTCGGTGTAGAGCTTCCTCACCGACCGTTTCGCCGCGATCCGCTTGTACATGAGTGGCTGGGTGTAGCTCGGGTCGTCACCCTCGTTGTGCCCGTGCAGCCTGTAGCAGAGCAGATCGATGACCACGTCTTTGTGAAAGCGCTGTCGGAAGCCGAACGCGAGACGGGCCGCACGCACGCAGGCCTCCGGGTCGTCGCCGTTCACGTGCAAGATGGGTGCCTCGACCATCTTTGCGACGTCGGTCGCGTAGACAGAAGTCCGCGCCGCCTGGGGAGCGGTGGTGAAGCCAAGCTGGTTGTTGATCACCACGTGGACCGAGCCACCTGTGCGGTAGCCCGCCAATCCCGACAGGTTCAGTGTCTCGGCCACCACCCCCTGGCCAGCGAAGGCGGCATCACCATGGACCAGGACTGCGAGCACGGGGAAGTCCTCGGGGTCCGAGGTCTCCGACGTCCCGTCGCCATGATGGGAGACGATCCGATCCTGCTTCGCGCGCGCCATTCCCTCGACTACGGGATTCACCGCTTCCAGATGGGAGGGGTTGGAGGCCATCGTCACCGACAGCGGTACACCGCCGTCGGATATGAACTTGCCCACCGCCCCCTTGTGGTACTTGACGTCACCTGATCCCTGTACAGACTCGGGATCCAAGTTGCCCTCGAACTCTTCGAAGATCTCGCGGAGGGACTTGCCGACCAGGTTGGCCAGAACGTTCAGCCGCCCCCTGTGAGCCATGCCCAAGACGACCTCGGAGCACCCGGATGCCGCGGCCTCGGCCAGGACCGTGTCCAAAAGGACCATGGCCGACTCGGCGCCTTCCAAGCCGAAGCGCTTCTGACCCACGTAACGGGTGTGCAGGAAACGCTCGAACGCCTCCGCAGCATTGAGGCGGTCCAAGATGTGCCGCTGCTCGGTCTTGTCGAGCGTCTGGGAGACGCCCTCGACGTGCTCTTGGATCCACCGTTTCTGCTCGGGGTCGGCTATGTGCATGTACTCGATCCCGAGAGTCCTGCAATACGCGTCCCTGAGCAGATGGAGGATCTCGTCGAGCGTTGCGGTCTTCAGCCCGCCGAGCCCGTCGGACACGAACTTGCGGGGAAGATCCCAAATGCTCAGTCCGTAGGTCGCCAGATCGAGCTCGGGATGCGAGCGCGAAGGCTCCACTTCGAGGGGGTCGAGGTGAGCGATCTGGTGCCCCCGTACACGAAAGGCATTGATGAGGCTCTCGACATGAACCTGCTTGACGAGCCTTTCGTGCTCGGCCTCGTCGCCTACCAGTGAGTTGTTCGAGTCCCGTCGCCAGCGCGCGGGCTCGTATGGGACGCCCATCGACTCGAAAAGCGTGTCGAAGAAGCCGTCCTTGCCCCCCAGCAGCTCGGCAACCCGTCCTAAGAAGAGGCCCGACTCGGCCCCTTGGATGATCCGGTGGTCGTAGGTCGAGGTGAGGGTCACGACCTTGCCAACGCCGAGTTGCGCGATCACGGCCGGGTCCGCGGCCTCGAACCCCGGCGGGTACGCGAGAGCGCCGATCCCCACTATCACTCCCTGGCCGGGCATGAGCCGCGGCACCGACTGGAGCGTCCCCAAGGTTCCCGGGTTGGTCAGAGAGACGGTGGTTCCGACAAAGTCGTCGGGGGCCACCTTCCCGCCGTGAACCTTGCGCACCAGCTCCTCGTATGCAAGCACGAAGGAGCGAAAGTCCAAGGTGTCCGCCTCCTTGACGCAGGGCACCATGAGGGTCCGGCTCCCGTCGGACTTGGCAACGTCCACGGCAAGACCCAGGCCGACATGGGGGTGGCGGAGGACGCCGGGGGCTCCCCTGCCGTCGGCGTCGTCGACGAAGCTCGCGTTGAGCGCCGGAAAATCGACCAAGGCGCGAACGACCGCGTAGGCGATCAGGTGCGTGAAGCTCACCTTGGCGCCCGAGGTCCGAGCGAGCTGGTTGTTCAAGATCTGACGATTGAGCTCGAGCAGACGAGCCGAGACGGTCCGGAAGCTCGTGGCCGTGGGAACAGCGAGGCTGGCCTCCATGTTCTGGGCGATCTTGGAGGCTGCGCCGCGCAACGGAGATGCCCCGGGAACCGAGCCCGCGTCCTTTGGCGGATCTGCGGCGTCGACCCGGGGCAGCGGCTGGGCGATGGGGGCCGGCTGGGG
>JBOGFX010000256.1:0-3146 GCA_050743805.1 Acidimicrobiales bacterium
GTGCAAGAGCCAGTGGGCGGTCTCGGACATGACCTGCCCGCGTCTTCATAGCTGGCTGTGGCGAGCAAGCAGCGGCAGGCACGGCGAAGTCATCGTCTCCCGCGGTGCCGCCGTGGCGCAGCGGTGCCGAACCAGCTCCTCCACGCCGACCACACGCCGCGAGCTCTTCCAAGAGGCCAAGGCACGTGACATCCCCGGCCGCTCCAAGCTGGGCAGAAGAGCTCGCGAAAGCCCTGCAGCGCGATTGAAGGGGAGGGTGCCGCTGCGAAATGCTCTCCCTCAGACGCCACTGAGCTGCATCTCCCCTATGGCCAGGCTCTGGCCAGCCGCTATTCCCGGAAGCCACTCAACGTCGCGCCCCACGTGCAGGACGGATTGGAGCATCCTTTGAAGGGTGGAGGCGACGGTGACCTCACGGACCGGTTCGGCCAACTCGCCGTCACGGATCGCGAGACCCTCCACCCCGACCGAGAAATCGCCGCTCACCGGGTCGACCCCCGCGTGTACGCCGGTGATCGACTGAACGTACAGGCCTTCCCCGACGGCCGCCATTATCCCGTTCTGGTCGTGGTCGCCAGGCTCGAGCACAAGAGCCCGGCATCCCGGATGGGGAAGGCCCGCAAAGCCACCTCGCACCGCAGAGGCCGTCGACGCGGTCTTAGAACGCCGAGCCGAGACGGTGTCGTAGAGGAAACCCTGGAGGATTCCCTCTTTGATCAGTACTTTCCTGCGGCATGCCAAGCCCTCGGCATCGTGGTCCGAGGCAGCGAAGGCACGCATGTCCGTTGGGTCCTCGATCAAGGTGATCGCGCCGGTGGCGACCTTCTCCCCGACCCGCCCGGCGAAGATCGACCGACCCTTCACCACGGCCTCACCGGAGAGCGCGGAGGAGACGACCGACAAAAGGGTCGAGACCACCCGCGGGTCAAAGACCACCGTCACTCGGTCGGACGCCGCCTTGGTGGCTCCGAGCATCCTGGTGGACCGCAACACCGCATCTCGCGCGGCTCGCTGCAGGTCCAGACCCGCAAAACCCCGTGCCACGCTGAACCCGCCGCCGGTGTGGCTGTCGTCGCCCTCACCTGCGATCGCGGACGCGGACAGGTATGCCGCCGTGCGCCGGGCGAAGGAGCGGATTCCGGTCGTTGACGCCAGGGCCACCTCGACTCTCTCGTCGCCGTAGTCAGCCGAGGACACCTGCCGGATCCGGGCGTCTGCCTTGACCTCGCGCTCCAAGGCGATCGTCAAGGTGACCTTGTCGTCTACCGCCGTGGCGGCCACGCTCGCGTCCCAAAGGTCGAGCTCCTGGGGAGCGACACCGTCGGGGACCGCGAGCGCGAGGTCGGGGTCGGGCTGCGCGAACCTCGCATTGTCGCGTGCTTGCTCGAGGGCATTTTGCACGACGTCGTGCTCCAGGGAGCCTGCCCATGCGAAACCAAGCCTCGGCGCAGAGGAGCCGTTCGCCGTCGCGAGCAACCTCACACCCACCCCTCCGGTGGTCGCCTGAGAGAGCGACTCGACCTCGCCCCCGTACGCCCGGATGTCGAGCTCCTGTCCAAGCGCGACATAAGCCTCGATCTGCTCTCCTGGAAGCGCCCTTGCTATTACGCGCTCGGCAAGGTCCAACAGCTCGGTCACGACGCGGTGCCGCCCACCGTGATCGACCCGATCCGCAGTGTGGCCTGGCCGCAGCCCACCGGGACGCTTTGGCCGTCCTTGCCACACGTACCGGGCGTCATGGCGAAGTCGCCTGCCACGGCATCGATCCGGCGGAGAATCTCCGGGCCGTTGCCGATGAGATTTGCGTCACGCAAGGGGGTGGTGATCCGCCCGTTCTCTATTAGATAGGCCTCCCACGTCCCGAACACGAAGTCGCCGGTCGCTGTGTTCACCTGACCTCCGCCGAGCTTGGCCACATAGACGCCCCTCGGCGTCTGGGCGATGATCTCGCCCGGATCCTCCGAGCCGCCCAACAGGAACGTGTTGGTCATACGCACCATTGGAAGGTGCTGGTAGCTCTGGCGCCTGCCGTTGCCCGACGAAGGGCGGCCCTCCTTGCGGGCACGTAGCCAGTCCCACATGTAGTCGGTCAACATCCCGTTCTCTATCAGCACGTTGCGCGCAGCGGGATGGCCCTCGTCGTCGACCGCGTAATTGCCCCATTCACCGGCGACCGTGCCATCGTCGACCAGGGTGACCAGGGGGCTCGCGACCAGCTCACCCAGCTTGCCCACATAGACCGACGCGTCCTTTACGATGTGGTCCGCCTCCAACCCGTGACCGCACGCCTCGTGGAAGAGGATGCCGCCGCTGCCTCCGGCCAGCACGACGGGCAGTTCGCCGGAGGGCGCAGGCCGGGCACCCAGCTTGGTCAGTGCTCGCCGGGCGGCCACTTGAGCCACCTCTTCGACGCCGTGCCGGCCAAAGACCTCGAAGCCCTCGGTCCGGGCCACGCTCTCGTGCCCGGTCTGCATGCCGGAGTCTCCGGTCGCCACGCACGACACCGCGAAATGGGTACGGACCTGGTCATCCTCGGAGTACACCCCGTCGGTGCTCGCGATGAGCACCCGGCGCCGACTGTCGCCGTAGCGCACCTGAACCTGGGTGATGGGTGCTCCCGAGGTTCGGGCCGCGTCATCGGCCCGAGCGAGCAGCTCGACCTTGGCGGCCTTGTCGACATCTGCGGACACGAGCTCGGCTGGTCGAGGGGCCGGTTCACCGGGCCGTAGCTCCAGGGTCCTTGCGTCACCTCGAGAGGATCGTGCGACCGACATCGCCGCCTCCGCCGCAGCCAACAGCCCTGCCTCGGACAGGTCGGCTGTGTGCGCATAGCCGGTGGTCTCCCCGGCGACCACGCGAATGCCCGCCCCACGCTCGCGGCCCGACGAGATCTCTTCAACTCGACGATCATCGAGCCTCGCGGAGCTGTTCTGGCGGTCCTCGGCGAACACCTCGGCCATGGCGCCGCCCTTCGTCCGGGCCTTCGAGAGGACTCGCTCCAAGACGTCGCGTTCAATCAAAGGAGCAAGGGTCATTGGTGGTCAGTCTCCTTCTCCCTGGGCGGGGGCGCCGTGGCGCGATCACCGGGGCTGTCATGGACCCCGCGTTTGAGCTGCACCGCCGGCGCACGGAGCGCGGCGTGGTCG
>JBOGFX010000257.1:0-24056 GCA_050743805.1 Acidimicrobiales bacterium
CGTCCTCTGTGGTGGTCCTGGGGGCGTTTCGGCATACCTCACGCGGAGCTGTTCGTGGGCGCCGCACAGGTGGTCCACGGCACGAACTTCGTGGTGCCCCCGACGCGTCACGCGGCTCGGATCGCAACGGTGCACGACCTGACCGTTCTGAGGTTCCCACAGATGTGCGATGGCGCGACCTTGGCCTACCCCGCGTTTCTCCGGTCGGCGGTAAAGAGCGGTGCTTTCTTCCACACACCCTCGCGCTTCGTCGCCGACGAGCTTGTCGAGATGCTCGGCGTGCCCCGCGAGCGGGTGCGCGCCGTCCATTCCGGTGTGCCCATCCGTCCGGTGTCAGAACCGGGGGAGCCGCCTCCGGTCCTCCTGCCCAAGGGGACGCAGCGCTACGTGCTCAGCGTCGCGACCGCCGAGCCGCGCAAAGATCTTCCCGGGCTCGTTGCCGCCTTCGACTCCATCGCAGGCGACCGTGGAGACCTTGCGCTCGTCCTTGCAGGGCGGTCGGGATGGGGTGAGGCCGACCTAGGGGCCGCCCTACAAGGTGCGCGATGGGCGTCGCGGATAGTGAGGACCGGTTGGGTCGACTCGGTGGGTCTTGCATCCCTCATCGCCTCGGCGGCCGTGCTCGCCTACCCGTCTCGCTATGAGGGCTTCGGGTTTCCGCCACTCGAGGCCATGGCAATGGGAGTGCCGGTGGTCTCCACTCGAGCGGGGGCCATCCCCGAAGTGGTGGGGGAGGCGGGCGTCCTCGTGCCGGTGGGCGATCCGGAAGCCTTGGCCACTGCTCTCGCCGGCGTGCTCGACTCGCCCGAGCGAGCCCAGGGTCTCAAAGACGCAGGGCGCAAGCGCGCGGCTGCGTTCAGCTGGTCGGCTTGTGCGGAGGGTCTGGTCTCGCTCTACCGCGACGCGATCGACGACAGGGACGGAGCACGGACGCGTTGACCGTAGACAAGGGCCTAGCCCGGGAGCTCTCGGTGCTCCTGGTCGTCGAGCAGCTTCGGAGATCGACGCCGGGTGGAATAGGAACCTACGCAGCCGGCCTGGTGTCGGGAATGAACGCCATAGATGCCGAAGCGATCGTTGCCGGCTCTGTGCCCCCTCGCGTCACCCTGTACGCGAGTCGCAGGTCACCGGATCCCCTCTCGTCCCTCGGGCGCCCATTGCGCGGTGCGTTTCTGCCCTCACGCTTGCTCACAAGGGCTTGGGACCGAGAGGTCATGACGGCCCCCTCCGGCTACCACCTCGTGCATGGCATCTCGCTCGCCACGCCAGCGCCACCAAGGCGCGGGAGTTGCCCGGTGGTCATCACCGTCCACGACCTGGCATGGCGACGCGGGAGACCAACGACCAAGCACGGCGCCCGGTGGCACGAGGCCGCGTTGGAGCGAGCTTTGTCACGCGCGCGCGCTTTCGTTGTGCCCTCGCTCCAGGTCGCCAGGGACCTTGTCGAAGCTGGCGCGTCCGAGACCACGGTCACGGTGATCCCTGAGGGTTGTGACCACATGAGCGCTCCCGACACAGCGGGAGCGCTCAACCTTCTGTCTTCTTTGGGAGTCGAAGGCCCCTATCTGTTGGCCGCCTCTACGCTCGAACCGCGAAAGAACCTGCGACGCCTTCTGGCCGCCTATGGCCAGGCACGCTCGACGCTTTCCGGTCTCCCGCCCTTGGTCCTAGCTGGACCCCGGGGCTGGGGCGATCCCGGCTTGGACACCATGGGCTCTGGCGTGGTCGTGGTCGGAAGGGTCCCGGACCCTGTTCTAAGCGCTCTTTATCGCGGAGCTGCATGCTTTCTTTACGTCTCGCTCTCAGAGGGCTTCGGCCTCCCGCCCTTGGAGGCCATGGCCTGTGGGGTGCCGGTGATCACGAGCACCACGGTGCCTAGCGTGGTGGAGGTGCACGGAGAGCCTCCGGCTGTGCTCGTCGAGCCCGAGGACACCGATGCCATCTGCGCGGCGATCGTCCGTGTGGTTCAAGACGGTGATCTGGCGGCGGACCTCGTGCGACGGGGGGCGGAGCTGGCACGCCAGAGAACCTGGGCCTCGGTAGCTCAAGGCCATGTGGACCTGTGGAAACGCTTGTGCTGAGCGCTCCTCTGTCGATCTCTTTGGACGTAAGCGCGATCCCCGAGAAGGCTGCGGGCGCTGGTCAATACGCGATGGGACTTGTGCGCGCTCTCGATGCGCGCACCGACTGTTGCGTGTCTTTGGTGACTCGTGGCTCTGACACACAGAGGTGGCGCGAGCTGGCTCCCAGCTCCAGGGTGCTCGGGTGGGCTCCATCGGCACGCCCCGTTCGCCTGGTCTGGGAGCAGCTGTCGTTGTCGCGGCGTGTGAGTTCGCTCGGGGTCGATGTGCACCATGGGCTCCACTACACGATGCCCGAGAGAGCGAAGGTGCGCTCGGTCGTGACGGTCCACGACTGCACCTACTTCGATCATCCGGAGTGGCATATAGCGAGCAAGGTCCGCTTCTTCAAGCGTGCGATCCAGGTGGCCGCGCGCCGCGCCGGGGCTGTGGTGTGCGTCAGCGACGCGACCGCCGAGCGCTTCCGAGAGCTGTGCCGCCCTTTGGTGCCGGTGGTGGTCGTTCCCCACGGCGTGGACCACGCTCGCTTCACCCCCGATGCGCCTCAAGGCAAGGCCGACGAGCTGGCGCTGGCCCGCCTCGGGATCTCCCAAAAGGAGAAGCTCATCGTTTTCGTAGGCACCATCGAGCCCCGTAAGGGTGTCTCCGTCCTGATAGAGGCCTTCGAGAGGCTCGCCCGCGGGCGCGACGACCTGCGGCTTGTCATCGCCGGGCAGCGAGGGTGGGGCGATGAGCTGGCCGCGCTCGGCCGTACGAGCCGTCCGGAGAAGGTGACCGTGACCGGATATGTGCCCCAGGCAACCGTGCCGGCGCTGCTGCGTGCGGCGAGCGCCGTCGCGTACCCGTCTTTGGACGAGGGGTTCGGGCTCCCCGCCTTCGAGGCCCTAGCCTGCGGAGCTCCCTTGGTGACGAGCGAGGCTACACCCATGGCTCGATTGCTTTCGGACGCCGCGCTACTCGTCGATCCTGGGAACGTCTCCGCTCTAGCCGAAGCCATCGAGCTTCTGGTCGACGGCGATGGCGGTGCCGTCGCTCGGCGCGAGGCGGGCCTCAGCAAGGTCGCTCAACTCACCTGGGCGGCGAGCGCGCAACGCCACCTGGACGCGTACCGCATCGCGGCCGCGCTGGCCTCGCCGTAGGGTCGTTCCATGCGAGCGTTGGTCACCGGAGGGTCGGGATTTGTGGGGGGCCACCTCTGCGCGCATCTGTCGAAAATGGGTGACGAGGTGGTCTCCACGGATGCCGAAGTCGATGTGGCCGAGCTCGACGCGCTGCGCGCGTCGCTCCTGGGGGAGCGACCCGAGGTCGTCTACCACCTGGCTGCGCTGAGCCACGTCGGAGAATCATGGTCTGACCCCACCGACGTGGTCCGGGTGAACGTCTTGGGCAGCGCGAACGTGCTTGCGGCGGCAAGGGCCATTTCGCCGCCGCCCTTGCTGATCATGGTGAGCTCGGCCGACGCGTACGGCTCTCTCTCCGAAGAGGACCTCCCCGTCACCGAGTCCTCTCCGCTGCGCCCGGTGAGCCCCTACGGCGCAAGCAAGGCCGCGGCCGAGCACCTGGCGCTTCAAGCATGGCGCGGCTTCTCCCAACCAGTGATCGTGATGAGGCCTTTCAACCACTTCGGTCCGGGACAGCCCGCCAGCTTCGCTGTCTCGGCTTTTGCCAAACGCATCGTCGAGGCGCAGCGTGAGGGGGCGGCCGACCTAGCGGTGGGCACCCTGAGCACCAGGCGCGATTACACCGACGTACGCGACGTCGTGCGTGCTTATCGAATGGTCGCGCTGAGTGGAAGGACGGGGTCCGTTTACAACGTCTGCAGTGGCAAGGACCTGTCGCTGAGGGAGGTCGCAGACAGGCTCGTGAGGCTCGCGGGCGTCGATCTAGAGCTTCGGGTGGACCCTGCTCTGGTGCGCCCGGTCGACCTGCCGGTGCTGCGCGGGGACGCGGGTGCCTTGAGGCGCGACACCGGCTGGGAGCCCACCATTGCCCTGGACGCCACGCTCGCGGACATACTCGCCTACTGGAGAGGCCGCTACGACGACTGAGCCTGCCGTGCCTCAGTCGGTCCTCCCCGCGGACCCAGGAGGGGTTCCCATGAGGCGCGAGGTTTGGCGCCGTGCCTCCTTCAGCCCTGCGGTCGCGATCGATGACAGCACCCGCGCGCGGGCCGGGAGCCTTTCTGCGACCGGGCCCGAAACCCTCAGCAGTCCTTCGAGTGCCGAGTCGACTCGGGCTGCGGTCCGTCGAAGCTCTGCGCGTGCGGGCGAGGGGGGGGCCACCTTCGCGGTCCCGAGCCGTCGTCCGGCCTCCACTCTCAAGACCTGGAGCCTCTGGAACGCAAGGACACCCAGGCCGACGACGGTGTCAGCTGCGTCTTTTGCCATCGCCAGGGCACGATCCAAGTCGTCGGATCGCGCTTTTTGGTGGGTTGCGAATGGCCTTGTGTCGCTGAAATCCCTTGAATCTTCACTCATGTAACGATTATATATGTGTTGTGTAACAGTTGCAAGCATGACGGAGGCGAAAGGCAGGGCTCGAAAAGGTAGGGTCTCGGTCCTGATGGACGTCGTCGGGTCGCCCGCGGCCTCGCATCCCGCCCGGCGGGCGGAGGGATGGGCTCGGGCTCGGGTGTCGAGGTCCGTGAGGCGGCCCGAGCGGTCGGACATTCGGCGATGAGCGAAGGCGCCGAGGCACCGCCAGTAGTGGCGGTGGTGATCACCCGGGACCCCGGGTGGTGGTTGGAAGAGTCTCTCGAGGCTCTCGGCTCCCAGGACTACGGGGCCATCGACGTTCTGGTGGCGGTGGCCGGCGGTCGCGAGGATCCAAGTGCCAGGATCGCCAGGGCTCTGCCCGGGGCATTCGTGCGCAAGGCGGGAGAGGCCCTGTCGTTCTCCCAAGCGGCCAATGACGCCATGGCCTCGGTCCAGGGCGCCACCTTCTTTCTCGTGTGCCATGACGACTGCGCACCTGAGCGCAGCGCCGTCCGCCTCATGGTGGAGGAGTCCTTCCGCTCCAATGCCGGCGTCGTCTCGCCGAAGATGGTGACCTGGGAAGACCCTTTGATGCTCCTTCACGTTGGGATGAACGTGGACAAGACGGGGGCTGTCGTCGACCGGGTCCATCCTCCTGAGATCGACCACGGCCAGCACGACGGGGTCCGGGAGGTCTTCGTCGCGCCAGGAGGGTTCACCTTGCTGCGGGCGGACCTGATCGAAGCCTTGGGGGGTCTCGATGGTGCGATCGAGGCGATGGCCGAGGACCTGGATTTGTGCTGGCGGGCGCAGGTTGCCGGCGCCAGGGTCGTCGTGGCACCCGAGGCCAAGGTTCGCCACCTCGAGGTGACTCCGGCCGGCGTCGACCCCGTGACCAAATCCGGTGAACGTGCTGTGACCCCTCAGGCGTTCCAGCGGCGCCACGAACTGCGAGCGGTGCTCAAGTGCTACGGAGCTTGGCACTTGGCGCGTGTCCTTCCCCAGGCACTTGCGCTGTGCGTAGGGGAGATCTTTGTCGCGCTGGTGGCTGGGGACCGTCTCCGGGCCGCTGCGATCGCCAACGCTTGGAGATGGAACTTTGCCCATCGCGCTGAGCTGCGCGCAGCGCGCCGACAGGTGCAGAGCACGCGTCGGGTGCCCGATGGGGCTCTGAGGCGCAACCAGCTGCATGGCAGCGCCCGGCTTTCTCGTTACGTGTCAAACGTGAGCCACCTCGGTTTGGAGGTGACTCATGCTCGTGTGGGCGGCCGGGTGGTCGAAGAGGACACCGAGCCAGAGCTCA
This sequence comes from Acidimicrobiales bacterium, assembly GCA_050743805.1. Taxonomy (GTDB): domain Bacteria; phylum Actinomycetota; class Acidimicrobiia; order Acidimicrobiales; family RAAP-2; genus Palsa-461. The sequence continues at coordinate 5,859 of JBOGFX010000257.1, forward strand.
CGGGCACGATCGCCGGGGCCTTCTCCGAGGACGAAAGCTTCGACGAGGACTGGGACGACAGGGGCCGTCGTCTCTCGTCGCGCCGAACCAGGGTGCTTGCAACGCGTCGCTCGCGCTTGATAGCGGGGCTCGTGATCGCGCTGGTGTTGGTGATCGGCCTGCGCCACGTGATATCCGGGCCGATCCCTGCGCTCGGTCAGTTCCTCCCGCTGTACAGCTGGACGTCGACGTGGCACCAGTTCTTCTCCAGCTGGCAGCCGGCGGGCGTCGGGACCACGGCGCCTTCGACGCCGGCATTTGCGGGGCTGGGCATCTTGGGAACCCTGCTTCTGGGCGCGATGGGGCTCACCCAGAAGGTGATCATCGTGGGCTCCATCCCAATCGGCGCCTGGGGCGCGTCGCGGCTTCTTCGCCCCTTCGCTTCGCCGCGGGCGTCGATCGTGGGGGCGGGCGCATACCTGGGCCTCCCGCTCTGTTACGACGCGCTTGGCCACGGGCGCCTCGACGGCCTCGTCGCCTTCGCGCTCGCGCCGTGGCTGATCGCGTCGGTGATGGCCAGCACCGACTTCGCCCCGTTCGGATCGAGCCTGGGGCGACACGGGCGGCGGGCGCCCCGAGCTGCCTTGGTCGAAACCGCCGTCCTGCTTGCCGTTTCCATGGCGTTTGCGCCGGCAATGGTCATAGTGCTGGTCGTCGCCGTCGTGGGGCTGCTCATCGGCTCCGCGGCTGCGGGCCGCATGCGTGGCGCCGGCCGGGCGGTCAGGACCGCGTCGGGGGCGCTGGGCCTGGCCCTCATCTTGTGTGCGCCCTGGGTTGTGGGGATCTTGAGCGCGGGGACCCAGGCGGTCGGCATCTTCGGACTGCGGTCCGCTTCGACCAGCGCGCCCTCGCTCGCTTCTCTGATCCATTTCGACCTGGGCCTCGTCGGCGGTTCACCGCTCGGCTGGTTGCTGGTCGCGGCCGGCCTGCTTCCCCTTGTCATCGGATCCGGCCCGAGATTCGCCTGGGCCGTGCGCTTGTGGTCGATGGCCATCGTGTCGTGGCTTCTCACCTGGGTGGTCGTGCGCGGGTGGACCGGGAGCCTGGCCCCCTCTGTCTTCGTCTTGCTGGTGCCCGCCGCGCTCGGCGTGGCGGCCTGTGTAGGTCTCGGAGTGGCTGCGTTCGAGACCGACCTCTTCGGGCACCGCTTCGGTTGGCGGCAGCTCGCTACCACCGTGATGCTCGCCGCGGCGGTCGTCGGGGTACTCCCGGTCGTCGCCGAGCTGCCGAATGGGAGCTTCGGTCTTCCCGCCACGGGCTTCTCGGCACCCCTTCAGTTCTTGCAGGCCCAGCCACCAGCCTCGTATCGAGTTCTCTGGCTCGGCGATCCGGCTGCTCTGCCGGGAGGCGGCTGGTCGGCAGGTGAGGGCCTCGCGTATTCGACGAGCCAGGACGGTCCAGCCGGGGCAGACAATCTTTTCGCGCCCGCGGGTCCCGGGCCGGCGGCAAGTTTGGGCAAGGCGGTCGAGCTTGCAGAGCTTGGACGCACGGTGCACCTAGGGAGGCTGCTTGCTCCGGCTGCCATCCGCTACGTGGTCGTCGTTCGCGCCCTAGCTCCCGAGATGGTGGGCATCCAGAGCGCCCCCCGCTACGGGACGACCCCACGCCTCGGCGCCGCACTGGCCCAGCAGGTCGACCTTCGCCAGGTGCCCGGCGGTGAGGGTTTCAGTCTCTACATGAACGAGGACTATCTCGATCAGCGCGCGTGGCGCAGCGCGCCCGCACTGCCTTCGGCCACAGAACGTCAGGTTGACGGCGTCTCGGTGCCCGGCGCGTCTTCACTCAGGGGTTGGGGGCCAGCCGCTTTGACACCGGACGCCTCGGGGTCATTCTCCGGCGCGCTTGCGCCCGGGACCCTTTACAGCGCGACGGCACCGGGCGGAAGCTTCTCGTTGACGTCGGGTGCCAAGACGTTGAAAGCCCGGGCCGCCTTCTCCTGGGCGAGCCAGTTCCAGACCACCGCGCCCTCCCACGCGGTCCTCTCCTTCTCTGGGGCACCGCTTGGAGCCGTGGGCGGGATCTTGGAGCTGCTGGCCTGGTGCATGGTGGTCCTCATGCTCATGGAGCGCCGCCTCGGCCTGAGAGCGAAGTTCCGGTCGCTGTCGGCAGGCCGCAAGTCAGGTGGCGATCCCCCCGATGCGCCCGGCTCCGGCCCGCCGCGGGGTCAGCGCGGGGCGGTGGCGTTGCGATGAACCAGCGTCGGACGCGCCCATCGCACAACGGCTCGAGACCCCAGGCACCCGAGAGGGTGGTCGTCGGAGCCGGGGCCCGGATCGGAGTCGTGCTCGGCCTTGTGGTGGCTCTCGTGGCCGCTGGGCTCGTGGATCGCGCCCTCGCCAGACCTCCGGCCGCCTCCGCCGCGCGGACCGCGCTGGCCTCGGTTTCCGAGCCCTTCGTCGAGTCTTCGGCCTGGTATTGCGCCGGAGGAACCGCGGCCGCAGGATCGGGCGCCGAGAGCACGCTCTCTCTGTTCAACACGACGTCTCATCGTGTCTCTGGGACCTTGGAGGTCGTTTCCGACGGCGGGGAGACCCGGAGCAGGTCTCTCGAGGTCCCCGCCGGCGGCGAGGTCTCCGAGACCCCCGGCACGCTCGTGGGGAGTGGCGGGACGGCCGAAGTTGTCGACCTCGACGGGGGAGGGGTCCTGGTCAGCCAGTCGGTCACCGGCCCGCTCGGCTGGTCGGTCTCCCCTTGCTCTCGCTCGACCTCGCCAACCTGGTACTTCGCTTCGGGCGCGACCAGCCCGGGGGACACCCTCACGCTCTCATTGTTCAATCCGACCGCGACCGAAGCCGTGGTCGACACCACGTTTGTCACGCGTTCGGGGTCCTCGCAGCCGCAGCCCTTCGAAGGCATCGTGGTCGCCCCGGGTGCCCTCGTGACCGAGCACCTGGACTCCTATGTGCAGGACGCGGTCTCGGTGTCCTCGATCGTGGTGGCGCGCATCGGGGCCGTCGTTGCCGCTGAGCTCCAGAGCGATTCTTCTCCGGGCGCTAGGGGTCTTGCTCTGGCCATGGGCTATCCCGAGCCGGCCGCCGAGTGGGTCCTCCCGCGAACGGTCGACCTGCCGGGCGGGGACACGTCGATAGCCATCTTCAATCCCACCGACAGCACCGACCGGGTCGAGCTCGAGGTGCAGACGACCGAGGTGACCCCCCGAGGCGACCGAGCGTCGAGCACCGGTGTCATAGCCGAACCTTCCACCTCGCCGCCCGGACGGTTCGTGAGGAGCCTCGGGCCCGCGACCACCTGGACCTTCGACACGAACGCCCAGACACGGGTGCCTCAGGGGACGACCTTCCTCGCATCGGTGAAGGTGCTTGTCGGCCCGGGCGTGGTTGTGGGACGAAGCGTCTTGGCGCCGAGCGCCCTGGGCTCCCCGCAGTTCGGAGGTCTGGACGCGCTGTCGGTTGAAGCTCCGTACTCCAGTAGCGATATGCGGGTCCTCCCCGGCGCCTCGGCGCTGGTGGCCGGTAGCGTGAACGCCGCCGCCACGCGCTCGTTGGACTTGGTCAACTGGACCTCCGAAGGCCGAAGGGTCGTCATCTACAGCGTGGACAGATTGCAACGTTCCGTGCTTGCAACATTGCAGGTTCGGGCGCGCTCTTCGGTCGTGGTGGGGCCCTTCAGCTCACAGGCAGCTCAGCGTCCGCTGGTCATCTCAGCCGACGGACCAGTGTCGGTCTTAGAAGACCTCGGTCCGAGCGCGTCCCCCGGGGTGGTCTCGCTGGCGGGGGCCCCGGTGCAATGAGACCGACGCAGCGGCGCGTCGAGGTGGCCCAGGGTTGCATGGCTTGCCAAAGCCGTCTCCTAGGTGGTTGACACGTCGCGCTGTATCGCGAGGCCCCGGTTAGCCTCCCGGTCCCCCGTTGCTGCCCGAGCCCCTGCGCCGGGCACCATGGAGCCGTGGCCCTGCTCGTGTGCCTGAGCCCGTTCGGGCACATTGACCCGTTCGGGCACATTGAACAGCGGCGTGTTGTTGGGCCCGATGGTTCCGCAGCGCAGATCCCCGTGTATGCACTCGTCGACCATCTGGGTCAGGAAGGCTTCGTGCCACGCGTTGATGAAGTCGGCATGAGCGGTATTGACCGACGCGGTCACCCCAGGCGCGCTCGACAGGGTGATCCCGGTACCCGAGCTGATCGGGTAGTCCACATGGACGGTCAACTGTGGGATCTCGACTGGGTAGCCGTCTGGGCAGCCGACCTTGGGTTCTGAGTAGGTGACGTTGGTCTGTGACGCACCGTTCAGGTCGGCGCCGTCAAAACAGTTGGGGAAGTGGATCGCCAGATGCACCGTGTATCCGGCAGGACAGTTCACCGGAGGGACGTCGGTGGGCGCGATGACCGGCTCCTGGGTCTGTTCGTCCACGCCGCAGCTCCACGACACCACGTCAAGCGGTGGTGGCGAGCTTCCGTTCTCGTTGCCTGCGATCATCTCGAGCCCGAAGGGCATCGCCTGGATCTGGGAGGGATTGGTGTCCCTTCCGACCTGGTAGTAGGCGAGCAGCCTCTTGGGAGTCACCGGGGTGCCGTTTTGGTAGAGGACTGGCACCCAGTAGGCGGCGGTGTCCTCGGAGCTGAGGCAGCTGGTCGTCCCCGCCTGCAGCAGGCTCTGCGCGGTCGAGCTCGCATCTGTCGTCGTGTTGGCGAAGAAGTCGTGCTCCATGGACATGCCCGACATCCCCGGCATGAGGATGGGGTCGTCGTTGGCTGTGTGCGAGTAATCGCACGAAGACCGGAAGAAACCCCTGTTTGTCTTTGCGCCGGTGCCCTGGACAGCGGACTGGCCACCAGATCCGAGTTGGCCCTCCGTCTGTGGCATCTGCGTGGCGCTTGGTTGCTCCAGGCCGGACCGCTGCATTGAAGCAGGCCCCGTTTCGACAGGGCGGCCGGTCTGCGCCGTGGCCGGACCCGAGGCGAGCTGGACCGCCGGCACGCTGATCGCTGCAGCGAGCGCGACGAGCCCCGACGCAATCAGACCGTTACGCATTCTTCGACCTCCCGGTTGGTTGGCTGGTTGTCAGGTGCAGCCGGACCGCCACCCCAGAGCGGGGAGACCGGTTCTTGGACCCGGCTCGGGGATCGGCCGATTCGCGACCTTTCCGAGACCTCGAGTCGCGGGGGAATGTCACGATCCTGGGTCCCGAAGCCCGCGAAGCAAACGACCGCCGTTGCCATCTCCGCCGTGGTGGCGAGGATGTCGATCCACGATGTGGCTTCGGGGGTCCCCGATCCAGGACCGATGGGAAGGCCGGTGGTGCGGGTCATCGTCCACAGCACCACGATGGCGAGACTCCCCCATGCGACGGCCGTTGCGATCTTCTGCCCATACCCGGCGGCGAACGCCAGGGCGCCAAGCAGCTGAAGGGTGCCCGAGGCGACCATGAACGCGCCGAAGAGCCACCACTCGTCGAAGTGCATCTGAGCCACCGCGAAGTGCACTGCCCCAGCCACACAGAGCAGCACCGCTGCGCAGCTCGATACGGGTTTGGTCCAGTCACGTTGTCTGGGTGCCTGAAGCATCATCCGAGAAGCCTGGCAGCCAGGTTTTGCCTGGACTATATGGATGTGTGAGGAGTTCGTGAAGCCGGCGATTCCACTCCCCGAGTGACCATAAGGGGAGGGGCGCATTGACCCAGGCGCGAAAGCTACGCAACCACCGCATCGTGCGGGCGTCGCCAGTCTGGGCCGCTCGTCAGAGGAGGGCTTCGAGCATCGTCGCGGAGCCCCCGCTCCTCCGGTTTCGCTCTCTGAGCCGCAGCGCTCCCGAGCCCGGCCGTCAGCGTTTGGGCACTTACGTCGGTGCGTGGATGCCGGCGTTGGTGAGCGCCGGCGGATGCGGGACTAGGGCTGTTTGGGCGACGGCGGGGGAGTCCAGTGCGGGGGCGGCCACTGTGGAGCGGGCCAGCCTGACGGGGTGGTGCCCGGCGACCGACCGGGGCCGCTCGCAACGGGGGTCGAAGGATGGGCCGCCGGCGTCGGGTCGACCACCGGCTCCTTGTCGATGCCGCGTGACTCGTGTCCGTTGAACTTGGGTGTGGACTTCTTTCCGTGCTGGTGCACCGGCTGTCCGAAGGCCTGATCGACCAGTTCGCCCACGACCGATCCATCGATCGTCTCCTGCGCGAGCAACGCCTTGGCAAGGGCGTCGAGGCCGCCTCGGTGGCGGGCGAGGGTCTCAAGCGCTCGCTCCTCTTGGCCGCGCAGGATCTTCTCGACCTCGTCGTCGATGATCTGGCCCGTGTGCTCGGAGTAGTCCCTGGTGTGCATCAGGTCCTCGCCCAAGAACACCTGCCCTTGGGACCCCCAAGCCATGGGGCCGATGTCTTCGCTCATGCCCCACTCACGCACCATCTTTCGGGCCAGCTCGGTGTTGCCCACGAGGTCGTTGGCGGCACCGGTCGAGAGGTCGCCGTACACGAGAAGCTCTGCGGCACGACCACCCATCCGCACGCATAGGGCGTCTTCGATGTGACTGCGCGGATGGATATGGCGTTCCTCCATCGGCAGCTGTTGGGTCACGCCAAGTGCCATTCCCGTGGGGAGGATGGTGACCTTGTGCACCGGGTCAGCGTTCTCCAAGACATACGCGAGAACCGCGTGACCGCCCTCGTGGTATGCGACGCGCTCCTTTTCCTCACCCGACAAGACGAGGCTTTCGCGGCGCTGGCCCATCAACACCCTGTCACGTGCGGACTCGAAGTCGGCCATGGCAATGGTGGCGCTCCCTCTGCGGACTGCGTGCAGGGCCGACTCGTTGACCAGGTTTGCAAGGTCGGCACCGCTCATGCCTGGGGTGCCACGTGCCACGATCTCGAGGTCCACGTCGGGTCCCATGCGCTTGTCTCGGCAGTGGACCTCGAGGATCGGAAGCCGCTCGTCCAAGTCCGGTAGAGGTACGACGATCTGGCGGTCGAAGCGACCAGGGCGCAGAAGGGCCGGGTCCAAGATGTCGGGCCTGTTGGTCGCCGCCATCATCACGACGCCCTCGGCGGGGTCGAACCCGTCCATCTCGGAGAGCATCTGGTTGAGCGTCTGTTCACGTTCGTCGTGGCCCCCGCCCAGGCCCGCCCCACGCTTGCGGCCTATCGAGTCGATCTCGTCCACGAAGACGATTGCCGGCGCCTGCTTGCGGGCCGTCTGAAAGAGGTCACGGACCCGTGACGCTCCCACGCCGACGAACATCTCCATGAAGTCCGATCCGCTGACCGAAAGGAATGGCACCCCGGCCTCGCCCGCGACAGCCCTGGCCAGCAGCGTCTTGCCCGTGCCGGGGGGGCCGACCAAGAGGACTCCCTTGGGGATCTTGGCTCCGATCTCCCTGAAGCGACCCGGTGTCTTCAAGAAGTCGACGACCTCTGATATCTCCTGTTTGACCCCGTTGTAGCCGGCCACGTCCTCGAAGGTCGTCGAGGGCCGCTCGGAGCTGTACATACGTGCCCGGGAGCGGCCGATGGACATGATCCCTGACATCTGCCCGCGGGCCTGACGGCTCACGAACCAGAACATCAAAACGAACAGGAGCACCACGACCAGATAGGGCGCGATCTCTCCCAAGATGCTCGACGATGGCTGCTCGAAGTCGACGCTCACTCCGTCCTTGCGCATCGTGTTCACGTCGGTCTGGCTGTAGGGGTTCGGGCCCTGGGTCGTCTCTTTGATCCCGTCCTTGAGCGACGAGTTGATCACCCCGGTCGAGTTGTTGATCGTGGCGCTGGAGACCTGCTTGCTGTGCACCTGACCCAGGTAGTGCGAGTAGGTGACCGACTGCGCCTGGGAGTGCGGCAGCAGGGACGGTACGATCAGGACAGCGAGCACGGCGATGATGAGGACGGACCAGATCCACCTCCAGCTCTGGTCTCCGCCTCCGCCGCCGGGTCCTTGGTTCGGTGGGCCTCCGCTGTGGGGGCCCGTGCCACGCCCGTTGTTGGGCCCCATCCCGCGATTCAAGGGCCGGTCAGGGCGATTGAACGGCCGGTCCGGCCGTGGCGGGCTCACCACACCATGCTAGGCGCCACGTCGTGCTGCCAGGTACCGCAAAGCCCCGCAGGCCCTGGAAGATTGGCTCGGTGGCACCGGAATGCCCGTTGGGGGTGCAAAGTCCCCTGCCCCGAAGGGATCCTGACCCCGGCGGTATCGTTGCCCGTGTGCCCTCCGGCGACCAGATGGCACACGGGCCCCTAGCACCCGGAGGTGATCCTCCCGGGCGGCCCGGGCCCTACGGGGCTCTACCCGGCGAGCGCACCCACCCGGCGCCCTGGCGCCCGCCGAGCTCGGGCCCGCCCACCGCCCGCAGCGGCCTCGCATGGATCGTGTTCGCGGTGCTCGGCTTCATCGTGGGCCAGGTCGTCGCCCTGTTGGTGATCGGCCTCGCAGCCCAGGTCACGGGGAACACCGCCAGGTTGAGTTCGATCACCCACCTTGCGGCTCCCCCCGCGTGGTACGTGGCCTCGAGCCTGGTCGGCCTGTGGGTCGGGTTCTTTGTCGGCCCCCTGCTGGCCAGCCTGGCCCGAGGGACCCGGCGCTTGGCAGCGGACCTCGGCATCGCGTTCCGGCCGATCGACGTGGTTGGGGTGCCGATCGGTATCGTCGGCCAGTTCCTGGTCACCGTCCTGTACCTGCCGTTCATATCGCATCTGCACAACTTCGATGCTCCGACCACGAAGCTCACGGGGGGAGCTCATGGCGGGGCTTTCGCGGTGATCGCGATCCTGACCGTGGTTGGCGCCCCTTTCTTTGAGGAGCTGTTCTTCCGTGGCCTTTTGTTGCGCGGGTTCCTTGCGGTCACCGGCGCTTGGCAGCACCGTTCTCGGCGACTGTTGCTGCCGACGGTCTTGATCCCCGTCGTCCTCGACGGAATCATCTTCGGCCTCGCTCACTTCGAGCTCGAGCAGTTGGCGGGCCTGGCGCTCTTCGGGTGCATACTGGCCGTGGTCGCGCTCAAGACCGGTCGTCTGGGCATGAACATGGTGGCGCATGGGACCTTCAACCTTGTCGCCGTGCTCGCGATCCTCTCCAGCCGGTCGGTGATCCTGCATTGAGGAGATTCGCCGGCGTCGTGGTACGAAGGGGCCGGTCCGACCGAACCGGCGACGCGTCGGGCCTGGGGTCGCCGCGCATCGTGCCAGGGGCCTGCACCCTTTTGTGCGTGTTAGCAGTTGTCGCTGTCACCCTCTGGCAGCTCCACCCCAGCCTGCTGCTCACCAACACGACCACCACCGGTGGTGACACCGGTGCGCACCTCATCATGCCGGCATACCTGCGGGCACAGCTTCTCTCTCACGGTCGTCTCACCGGCTGGGATCCAGGTTGGTACGACGGCTATCCGATCTACACCTATTACTTCGTGCTTCCCGACCTGTTGGCGGCGCTTGCGAGCTATGTCATCCCCTACGGCGTGGCCTTCAAGTTGATGACCGTGCTCGGCTCTGTGCTCTTGCCGGCTTGCGCCTGGGCATGCGGACGCCTGTTTGGTCTCAAGCCCCCTCTTCCGGCTGCGCTCGCCGCGGCGACGCTTCCGTTCCTGTTCGACTACACGTGGACCATCTATGGGGGGAACCTGTTCTCCACCCTGGCCGGGGAGTATGCGTACTCGTTCAGCATCTCCCTGGCGGTGCTGTTCCTGGGCCTGTTCGCGAGGGGTTTGCGCACCGGCCGGGGCAGGGGCTGGAGCGCGATCGTGCTTGGCGCGTGCGTGCTGAGTCACATCGTTCCAGCGGCCCTCGCTCTCGTCGGTGCGGCGGTGCTCGTTTCGATGGAGCTCTTCGGGACGAGGGTCAAAGACGATTCATTGTCAACAGAGCCCCGGCCGCTCCGGGCACGCATCTGGTGGGGTCTCTCGACCGTTGGCCTCGGTCTGGCGCTGTGCTCCTGGTGGTGGATCCCTTTTCTCGTCGACCGTGAGTACTCGACACAGATGGGCTACTTGAACCTGAGCGACTTCTCGACGCTTCTTGCACCGCACGCTGATATTTGGGCTCTCGTTCTCGCTGGCCTCGGGGTCGGAATGGCGGTCGGCAAAAGGAGCCGCTTCGGACTCCTCTTGTCGGCCTTGGGCGCCTTGAGCGCGATCGGCCTCGCCTTCGACCCCCAGGGGGCTCTGTACAACGTGAGGCTGCTCCCGTTGTGGTTCCTCTGCGTGTACCTCATCGCGGGTTGGTTTGTCGGGACTGTCGCCAGGGGCATCGCGTTAGCATCACGCTCGCCCAGGTGGGCGCAGAGGGATCCAGCCCTCGCCGCACAGGCTCGATCCATTGGAGTGCATCGGTTCGGCCCTGGGACGGTCTTCGCCCCCCTCGCGGTCCTAATCGCGGCCTTGATCGCGGTGGTGCCGCCCCTCGTCTTGCCCGCAGACGCACTGCCGGTGCATCCAGGCGCGAATCAGGTGACCACTTGGTCGGATTGGAACTACAGCGGATACGAGTCCAAGCCCGCCTATGGCGAGTTCGCGGCCCTCATGTCGACGATGACCAAGGTGGGCAGGGAGCACGGGTGCGGCCGGGCCATGTGGGAGTACGACGCGAACGAGAACCGCTTCGGAACTCCCGAGGCCCTCATGGACCTGCCATATTTCACCGGTGGCTGCATCGACTCGATGGAGGGGCTGCTGTTCGAGTCATCCGCTACCACGCCGTACCACTTCTTGAACCAGGCCGAACTGTCGGTCTCGCCGTCGGAGCCGATGGTCGGCCTTCCGTACGGACCGCTCGATGTGCCGCTCGGCATCGAACATTTGAAGCTCCTGGGGGTCCGCTACCTCATGGCCTTCAGTCCCCAGGTTGTCCAATCCGCAGAGGCCGACCCCTCGCTGCGCCTGGTAGCTGAGACGGGGCCCTGGCAGTCGGCCTTCGATGGCCAACTCCTGCACACCACTTGGGATGTCTTTCAAATCAATGGATCCAGCCTGGTCAGCTCCTTGAGCGAGCTACCTGCGGTGCTAAATGACGTGGGTCAAACCCAGACGAGCTGGTTGCCGACAGCGAACAGCTGGTACGACGATCCGAACCGCTGGTCCGTCGAACTCGCCGCCGCGGGGCCCAAGAGCTGGCCTCGGGTGGGTAGTGGCGAGGCGCCACCCGAGGTTCCGGTCGTGCCAGCCAAGGTCAGCCGTGTGGTGGAGACCGACTCGAGCATCTCTTTCGATGTGGCCCGGACCGGCTCACCGGTGCTCGTCAAGACCTCTTACTTCCCGAACTGGAGCGCCCAAGGTGCATCAGGCCCATACCGGGTGACACCCAACCTGATGGTGGTCGTCCCGACCGCGAAGCGGGTAACCCTCACCTACGGCGAGGGGGCTCCCGGCCGCCTGGGCCTCGTTCTGAGCGGGATTGCTCTGTTGATCATCTTGGGTGCTGCGTTCATCTCGAGATATCGGCGCCGATGGGTGGCCACCAGCCCGACGTGGGGCGCCGGGCTGCACGCATCTCAGAGCGCAGCGACGCCGGATCCCAAAGCAGGGCCCTTCATCTAGAAGGGTCCTACTGGTCAGACACTTGACGGCCCGACCCCGCTGAGATGCATTGCGAGTGCGGGACGCAAAAAAAGGGTCCTTTGAGCGATGTGAACACGATCGCCTAGTCGATGTCGCCTCTCAACCACTGTGAGCTGGAAGTCGATGGTCATGGGTGACAGCACCGCGGCGGGCAGTTGGGCGAAGAGGTGCGCGCTGCGTGGAGTGGGGTCGCCAGAGCCCCCTCGGGTTCGGAGCGAAGGGCTTGTGGTTGGGACAGCATCCGTCGGCTGGTGGTTGGACAGCACCCTGCCGCGAACGCCGAGGCAAGCAGCGAGTTGACGCCCATCCCCGCCGAGCCGACGACGAGGACCGCTAACGCAGCATGATCTCGGAAATGTGGGATCGGCGAGCACGTTCATGCAGGCGCGGGCGTTCGGTGGGGACGGCCCGGGCCTCTAGGACCTCTCGGCGCGCCCGAACGTGCCTTGGACGCTCTTGAAGTTGCTATTGATGGCGCTCGTAGTCGGGTTCGACCTTGATGATGACCCTCTCGCTGTGGATGCTCGCCCTGTAGGGACCGCTCGTGTACTTCTCGGAAAGCTTGTCGATGTGCTCGCGGGCCTCGTCCCCTCGAACCTCGTCCACGACGCGGCCTCGCACCTCGGCGTAGTGGTAGGGGTTCCCGGAATCAACGATTGCGATAGTGACCCGTGGGTCACGTTTCAGGTTCTTGTACTTCTGGCGGTGTATCTCGGTATTGAAGATCACATGGTCCTCGTCGGCGTCGATCCACATGATGTTTGTATGGGGTCGTCCGTCGGCAAACAAGGTTGTGAGGGCGGCAAAGTTCGTGCCGCTCGCGAGTCGTTTGACAGTTGGATCGAGCATGGTTGCACGGTAGCGGCAACCTGGCGTCACGTGTCGCAATCTCTCGTTCAATGTAGCAACCGCCATACTGAGCTCATCGATCAGAGGTCACCGTCAATCGTCGCAACGGGGGAAGCGTCGAGGGAGGCTGTCGACGGGCGGGGAGCGAGGTCAGGAGCTCGCTGGTCGCCACTGCGATGGCTCTGGTGGCCTTGTCGATAGCCGCGTGGTTGTTGGCGGTCACGCTCGTCATGCCGCTGACCTTGCGCACGAACTGACGGGCCGCAGCGGTTATCTCTTCGTCAGTCGCCGGGGGCTCGAGGCTCCGCAGGATGGTGATGTTTCGACACATGACCCCGAGCCTAAGGGGCCCGTCGTGCTATTGGGTGCGTGGCCTTGGCCACGGCAACAGGTCTGCGGGCTCGCCCGATTATCCTCGAGTGGACATGGCAGAGCCAGGAGACGTCTTCAAGGCTTATGACGTCCGCGGGACGGTACCGGACCAGCTGGACGCTGATCTGTGCAGGGCGATCGGGGCCGCGACGGCCCGCTTCTGCCAGGCCGAACGGCTGCTCGTCGTGCGTGACATGCGCCCCTCGGGCGTTGAGCTTTCCCGAGCCTTTGCCGAGGGCGCCCGTAGGGTCGGGACAAGGGTCACCGATCTGGGCATGGCCTCGACCGACTTCCTTTACTTTGCCGCCGGTGTCCTCGACGCGCCGGGGGCCATGTTCACCGCCTCGCACAACCCGGCCAGTTACAACGGCATCAAGCTTTGCCAGGCCGGAGCTCGGCCCATTGGGAGCGACACCGGGCTGGGCGATATCCAGCGGATGACCATGGAGTACCTGGGGGACCCTCCGGCATCGGGCGATGAGGCTCCCATTGACACCGCGGACCTGCTGGGCCAGTACGCCGATCACGTCCGGTCGTTCGTCGACGTGGGTTCCTTGGCGCCCCTGCGGGTGGTTGCGGACACGGCCAACGGAATGGGTGGGCTCGTCGTCCCTCTGGTGTTCGAGAAGCTCCCCTTCCAGCTAACCGTCCTCTTTGGCGAGCTCGACGGGACGTTCCCTAACCATCCTGCGGATCCGATACAAGAAGAGAACCTCGCCGATCTCAAGAGGGCGGTCATCGAGACGGGAGCCGACGTGGGCCTCGCGTTTGACGGGGACGCCGACCGCGTCTTCCTGGTCGATGAGCAAGCCAATCCTGTCTCTGGCTCGCTCACCACGGCGCTCGTCGCCTCCTCCATGTTGGACAAGCAACCCGGAGCGACCGTCCTCTACAACCTCATCTGTTCCAAGGTGGTGCGAGAGGTCATCGAAGAGCGTGGCGGCAGGGGCGTGCGCACGCGCGTGGGGCACTCGTTCATCAAAGAGACGATGGCTCAGACCGGTGCGGTCTTCGGTGGGGAGCATTCCGGCCATTACTACTTCGCGGACAACTACCGGGCGGATTCAGGGATCATCGCGGCCATGATCGTGCTGGAGCTGCTGAGCTCTGCAAACGAGCCCCTCTCGAGGCTCCTGGAGCCGTTTCGCCGCTACGTGGATTCTGGAGAGATCAACACCAAGGTGAAGAGCCCCGAGACGGTGATGAAGACCATGGCCGAGAGAGTTGGCCCTGACGCTTCGGTGGACACGCTTGACGGATTGACGGTGGACTATGGGGATTGGTGGTACAACGTGCGTCCGTCCAATACCGAACCGCTCCTGCGGTTGAACGTGGAGGCGCCGGACCAAGACAGCTGCACTCAGCACACAGAGGAACTGGTGTCCCTCGTACGTGAACTGGGTGGCTGAGAATCTGACACCTGGGAGAAGAAGATGTCGCTTGATCCCCTGTTGATCGAGGTGCTGGCCTGTCCGCAGGACAAGGGTCCACTCCTCTACTTCCAAGATGAGGACCTCCTCTACAACCAGCGCCTGCGACGTGCGTACAAAGTCGTCGACGAGATCCCGGTGATGTTGATAGATGAGGCGACCGACGTCGACGATGCCGAGCATGAGCGGCTCACAGCCAAGGCCGCGGCTGGAGGCGCCGTGGAGACCGGAAGGCCTGAGAAGAGCGGGTGAGGAAGGTGGATGAGAGCGACGTTCGGTCTGGGTCTCCCTTGGAGATCGACTCGCTCGGGATGTGGGCGCTCACGGCCGGGCTTCCTGAGCAGATCGAGCGAGCGCTTGGCAACACGCGGACCACCTCGGGCTTACCACATGGAGACGGGATCACCTCTGTAGCCGTGTTGGGCATGGGTGGCAGCGGCATCGCCGGCGACGTCCTTGCTGCGGCGGGCGCTCACGCATCGCGAGTGCCGATCGTCGCCGTAAAGTCCTACGAGTTGCCCGCGTGGGTCACCAAGAGCACGCTCGTCTTTGCGGTTTCGTGCTCAGGGGACACCGAAGAGACCCTGGAGGCGACGGGCGAAGCAATCACGAGAGGCGCTCCGCTCGTCGCGATCACGAGCGGGGGCAGGCTTGCCGCGATGGCGGGCGACCATGACGCGCTCATCGTTGATGTGCCACCACCACTGAGCGCACCTCGGGCGGCGATCGGCTCGCTGTCGGTTCCTCCTCTTGTCATAGCCGAGCGCCTTGGTCTTTTGGAGGGGGTCATCGATGCGCTCGAGGGCTCGATCGCGGGATTGCAGGCGCGACGGGACCGATTGGTCCAGCCGCTCAGTTTGTCCGAGGAGCTGGCGGAGCGCATAGGGCGGACGATCCCTTTGTTCCATGGTGCCCAGGGTCTCAGCTCGGTCGCGGCATCGCGTTGGAAGACTCAGGTCAACGAGAATGCGAAGGCTCCTGCTGTGTGGTCCGCGCAGCCCGAGTTGTCGCACAACGAGATTGCCGGCTGGGCCCAGAACGGGGACGTAACCCGTCAGATCTTGACGGTTCTCGATTTGCGTACCGACGATGAGCACCCCCAAGTGAAACGACGTTTCAGGTGGGTCGGCGAGATGCTGGAGGAGGTGGTGGCAGACGTGATCTCGGTATGGGCCGAAGGGTCATCGGCGATCGCCCGCTTTTTCGATCTCGTGCTCGTTGGCGACTTCCTCTCGTTGCATCTTGCGCGCAAGGAGGGAATAGATCCCGGTCCGGTCCCGATCCTGGGGGAGCTAAAGGGCCATCTCGCCGGTTGACCCACGCGTCGTCGGCCACAGCACAGGGATCCCATCGTACTGGGGCACGGCCGCGGCAAGTTCGGACGCGAGCGAGATGAGAGCCGCCTCGGGTGTCGAGGGTCAGAAGCTCGCGGGCAGCAGTGGCGAGATGCTCTGGAAAAAGAAGTAGAGCAAGACCAGCAGGCCGCAAGCTCCCACGCTGCCCACTGCCAACTTGGTGGACCACCGCCGTCCTCGAAGCAGGACCCATAATGCGGCGAACACGGCCAGTGCCAAGACCCCCCAACCGGCTGCCCCCCAGCCTGATCCGCTGTCGCCAGCCAGTGCCTCCGAGACCGGCGGGGGAGTGATCGCGGGCGTGGTCGTGGTCGTGGTTGCGACAGTGACCGGCGGGGAGAAAAGCGTCGCCTGCACCACGAGCCGCTGCGCGGCGCTGTAACGGGGATTGCAGGTGGTGAGCGTGAGTGTCGGCACGGATGTGGAGTCCAAGACCGTCACGTCAGAGGGGTCGACGACTTGGATATTGCTCACGTTGTACTCGAAGCGCCCCTGAACGGTTGTCACATAGATCGGGTCGCCAATTGCAAGCTCGTTCAGGTTGTAGAAGGGGTGGAGGTAGGTGGTGCGGTGCCCCGCGATCCCCGCGTTGCCGGGCTGGCCGGGAAGGGAGGTGTTCTTGTAGTGACCCGGCCCGAGCTGCAGGTCGGCTTCATCCGTGCCCTGTACCACCACGTAGTCGACTCCGATCTTTGGGATGATGATCGTGCCCACGGGCTGTCCATCGGTGAGAGAGCCTCCGTAGTTGGCAGGGACTGCGCCACTCAAGGGTTGTGTGGTGGGCGTTGTGGTCGCCGTTGGCTTCACCTCGTGATGGTGGCTCCGTGCGATCGCCAGCTCATGCTGGAACTGGGTGCGCAGGGCTTCTTGGTGGAGCCGGGTGGCGATGCCGGTGCCCCAGAGTTGGTAGACCACGAAGAGGAGCACGAGCACGCCAAACGCGAGCACCGTCCAGCCACCGCCTCGCGCGACTCGTCCAAAGGACACAACGAAGCGTAACGGTCAGCACCTCGCCGCAGTTGGGACCTCCGGCATCGCACGGCCTCGCTTCCAAGGCACCCGGGACGTGTCCTGCTTCGTGCGCGCGGCCCTACCAGGGGGTTCGAGGTGCGCGTTGTGAGCGTGCGAGTGGCCCAAAGCAGCGGTTGGGCCCGGCCCTCAGGGCCCGGGCCCCCCGGTCGCCGTGCAAGAGCGGGGATCCCAAGGTGCGAGCGACTGGACCGCCGCTGAGGGCGGCCCGAAGCCCGCCACCTGGGGAACCGTCGTAGTCGTGGTGCTCGGTACAGGTTGTGTCGTCGTCGGCGTACTGCGGTGTTTCTTCTGCGACCTCAAGGTCTGGGTCTTTTCGAGATGGGTGGTGGTCGTCGTCGAGGGTGGGGGCGCAGGGGGGTTCACCGAGAAGTTGGTCCCTGTCACGACCGTCACCTGGGCCCCAGAGCCCGCGGCCGGCTCCAGTGCCATGACGACCTGCCCGGACAAGGAGCTAGCCACGGCCTGGGCGGCGGCTTCCTCTGTGGGGGTGTCGGCCGAGTACTCGACCACGGTCTCGGCTTGCTCGCCGACCATCGATGTCTCACTGACGCCGGTGACGTTGAATCCCAACGCTTTGAGCCCGCTCGCGGCGGTTTGCCCGTCGGAATAGTCGCCCGAACCGTCCAGTATCGAGACGCTCACCGACGCGGGGTTGGGGAGGGGGTCTCCTGTCAGGGTGTTGGTCGAATGGCTGGCTCCGAGGAAGCCGTCGATAACCTGCGAATCCTGTGGATCGATCGGAAACTCGACGTTGCCGTACGCGCCCCCCTTGTAGAGGTACTCGTCTACTTCGCTCACCATCACCGGCACCGTGACCTCGGGTGCGTTGAACGGGTTGATGCCGTGATAGCTGAGGATCTCGTTCACCATGTGACTGGTCCCGAACGCGCTGTCAACTGTGAGGTCGGGAGCGATGCTCGAGACGATGCGCGCGTCCGTCATCGGGTTGCCGAGCCCCCGAGCCGCCACCGCGGAGGCAAGAACCCTCAAGAACTCGTGGTCCCGGCGGATCCTCGCGAGGTCGCTTTCGGTCTCTTGGGGCCAGTATGCGGGATCGGTCGACGTGACCCCCGGGCCCTTGTACTGAAGGTGCCGGGCACGGACCACTTCCAACGCTTGGAAGCCATCAAGGTGGAGGCAGCCGGTGGTCTGGATGTTGAGGTGAGAGTAAGCGTCGTAGACAGGCTCGGGGAAGTACATGTTGACTCCCCCGAGAGCGTCTACGACGCTGGCGAAGGTATCGAAGTTGAGCTCCACGTAGTGCTGGATAGGGATCCCGAAGTCCTCTTCGATAGCCGCCACCAGCTGACTCGGCCCCTCCACCAGGGCTGCGTCGATCTTGTTGGCTCCAGTCGCCCTCGCATTGGGGACGAAAAGGTCTCTTGGTATCGACAACACCGCCACCGACCTGTGCGCGGGGTCAAGGTGAAGGATCATGATCACGTCGCTGTTGATCCCGGTGACTCCCTGCGAGCACAGCCCGTAGAGGGCATTCTGGACCTTGAGAGCGCAACGCGACGTGGAGCCCACCATGAGGATGTTCTCGGTGCCGAGGTCGGGTCCCTTCTTCGGGGCGGCCTTCAGATGGCTCACTCCGATGCGACGGACCTGCGCGTTCAGGTAGATGC
>JBOGFX010000258.1:0-28489 GCA_050743805.1 Acidimicrobiales bacterium
CATCTCGTTCAAACACCTCTTCCAGGGTGGTCAGGATACCGGTGGCAATCCGCACGCCAAAGACCTTTGGGATCCGTGATCGTCGGCGCTCCGTGCCGGAGGGCGCGACGGCGTGGGATCCCTTACCACGCTTCGTGTCGATCGTGTAGCCCAGTGCTCCGCAAGGAGCGACCAGCGCTGCTACCGGAGGAGGCCCCCTTCTTCATACCACTCGAAGACGACCATTTGGTGGGCCGTAGGCACTCCTATTCGAACAGTGATGATGTGCGGAACCGTGTCCGGGCCCTCGTGCGCGCTGCCATAGAAGCTGACGGGAGCGCCATCGCGCTGGCTGCTGGTGCTATCAGCATGTGATAGCATATCCGGATGCCGTCGCCCAGGACGACGTTCACGCTCGACGAGGAGTTGGCAGAGCGCGCCCGTGAGCTCGGCGTCAACATCTCGGCCGCTGCTCGCCAAGGAGTCGCCGATGCCGTACGAGCCGCCCTCGCGCGAGCAGACCGGGAGGCGTACCTGCGACATCCCGAACACGTAGATCCTTCCTGGACCGACGCTGAAGCATGGGGCGAGCCATGAGACGCGGCGAGCTGTGGCTCGCTGAGGTCGGTAACAAGAGGCATCCCGTCCTACTGCTCACCCGATCCGAGGTGCTGGACGCTCGCAGCCTGGTCACGGTCGCCGAGATCACCACCACGGTCCGGGGCCTCACTGCAGAAGTCGACATCGACCACGTCGAGGTCGGTCTCGCCCGGCCGTCAGTGATCAACTGCGACGGGCTTCACACCATCGCCCAGGCGTCCCTCTCCGGTCCCATCGGGCGCGTCGGGGAGGGCGTCATGCGCAAGGTGTGCGCAGCGGTCAGCTACGCGCTCGGCTGTTGACGGAGACAGTTCAAATACGGAGATCTGTCTTCCTCGAAGTGGGCCGGGAGGGATTCGAACCCCCGTAGGCTGTGCCGGCAGATTTACAGTCTGCTTCCTTTGGCCACTCGGACACCGACCCGCCGCGAGGCTACTCAATCAAGGGCCAAATGCGAACAGGTCCGCCACAAGTGCTACCGCTGCCCGAAGCGAACGGAGCAAGCGCGCGTTCAATCACCGGGGACCTCCAAAGCCCGAACAGTTTGACGTGACTCAACAGGAAGCTGTGGTCGGATCTCTGCAGGAGAGCCGCTGGTGGCGTCCAGACGCTGGACTACCTCTGACCAGACTTCCACACAGTACGATCCGGTGATGCCAACGTTCGACATCGTCTCGGAGGTCGATCTCCAAGAGGTACGCAATGCGGTCGACCAGGCAAACCGAGAGGCTTCGACACGCTTTGATTTCAAGAACACAGACTCGACAGTGGAGTTCTCAGAAAAGGAGCTGGTCCTGCGTTCCTCTACCGAAGACAGGCTCCGCGCGCTGCGTCAGGTCCTCGAGGAAAAGATGGTCAGACGCCAGGTTTCGCTCAAGACCCTCGACCCCGGCAAGGTGGAGGAGGCCTCTCACGGCGCGGCCCGCCAGCGCATCGCCATCCGCGCAGGAATCGACGGTGATCACGCGAGGGAGATCAACAAGTTCATCAAAGCTCTGGGTCTCAAAAGCGTCAACTCCCAGACACAAGGAGCGCAGCTCCGGGTCACAGGCAAGAAACGCGACGATCTCCAGGCCGTCATCGCCGCCTGCAAGGACGGAGACTTCGGGATCCCGCTTCAGTTCTCCAACTTCAGAGACTGAGGCTGAGCGCCCTACACCTCGACTTCCACGGGGCTCGGAACATGGAACAGGCGGTTGAAGACGGCCAGCTTCGCGACCCAGAAGATGCCGAACGAGACCAGGTTCGCAATGAGCACCAGAGCCGTCCTAATCAGGTGAGAGTGACCCGTACCGAGATCCCGAGCTATCGAGGCGCCGACGACGGAGAAGGCGATGCCACACGCCGACATCACCCAGAATGGGACCACCTCTTTGATCAGGTGCGACCTTCCTGTCTTCCCCCATGCCCAGTTCCGATTCAGCCAGTAGGACGGGAAGGTGGCTACCACGTTGGCGAAGACCGTGCTCGGGACCTCAGTCCACAGACGGGCCACTCCGTAGACGATGAACAGGACGCTGAAGGACACGGCCGTCGAGATGATCGACACCATCGAGTACCGGACGACCTTGCGGCCTTCGTTGCTGGTCAGCCACACGAGGAGTCGGACAACCAGTTCGGGCATCCCATCCACTTTACCCAGCGCCGAGGCCCCATCGTCTAGCGCGCGAGACGGCCCGCAAGACCCTCCCCTGGCCCGCCAAGCCCCTGGGCCTGCAAACATGGGTCTGTGAGCGAAGCCCTGGATCAGCTGGTCGACCTGCTCAACCTCGAGCCCATCGAGGTCAACATCTTCAGGGGCGCTCAAGCACCCGAGGAGCGCGAGCGAGTCTTCGGTGGCCAGGTGGCCGCCCAGGGCCTGATGGCGGCCGGCAGGACGGTTCCCATCGGCGGAGTCCACTCGCTCCATGCCTATTTCTTGAGGCCCGGGGATCCCCTGGCACCGATCCTCTACGAGGTCGACCGGATTCGAGACGGCCGGTCTTTCACTACCCGCCGGGTTGTCGCGATCCAGCACGGCGAGGTGATCTTCAACCTGGCGGCCTCTTTCCACGTCGGCGAGGAGGGCCCCGAACACCAGGTCGACCCTCCTGGGGTCCCCGACCCCGAAGGTCTGCCCACCCTGGCAGAGCGCCTGGAGAAGTGGAGGGCGGAGCTGGGGGGTTGGTTCGACCGCCCTCGACCCATAGATCAGCGCTACATCGGTCCGGTGCCTTGGGCCAGGCCCGACGGCGACGTGGAGGCGAGCCAGCGCCTCTGGCTGAGGGCTGACGGCCAGCTGAACGACGACCCTTTGCTGCATGCCTGCGTGGCGGCGTACGCCTCCGACCTATCCCTCTACGAGACGATGCTCCGGCCTCATCGGATTCGCTGGGGAGAGAACAGCTTCATGGGAGCCAGCTTGGACCACTGCATGTGGTTCCACCGCCCGTTCCGTGCCGATGAATGGTTGCTCTATGACACCGACTCCCCGGTGGCAACGGGCGCGAGAGGCCTCGCTCACGGGTCGTTCTTCGACCGGTCAGGCAAGCTGGTGATCTCGGTCGTCCAAGAGGGCCTTATGAGAGTGCTCCGCACTCCCCATGAGCACCCGGGCCGTTAGCGCCTGGCTATCTCCAGGTAATCTCGGGCATCAGGTCCTGTGTAGAGCTGTCTTGGACGCGCGATCTTGGAATCTTGGTCCAATAGCTCCTGCCAGTGCGCGAGCCAGCCGACACTGCGCGGGATGGCGAAAAGCACCGGGAACATCTCGAGCGGAAAGCCCATCGCCTGGTAGATGAGCCCCGAGTAGAAATCAACATTCGGATAAAGCTTCCGCGACAGGAAATACTCGTCCTTGAGGGCGATCTCCTCAAGCTTGAGCGCGATGTCAAGCAGCGGGTTCTTCCCTGTCACGGCGAACACTTCGTCCGCGGTTCGTTTGATGATCTTGGCTCTCGGGTCGTAGCTCTTGTAGACACGGTGACCGAAGCCCTGGAGGCGGCCACCTCCACCCTTCACCTCCTCGATGAAGGCCGGCACATTGTCGATGTGGCCGATTTCACCCAGCATCCGGATGACTTGCTCATTGGCACCACCGTGGCGCGGGCCGTAGAGGGCGGCAGCAGCCGCGGCGGTCGCAGAGTACGGATCGGCGTGCGAGGAGCCGACGACCCTCATAGCGGTCGTGGAGCAGTTCTGCTCGTGATCGGCATGAAGTATGAAGAGGACGTCTAGCGCTCGCGCCAGGACGGGGTTTGCCTCAAAACGTGGTTCCGCTACCTTCCACATCATTGACAAGAAGTTGGAGGTGAAGTCGAGACTGTTGTCGGGGTACACGAATGGCATCCCGACGCTGAAGCGATGCGCGGCTGCGGCCAGGGTCGGCATCTTGGCGATCAGACGGATGATCTGCTTCTGGCGTGACTCGCGATCGAAGATCTGCTTTGCGTCGCTGTAGAACGTCGACAACGCAGCCACTGCCGACACCAACATTCCCATCGGATGGGCATCGTGGTGAAACCCCTCCAAGAAACGCTTGCGGACGTTCTCGTGGATAAAGGTGTGATAGGTGATCTCGCGTTTCCAAGCCTCGAACTCCTCGGGGTTGGGCAGCTCTCCTCTGAGCAGCAGATAGGCCACTTCGAGGAACGTCGATCTCTCGGCAAGCTGTTCGATGGGATATCCCCGGTACCTGAGGATCCCCGATTCGCCGTCGAGGTACGTGATTGAACTCTCGCAGGGGGCCGTCGCCATGAACCCCGGGTCGTAGAACCAGATGCCTGGCAGAAGCTTCGACCACTCGTTGGCCGAGATCCCACCGTTGAGGATCGGAATCTCCATCGAGTCCCCGGTCCGATTATCAGTGATCGTGATTGTCTCGGACACGTCCCTGATCCTCCTCGGTGCCGGAGATGACTGTCATGGCCAATCCTATGGCGCTGCGGGGCGTAGGCGAGCGCAGGACCGGTTCTTGGCAGCAGTCCCGAAGGGGGCCACCTCGATGGTCGCGAGCTCATCGCCGGTCGATGCGATCTGGCCGGGGGGAGGGTCGAGTACGGCGGAGACCACATAGGTTTCACCAGGTACGACCGGCACGACCGAGAGGCTCAGGGTCGAGCTCAAGAGGGGTGCAAGCGAAACGGTCTTGCGGACCACGAAAGGAGCACCACCGGCGGTGCTCCGAACGCTTACCTTGAGCGCAACGTGTGAGACCCCGACGGATCCCTCGTTGGCAACGACCGCTGTCACGGCGAGGGTGCAGGTCGGAGGCACCTCGACAACACCTGGGGGCAGACTCGGGCCCTGGGGCTGTCCCGCTATGCCCGGTGCGGGCGGCAGAAGTGGCGGGTTCAGATCAAGCGCGACCAACTTCAGATCTACGAGCGGGGCAAGGCCCGGCGCCGAAGTGATCTGATTAGTGACGGTCTGAATCGCGCCAGGGGCCCACAGCAGCGGGTTGCCGACCCAGACAGATCGGGGCAGTGCAAAGCCCCCTGGAACGTCCTCGAAGGCCTTACGAACCTGAGCATAGAGCCGGTCGGTCGTTCCGAGGCTCCGGCCAGCCGCCTCGACCGTGGTGGCGAACTGGGATGAGGTCAGCTGGCGGGCAGCGGGATCGTTGCTTGCCGGGGGGGAGCCTGGCGGATTGATGGGCACCAAGGCGAGCAACCCATTCATCGCGTTCGCAACCGACTCGACGGCCCTCATCCGCTGCTGCATCACCGAAACAAACATCGGGCCGAGATCTGAGGACGGAGCGGGTGATGCGACCAGCGGAGCCTGTGATGCGGTCTCATCAGCCGAGGAGGTGAGAGCTCCAAGGCCCGCCGCGAGCTGTGTGCGGCTCAGGCGAGGCGCCTCCCCCACGAGGTTCCGAAGCTCCGCGCCGGCTCGGTTGGACTGGTCCACGAGGACACGAGCCTGTGCCCCGAAGGCACGGTTGATCGCGAACCGGTAGGGACCCGAGGATCGCCCGGCCGAGGCGAGCCCACCGACCAGGAGAAACAGGACGATGGCACCCGCCACGAGACCTATGACGAAGCGCTTCCGATCGCGGCGAGGGGCCGGCGACATCGCGCATGCAGGCTAGCCCCGGCTGGTCCCCCCGCGGTAGGCGCCAGCGCTTAGGGCCCGGTCAGAGAGCCCGCCGGGCTGACGGAAACCGGGGCACCCAGACCGGCGTCCCGCCACTCGGCGCTCGGCGCGATGACCGAAGCGTCGATGCGCGGACGATGACGCTCGGCCACCGCGAGCATCGACGAGATCGTGGAGGGTTCGAGGAGATGGGGCACGAGACCTAGGTCGAGCAGCTTGGTGTGCGCTGCCCGGTAGTAGTGCTCTTCCTTCTCAACTCGGGGGTTAGCCAAGGTAGCAATCTCCACGGAGCCCGAATAGGCGTCGGCAACCATCCTGGCGAGGGCTCGGACCGAGAAGGACTCAGTGAACTGGTTAAAGACCCTGAACTCGCCTTCGGCAGCGGGATTGTTGATCGCGAGCTCCACACAGGCGAGGGTGTCACAGATGTTCAACATCCCGCGGGTCTGTCCACCGGTGCCGTAGACGCTCAAGGGGTAACCGGCCACGGCTTGAACGCAGAAGCGGTTGAGAACCGTGCCGAACACACCGTCGTAATCGAACCTCGTCGCGAGGTCTGGATGCAGCACCGTTTCTTCGGTCTCCTGGCCGTAGACGATGCCTTGGTTGAGATCGGTGGCTCTCAGGCCCCAGATCCTGCAAGCAAACATGATGTTGTGACTGTCGTGCACCTTTGAGAGGTGATAGAAGGAGCCCGGTTGCTTGGGGAACGGAAGCACGTCGGTGCGGCCCCGGTGAGTGATCTCGATGAACCCCTCTTCGATGTCGATGTTAGGTGTGCCGTACTCGCCCATCGTCCCGAGCTTGACCAGATGGATGCTGGGATCTACCTCCTGGATCGCGTACAGCAGGTTCAGGGTGCCCACCACATTGTTGACCTGTGTGTAAACAGCGTGGGAACGATCGATCATCGAATAGGGAGCAGAGCGCTGCTCGGCAAAGTGGACGATCGCGTCAGGTCGAAAGTCGGTCAAGGCAGCGATGACGAAAGCGTGGTCGTTCAGATCGCCGATGAAGGGTGTCACCACCAGACCCGAGATATCTTCCCAGACCTCGACCCGATGCCGCAGGTCCGAGATGGGGACGAGGCTGGAAGTGCCGAGCTCGCTGTCGTAGTCGCGCCGCACCAGACTGTCCAGGGCGCCTACGTCGTGGCCCCTGCGAGAAAGGTGCAGAGCGGTCGGCCATCCGAGGTAGCCATCTGCTCCTAAGACAAGGATTCGCATCTTTGCAGGCGCTCCCCTTTCAGCGGGCTCCTCCTTGGAGTCCCGCAGCCCACCAGCGCTTAACAGAACCGCAACAAGATCATGCCCCACAGCTCTGAGAATCGCCTGGGAACGAGCATCGGATCGATCCCACACCGGTCACAACGGCTCTGTAGGGTGCTTTGACGGTGTCAGTTACCCAGCAGCAACAGGTTCTCCGGCGCCTTTGCGAGGTCATTTCCGAGGCACAAAGCCGTGATCCCTTCGCGAAAGTCACCGTGATCGTCCCCTCGGCATTTGCACGGGTCCGGCTCCGGCGCGACGTGGGACAGCGCCAGGGGATCTGCAACGTCCATTTTAAGAGTTGGATCGAGCTCACGACCGAGCTTGCGCGTTCATCCTCGGGTGCGCCCCTGAGGGTCCCCTCGGCCATCATCACCAGAGAAGCACTCAGGCAGACGCTCCGAAGCTCGTCGCTGCCGGCATTGACCCAGGTGGCGCGGTCTGCAGCAGCCGTCAACGACATGGCGGCGGCGGTCACCGAGCTGTGGCACCGGTCCGATCAACAGAGAGCTGATGTGGTGACGGCTGGCGTTACGGCGTCGACCATTGTGACCGTGTGCGACGAGCTTTCCTCATATCTCGAAGAGCGCGGCTTCACCCACCTTGGCAAGGTGCTCGAGCTGGCCGCCTCCTCTCTTGGGGGGCCTGAACTCGGAACACTCGTCCTGTGGTTCAGCGAACCAGCGGGCGGACGGGATGACTTTGTGCTGGAGCGCCTGCGTGCCACCTGCATGAGGGTCGTCACGATCTCGCGACCCTCGTCGACGCCCAAGCTCTCCGAGCTCACGGTGGTCCGTGACCCTCAAGAGGAGATCCGAGCGACACTTCGGACGGTGCTCAAAGCCGCCCGAGAGGGGGTGCCGCTGTGGCAGCAGGCGATCGTGCATCCCGGCAGCGAGAGGTACAGGCGGATCCTCCATCAGGAGCTCGCCAGAGCGGGCGTGCCGAGCGTCGGGACGGTGGGGCCCTCCTTGGCGCAGAGCTCAACCGGGCGGTTTCTCCTCGGAGCCCTCGAGCTCGCGGCGACCGACCTTCCACGAGACAAGGTCATGAGCTGGCTCGCATCGGCCACCATCCAGGTCGGCCAAGAGAGCCTGCCCGCACCGCTCACCCGTTGGGGAGACATATCGGCCAGGGCAGGGGTCGTGAAGGGGATCGACCAATGGATGACCAGGCTCGAGCGGTTTGCGGTCGGCGGCAGAGACCGAGACCCTCACGTCGCCCACTCATCTGATGAGACCGCGGCCGCGCGGTCCCTGGCCGATTTCGTCACCAATCTCAGCACCGACCTGGAGGTGCCCGGCGGCCCTTGGTCAAGCTGGGTCAGATGGGCGCTGCACGTGTTGGACAAGTACCTCGATCCCAATCGCGGGGGCGACCGGTGGCCGGCCATCGAGCTCGCTGCGCGAGATCAGGTTGACGACGCCCTCGCTCGGGTGCGCGCCCTCGATGCCTTGGGATCTGACACCGACCTGGAGACCTTCACCTACGTGGTGCGGAGCGAACTGACTGCAGAGCGCATCCACGATCCCGAAGTCGAAGTCGAAGTCGAAGTCGAAGTCGACCTTGACGAAGGCGCTCCCTCACCTCGCGCTTCCGGCCCGCTCAAATCGGGGATCTTCGTGGGATCGCCACGCGATGCAAACGGTCTGCTCTTCACCCAGGTACACCTCGTCGGCCTCGCGGACCAGATGCTGCCGGGCGCAGCTCGCGCTCCCCGCCTTCCAGACGAGCTCGTGAGAGCCGACCAGGACGACCTCATGACAGAAGACGTCTCAGACTTGCTCGCCCTCTCAGGGAAGGTCAGTGGAACCCGTCCCCTCATCGACCCGCGCTCGGGTGAGAGCCTGGTCCCGTCGAGATGGCTGGAGGCGGGTGCCTTCCTGGGACCCCCCGTGGTGCAACGAAGCATCGCTTCTTTTGCCGAGTCCCTGGATGCAGACGGCGTGCACACCCCCCTCGACCCGGCCGAGCACGTTCTAGCCAGCCTCAAGAAATGGAGCGCAAAGGGTCTCCCGCTCGCTCAGCACCCCGCGGCTGGCGGCCGCCTGGCGAGGGCGATCGATTCTGCAACAACGAAGCAGGAGGCGGATTTCACCCGCTTCGACGGCAAGCTCGAGGCCCGACAGGCCGCGCACCCCCTCGTCGCTATGTCGCCAACGCGTCTGGAAATGTATGCCGCCTGCCCCAGGAGATACCTCCTCGCGCACGAGCTGAAGCTCTCCCCGCCGTTGCGGCCAGAGCAGATCGAAGAGCTCGAACCTCGACAGCGGGGCCTGCTTGTGCATGAGATCCTCGCCACGTACGTCGCCGAAAGAGTGTCGGGATCCGAGCGATCGCTCGCCCGATTGTTCGAGATCGGTGACCAACAAATAGCACAGGCGATCGAAGAGGGACGCTGTGGGCCCCCGCTCGTTGCCGAGGTCGAGAAGGCGAGGCTCATGAGCGAACTGCGGCGCTTCTTCGACGAGGACGTCCTCCAGCCCGTTGCGGCCGAGCTGTCATTTGGCGGCCTCGCAGACGGGGCTCCAAGCCTGTCCGAAGGTCCACGTGCGGGCCCGGTCATCCTCGAGCTGAACGACGGTCGAGAGGTCCACCTCCGGGGTTTCGTCGACCGCGTCGACAGGGCGGATGATGGCTCTCTGGTTGTCAGTGACTACAAGACAGGGGTTCAAAGTCAGTTGGCGGCGTTGCGAAAGGACCCTGTGGACGGAGGGCAGAAGCTCCAGCTGCCCATCTACGGCCTCGCAGCCACGAATTTCGACCCATCCGCTCGCGACGTGCACACGCGCTATTGGCTGGTGTCGACCGAGCGCTCCAAACCGTCCTTTGGTTTCAAGTTGACAGAACGCGTCTTGCGGCGACTGCGGGACGCCGTCTCTTTGATCATCGAAGGGATCGAATCGGGAGCCTTCCCCGGTGTGCCCGGCAAGGAGAGCTATCGAGAGGGACGCCCGACCTTCGAACAATGTGCTAATTGCGATTTCGACAGGATCTGCCCAACAGACCGTTCCCGTCGATGGGCCCTCGTTTCGGACTCACCGGGCCTTGACGCGATCCGCACTCTCCGCTCGGCTCCACCAGATGATCTGATGGACATCGTCGCGAGCCGACAGCTGGACGAGTATGGGGATGGGACCACATGACGCTGCACCTCAGCGACGTAGATGTTCGTGAGCTCATTTGCACAGATCTCGCCACCCGCCTTGCGGTTGCTGCGGGGGCCGGCAGCGGCAAGACCACCGCACTCGTGGGCCGGATCGTCTCTTTAGTTGTCAACTCCAGGGTTGACCTATCCACGATTGCGGCCATCACCTTCACCGAAGCGGCGGCGTCCAAGCTGCGTTCCGAAGTTCGCACCGCCTTGACAAATGCCGACAAGGGGGCGGCCGCTAAGATAGAGGATGCAACGATCTGCACCATTCATGCGTTCGCCCTACGCGTGCTCTCGGAGCACTGGGCCGCCGCAGGCCTGCCCCCCGACATTGAAGTTCTCGATGCGGCCGGCGAGCATCTGGAGCACGAGCGCGAGTGGCGCGCCCTGGCCGGCATGCTCTTCGAGAACGCCGATGCTCGCGCTGCCATCACCTCGGGCTTCGCCCTCGGACTGCGCCTCAAGCACCTGTCGGCGGCTGCGCGCACGATGAGCGAGAACTATGACCGCTTGACTGGAGTGGTGATGGTCGCCCTCGGCGAAGAATGCCACCGCTACCCGGCTCCGAACATCGAGCTGAGCCAGCTGATCAAGCTGACCGACGAGGCACGACAGCGACTTTCATCTTGCAAGATCGATGACGACCCGCTGGCGGTCCACATCTCGCGCACGTTGTCATCCGCATGCAGCCGTCTGCGATCGGTGGCTGGGGCAGACAACCGGACGGTGCTCTCGGTCCTCGAGGGGATCGGCGACCTCTCTGCTTCCAACAAGGGAAGGAAGCAGAACTGGCCAGACGTCGACGACGTACGGGGGGCGTGCGCCGCCGCCGAAAAGGTCAGGAACGACCTGATCACCAAGGTGAGGCATTGGGTCGTAGCCGATCTCACCTTGAGGTTGGCAGACTGGGCGCTCAAGAGCGCAGAGCGACGCCAAGAGGCGGGGCGGCTCACCTTCCATGATCTGCTCGCTGTAACCTGCCGCCTTCTTCGGGAGGACAAGTCGACCAGGGATGCGCTGAGGGCGCGCTACAGGTGCGTCCTCATCGACGAATTCCAAGACACCGACCCGCTTCAAGCGCAGATCGCGACCCTCATCTGCCAAGAGGATGAGGATGACGCGCGAGCCAACGAGGCGCGCTTGTTCATCGTCGGCGATCCCGCCCAGTCGATCTATCGCTTCCGGGGCGCGGACGTGGCGATGTTCGAACAGACCGCAAACGCGATGGACCGCCGCTGTGTCCTGACGACCAACTTTCGCTCGGCCCCTGAGATTCTGGATTTCGTTGAGCAGATCTTCCGGGCTCCTGGACTGCACGGTGGGGCCTCCGAGGGGACAGGCCATCGAATGACTCCCGCACGTGTCGGCGGAGGTGCGACCGGAGGGCCGGAGGTCGCCGTGTTCGGTGCCAGGCGTGAGGACTCCAAGAGCAGAGACGTCCGCGCGCGCTCCACAGAGGAACTGGCCTCCGTCCTAGCGCACGTCGTTTCACAACGATGGCAGGTCGAAGACGACGGGACTTGGAGAGACGTGCGCTTCGGGGACATAGCGGTGCTCCTGCCCAGCCGCACGACCCTGCCGGCGCTCGAGCGCGCGCTGGAAGATGCGCAAATCCCCTACCGCCTGGAGGGAGCCGGGCTCATCTGGGCGTCTCAGGATGTTCGCGACGTGCTCGCCATCGCCCGCGCGGCGATCGATCCGTCCGACGCCATAGCGGTGGTGGCGGCCCTCAGGACGTCGGTCCTCGCATGCGGTGACGACGACCTGTTCACCTTTGCGTCGTCGGGTGGACGTTTCGACCCGCGATCGGTCCGCGCCGCTTCAGGGGGCTCCCAAGGCCCTGTGGTGCCAGCCCTGGGCCTCCTGGCCGAGCTCAACGAGCTGGCGACCTGGACAGACGCGTCTGGGCTCATCTCGCAGATCGTGTCCAAGATGGGGTTCTTCGAGGTCGCGCTCGTGCATGCCCGCCCGAGAGACCATTGGCAGCGATTGAGCTGGATCATCGACCAGGCGAGGGCATTCGACGACTCGATGCTCGGTACCCCGGGCGATTTCCTCGCGTGGGCGGAATTGAGCGAACAGCTCCAAGCGAGGACCGCTTCTCTCGGACCGCCCGAGAGCGACGACGACGCGGTCCGTGTCATGACGATCCACGGGTCCAAAGGTCTTGAGTTCCCGGTCGTCGTGGTCAGCGGTCTGGACAGCCAGCCTTCGAACGTGGCGGAGCCCGTCCGGTTCACTTCTCAAGGTCTTCCCCAGGTCAGGTTCCGGGCCGGCTTCGAGTCTCCCGGCTATTCGAAGATCAACGACGCCGAGAGAGCTCTTGACTCGGCGGAGCGGAACCGCCTGCTCTATGTCGCGCTCACGAGAGCCCGCGACCATCTGGTGGTCGATCTCAACCACACCTCAACCGATCACAAGTCTCTCGCTTCGGTGCTTTACCCCCTTTGCAAGGGGGTAAAGCGGCTCACGATCGCCTCTGTCGTGAGCGACCCGCCGAGCCCGAGGCCAACGGTCCTCCCCAAAGACGAGGAATGGTGGGCCGAGCACAGGATGCGGGTCAAAGAGATCGAGGCCAGCGTCTCGTCCGGCCGTCGGCCCGCTTGGTCGGCGACCGGCCTTGCTTCGTCGGCTGCGCGGAGGGGTTGGAAGCCTGCTCTCGATCGCTTCGGCCGGGGCGACCACGTCGATCGGGATGCGCAGAGAGGAGTCGGTCTCGCGGTTCACAACGCGCTGGCTGCAATCGAGCTGCCAACGGATGGCTGGCTCAGCGCCGAGGCGCTGGTGAAGGCCCGTACATCTGCGGCGGGACAGCACCTGGACCCCGAGCAGACCGAGCACGTGCTGCGGCTCGTGGCCAGCGCCGTTGGCTCCAGGACCGTCCGCGCCATCGCATCGCGGCGCCATTGGAAGGAGCTCCCACTGGCGGTACCAGCGGGAGAGGACGGCGTTCTCGAAGGCTTCGCCGATCTCGTCGGCGAAGCCGACGGCTCCGTCACGATCCTGGACTTCAAGACTGCCACGCGGTCCAGATCGCGCGAGCACCTCTTGCAGGTTGCTCTCTACGCTCATGCTTTGCGGGCAACCACGGGAGTCGGCGTCGCATGCGCGGGGGTCGTGTACCTGGCTGAACAGGGAACATCAGAGGTGCTTTTGAGCGGGAGCGGATTGGAGACGACGATCGACCAAGCCTTGGAGGCGCTGCAGGCACAGGCTGAGCCCGCTAACTCCCTTCGCTGACCCCGGGCAGCTCGTCGGGCGCTGTGCGCTGCACCAGGATCGGCCGGTGCCCGGCGGTGGTGCCCGTAGCACCTTGGGAAAGCTCGGTTGCCTGCAGGACCCGCGGCGTCGAGGTCACTGGGTACAGCTCGACGATGTCCTTCGCATCGTGGGCCACGACCGAAAGATCTGAGAAGCGCCGGGCGGTGACCAGCACGCGGGATTCCAGTGATCCCACGACGTCGTTGAAGGACTCCACCGTCGTGGTCAGGCTTCGGTGCATCTTGGCGAAGTGACCGCTCATAACCCGCAGGCGCTCGTAGATCTCGGTCCCGAGCTCTCTAACCAGACGGGCATTCTCGGCCAACGCCTCGTCCCGCCAACCTCTGGCAAAGGTGCTCAACAAAGCGATGAGCGTTGTGGGAGTGGTGATCAGCACACGTTTCGCGATCGCGTGCTCGATCAGCTCCCCGTCGTGCTGGAACGCGGCCTCTAGAAGCGGGTCCCCCGGCACGAAGGCGACCACGAAGTCCGGAGACGGATCGAACTGACGCCAGTACTCACGTTGGGAAAGTTGGTCGATGTGAGCCCGTAATTGCCGAGCGTGAGCCACCAGGTGGCCCTTGCGCTCCGCCTCGTCCTCACTTTCCACCGCTTTGAGGTAGGCGTCGAGAGGGACTTTCGCGTCGACGACTACCTGTGCGCCTCCGGGGAGATGCACGACCAGGTCCGGTCGAACCCGTCCCTCATCTCCGGTCTTGGTCACCTGCTCCTCGAAATCGCAGTGGGCGAGCATGCCTGCCATCTCGACAACTCTGCGCAGCTGCATCTCCCCCCAGCGCCCCCGCGTCTGGGGCGCCTTGAGCGCGCTCACGAGGTTGTGGGTCTCCTTTTTGAGCTGTTCTTGGGCACCGGCGAGCTGCTTCACCTGCTCGTTGAGGCCGCTGTAAGCCCCCTTACGGTCCAGCTCCATCTCACGCAGCCCCGACTCATACCGCGAGAGAACATCTCTCAAAGGCACCAACAGCTGGGCTATCGCATCCTGGCGGCGGCCGAGGTCGCCGCTCGCGACTTGGCTCGCCTCCTTCAAGCGGGCGTCCGCGAGGGTCAGGAACTGTTCGGCGTTGGTCCGTAGCGCATCGGTCGAGAGCTGAGCGAAGGCGCCCAGCAGTCCCTCGCGATCCTCCTCACGCTGCACCTTGCGCTCTGCCTCGCGGGCCGCGAGGTGCTCGAGGTCTGCGCGAGTGCGCGCGTGATCCCGAGTGAGCTGATTGAAGGCGTCGGTAACCTGTTGCAGCTGGCTGGCGAGGTCCTTTTGGGCCGTCTGCGCGTCTAGGAGCCGACCCTGGGCGAGCTTCGCCTCGACGCCTAGCCGGGCGCTGCGACGTCCCTCTATGAACAGGACCGCCGCCGCTCCGACGCAGAGGCCGACCACGGCCCCTACCAGGGCCCCGATCACTGTTGGGTCACCGAGAGCCGGTCCGGTGGCCCCACCAAAAAGTGGCTCGACGCCATGAGTCGTCACGTTACAAAGAGGCTGTGACAGCCATGATGATGGCCTCCCACGAGGGGCTTGTCGTCCTTGCGCCCGACACCCCAGGAGAAGCGGTGCTCGGAACGCATCAGGATCACGAAGAAGGCACGCCCGTGTCCCACCGGCCCCGCGAGCATTCGCGGCCGAGCGGACCCGTGCTCGGCATCCGTGCACTCCCGGGCCGGCCGGGGGTTGCGGGAGGGATCGAGAGCCCGCCGGCCTCGGGTTCCGTCGGTGCCCAGGTGTAGCGTTGCCGAGTGGGGTTTCGCATCGGCCCGGTGCGACGGGAGCACTCCTCGTCTCCGACGGCTGATCATCTTGAGCCTGCAACGGGATCGAGGGGCGTGGGCGTCTCCGGTAACGCAAGCTCGCTGCCCGAACAGATCGAACGTAGCTTCGTCCAAGCCTTTGCCCTTGTGAGTGAGGGAATCGCCGGGGCAACTCACGCGCTGTTGGCAGGGGACCGGGAGGCCGCCAAGGAGTTGGTCCAGCGGGACGAGGTGATCGACCGGCTCACCCACGACATTGCAGCGTTGGCGCAGGCCCGCCTGGTGTCCTCGGATGGAACCGCCGACGAGCGGCGGGAGCTTGTCGCCATGCTCAGGATGCTGACCGACCTGGAGCGCAACGGTGATCTCGCCGAGCACATCGCACGAAGGGCGGCCAGGGGGTTGGGGGCCGAGATGTCGGCACGCAGCCGCGGCCTCGTCGAGAGGATGGGAGAGGTGTCTACCCAACTCTGGAGGAGCACGGCGGAGGTGTTCGCTCAGCGCTCTGCGGAAGGCGCAACGCTCGTCGATGCCCTCGACGACGAGATGGATGACCTGCACGTGACCCTGACGGCCGAGATCTGCTCGGGCAGCATGCCCATAGCCGTAGCGATCGAGCTGGCGATGGTCGCGCGCTTCTACGAGCGTTTCGGCGACCATGCAGTCAGCCTCGCGAAGAGGATGTCAGCCCTGGTTCGCGGTGGCCCCGAGCCGGGCACCGTCCCCCAAGACTGAGCTACACGGCCGCCCGAGCGACCACCAGCTCGGCGATCTGAACGGCGTTCAGGGCCGCCCCTTTTCGGAGGTTGTCGCCGGATACGAAGAACGCCAGGACGTTCGGTGAACCCTCGACTCCACGCAAGCGCCCGACCAAAGAGACATCTCCGCCGGTCGCCAGAAGCGGAGTCGGGATATCGCAGAGTCGCACACCTGGCGCTTGCGCAAGCAGCCCCCTCGCCTCGAGCGCTGAGATGGCGTCACCGAACTCGGCCACCACTGACAACGAGTGCCCGGTGAAGACCGGCACGCGCACGCAGGTGCACACCACGGAGAGGTCAGCGATGTCCAGTATCTTGCGACTCTCGTTGCGGAATTTCTGTTCCTCGACGGTCTCAAGGCTTCCGTCGTCAACGATCTCCCCAGCCAGGGGCACCACGTTGTGAGCGATCGGTGCCGCAAACGCGCTGGGGGTCGACCCCCGCGAAGGCGGGATCCCGAGCACCAGACCCTCGACCGATCCAGCCGAATCGTGGAGCTGACCGGCAAGCTCGTCCACCCCAGCCCGGCCCATTCCCGACACCGCCTGGTAAGTGGCGACGACCATGCGTCGCAGACCGGCTGCCGCGTGCAGAGGTTTGAGGGCGGGCATCACGACCATGGTCGTGCAGTTGGGGTTGGCGATGATCCCCTTTTTCGCCAACCTCAATGCGTCCGGGTTGACCTCGGAGACAACAAGGGGCACATCGGGGTCCATCCGCCACGCCGAGCTGTTATCGATGACGATCGCTCCTCCGGCGGCCAGCCGCGGGGCCAACCAGCGTGAAGAGGCGGCACCCGTCGAGCACAGAGCTATGTCGATGCCGCCAAGGTCGGCCTTGGCCGCGTCCTCGACGAGGATCTCCTCCCCCTCCCAGGCGAGCTTGGTGCCCGCAGATCGCTCCGAGCCGAAGAAGCGGATCGAGTCGAGGGGAAAGCGACGCTCCAAGAGCACAGAACGGATCACCACCCCGACCTGTCCGGTCGCCCCAAAGACACCCACGCGCATGGAGGCCGATTCTACGAGCCGGCCGCCGCCAGGATGCGTCGAGCGGAGCGGCCGCCGGGGTGGGGCCGGGCGGGGCTACTCCAGCTCGAATGCCCCATGCAAGGCTCGGACCGCGCCTTCCACGTCGCTCTCGCGCACCACGCAGGAGATCCGGATCGTCGAGGTCGAGATCATCTCGATGTTGATCGAGCTCATGGCCAGCGTCTCGAACACGCTGGCGGTCACCCCGGGGTGTGTCTTCATGCCCGCACCGATCACCGAGACTCTCCCGATCGAGGCGTCCGAGGTGACACCGCTCGCGCCGAGCTCTCTGGCTAGGTCTCGGCAAATCCCCATGGCGACATCCAAATCCTCCTTGGGCAGTGTGAAGGAGATATCCGTCATGCCCTGCGTGGAGATGTTCTGGACGATCATGTCCACGTTGATGGAGCGCTCCGCGAGCGGCCGGAACAGTCGGGCGGCGACCCCGGGCTCATCGGGGACATTGGTCACCGTGATCTTTGCCTCGGAGGTGTCATGGGTGACCGCCGTTACGATCGCCTGTTCCATGTCGGGGTCCTCCTCTGTGACGGTGGTGCCAGGCTCCCAGGTGAAGCTGGAACGGACGTGGAGCGTGACCTTGTGGCGCCGAGCGAGCTCCACGGATCGCAGCATCAGCACCCGTCCGCCGGTGGCGGCGATCTCCAGCATCTCCTCGAAGCTGATCCGGGTGAGCCGCCTCGCCCCCAGGACGATGCGGGGGTCCGCGCTGAACACGCCGGTGACGTCGGTGTAGATCTCGCACACCTGGGCACCGAGGGTGGCCGCCAGGGCCACCGCGGTGGTGTCCGAAGCGCCCCGGCCCAGCGTGGTGATGTCGTGCTCTGTGGAGACCCCCTGAAAGCCCGCCACGACCGGGATCTCGCCCCGGCTCAAGGCGTCCCGCAACCGGTCCCCTTTGACCTCGACGATCTTCGCGCGGCCGTGCTCGCTCGTGGTGATGATCCCTGCCTGGCTCCCGGTGAAGGAGACTGCCGGGACCCCGAAATCGGCCAGTGCCATGCACACGAGGGCAGCCGACATGCGTTCGCCGGCGCTGACCAACATGTCGTACTCGCGGGGGGGCGCCGCCGAGCTGACCTCCTTGGACAGGCGGATCAGGTCGTCGGTCGTCCGGCCCATGGCGCTGACCACGACCACGACGTCGGCTCCAGAGCGTCGGGTCCGTGCCACGTGCTCGGCGACCGCGCGGATCCGCTCGGCGTCCCCGACCGATGTGCCGCCGTACTTCTGGACCACCAGAGCCATGCGGGACGCAAACTAATGGCTGTTGATGGGCTTGCGCAGCGCGCCGGTCTTGCGAGCTGCTGCGGTACCTGACCCCACTGGCTGACCGGTAGGGTTTCGACCCGTGCCAAGCGAAAAGCGAGCTCGCCAGCGCGCCGGTCGGCAGGCTCGGCGAGAGGCCGTCCAGCGTCGCGAGAAACGGCGTCGCCAGCTGAGGACGGCCGGCCTCGTGGTGGTGGTCGCGATCATCGTGATCGGCTCCTTCTACCTGATCACTCGCAAGAGCCCCAAGACGACGAGGGCGAAAGCCGACTCACAAGCACAACTGGTCAACGTCTGGAAGCAGGCCCGCTGTCCGGCCAGCCCTACGGCGCGCGTGAACACCATGCACTTCAGTTCCGCTCCGGCCATGACGATCTCGACGAGCACCGATTACGACGCGACGGTCAAGACCGACGTGGGCACCTTCGTGATCCAGATGGACCCCAAGGTGTCCCCAGTCGCAGTGAACAGCTTCGTGTTCTTGGCGAAACAGGGCTTCTTCAACTGCGTCGTGTTCCACCGGGTGATCCCCGGGTTCGTCGACCAGACCGGCGACCCGACGGCGACGGGCACCGGCGGCCCTGGTTACCAGTTCACCGAGGCCGGGCCGCCCAACGCCTCGCCGCAATATCCCTTGGGAGCGGTGGCAATGGCCAACTCCGACAACCCTCCCAGTCGCACCCCGCACACCAACGGGAGCCAGTGGTTCGTCGTCACCGGCAACGCGGGCGAGACGCTTCCACCCGACTACGTGATCTTCGGTCGTGTCATCGGGGGTATGAGCGTGGTTCAAAAGATCAACAAGGACGGATCGACGACGGGCACTCCGCCCAAGATCTACCACCGGATGCTCAAGGTGACCGTCGCACAGACCTGATGCAGTGAAAGGGACACAAATGACACCAACTACGAGCGGCCAAGACCATGAGTGAACCCGAGCCGGTCCGACGTTTCGACAAAGAGCCCGCTATGGGGATCGACCTCAAGAAGCGCTACAGCGCCCGGCTGGCCACCTCCAAGGGAACCATCGTGATCGCGCTCGACCAGGTGTCGGCCCCACGCGCGGTTAACAGCTTCGTGTTCCTCGCCCGCCGTCGTTATTTCGACGGAGTCAGCTTCCACCGGATCATCCCCGGTTTCGTGATCCAAGGCGGCGATCCGCAGGGCACCGGCGCAGGGGGCCCGGGCTACCGCTTCGGCGACGAGCTTCCCTCGGGCCGATACCAGATCGGCTCGGTCGCGATGGCCAACGCCGGGCCCGACACCAACGGAAGCCAGTTCTTCATCGTGAGCGGCCCGCAGGGTGCGGCCCTGCCGCCCAAATACTCGCTCTTCGGAGCCGTGGTCAAAGGCGGCGAGGTCGTCGAGGCGATCGACGCGTGCGGCACGAGCTCGGGAAAGCCCTCCGAGCGCGTGGTCATGGAGTCGGTGATCATCGAAGAGGCCGATTAGGCGCCCGGAGGGGAGGCAGCCACCCTCACCCGACGGGAGAGGCCGCTCAAGCCGTCGTCCCGGCGGGCGCCGTCGACGAAGATGCTTGGACGCCCAGCCCCGGCCGCGCGCCATTGGCCACCTGGGTCACGTATGACCGCGGTCTTCTCCGGCA
Source organism: Acidimicrobiales bacterium (assembly GCA_050743805.1). Taxonomy (GTDB): domain Bacteria; phylum Actinomycetota; class Acidimicrobiia; order Acidimicrobiales; family RAAP-2; genus Palsa-461. Next base: position 19,779 of record JBOGFX010000258.1, read on the forward strand.
GGCCGACCACGGGCACACCCTCGGGCGCAAGCGCCACCGAGCGGTGCAGCTTCTCGCCGTGAGCGTCCTCGAGGACGTCGCCCAGGTGAGTGAAGACGGCCATCCCCTCGACCAGGCCGAGCCCGACGGTGAGGGCGCCTCCCCGCGGATCGACCATCGGATCGGTGAGCACCATCGCCCCCCCTCCGGCACCAGCTATGACCGCGCCGTCGAACCATGCCTGGGTGAGCGCTTCTAGAAGTGCCGATCCCTTGATCACCGAGCGCAGGTGCAGGGAGGAGCCGCCCGACAGGTAGACGAAGCGCGCCTCTCGGACCACTCGGCAGAGACCCCGATTCTGAGCATCGCTGCGACTCAGGACCATGAGCCCCTCGACCTCGGCACCGAGACCGGAGAACCACCTGGCCGCGGAGGCCACCTTGGCGTCGGGTCGTTCGTAGGCGGCTGCGGTCGGCAGAACCACCACGTGCGTGGAGCCAGAGCGCTCGAGCAGGTCTGCGTCGAAAACGCACCCGGGGCTCCATTCGGCGCCGCCCACCAGAGCCAAGGTCCCCGGAGCCGCGCCCACGACACCACTCTGGCACGGCGGACGAGGGAACCCCGCGGAGTTGGCGGGGCATGATGGCCGGCAATACCCTTCGGCCACGACAAGAGAACCCCACCCGTCGATCGCCGCCTCGGGGCCAGGGCCGCTCCGGCGCTCTGGCCCGGGCACCTCGCCGGAGCCCCAATGACGACCTTCGACATGGAGACGGTCTTCAGACAGCACGCTGCCACCTGGCCAAGGCTCGACGCCCATGGTGCGGACGCCTCCGCACCCGAGGTGATCGTGGTCGGCGCAGGCCCCGTCGGCCTCACCATCGCGGCCGGACTGGATGGTGCCGGCCTCCGCACCCTCGTGCTCGAGGCCGAGTCGACCGTTTGCAACTCGAGCCGGGCGAACGCGATCAGCGAGCGGACGTTCATCATGATCGACCGGGTCGCCCCGGGCTTGGGCGACCGCTTGATCGCCGAGTCGGTGCCGATGGAAGGGGGAGAGGTCTTCTACGGCCGCCGGCTCATCTCCTCCCAGCGGGTCCCCAGCCGCAAAGAGACCGGCGGTCGGTACCCGCCGACCAGCTACCTGTCTCAGTGGAACATCGAGCACGCGTTGGTCGAGGAGCTCTCGATGCGCCCGAACGCAGAGCTGCGCTGGCAGAGCAGGGTCACCGCGATCAGCCAGGACGATTCAAAGGTGCAGCTCCAGGTGTCGACCCCGAAGGGGAGCTACGAGGTGGGCGCTCCATGGGTCGTCGCTGCCGACGGCGGACGCAGCACGCTGCGACGTGCCCTGGGCCTGCGCATGGAGGGTCTTTCCTACGAAGTGACCTTCGTGGTGGTCGACGCCCTCGTCGACGGACCCCAGCCGCCGCACGTCCGCCGCGCTTGGTTTGACCCCGCCTATCTGCCGGGCGGCATGGTTCTCACGCACATGCCTCCCGAGGGCATCTGGAGGATGGACTTCCAGTTCCCGATCGGCACCGACCTCGAGGAGGCCGTGCGACCTCAAAACGTGATGCGCTTGATCGAGGCGCACCTCGGCGAGATCGGTCACCCGCCCGCCAAGATCGAGCCGATCAACATCGGCACCTACAAGACGAGGGCCGTCTTCTTGCAGGACTTCCGATCGGGCCGGGTGCTCTTCGCCGGTGACGCAGCACATCTGGTGCCCATCTTCGGTGGCTTCGGGCTCAACTGCGGGATCGACGACGCGTCGAACCTCGAGTGGAAGCTGGCCATGGTCGCCGCCGGATCAGCCCCCGAGGGCCTTCTCGACACCTACACCCAAGAACGGGTGCCGGTCGTCGAACAGACCTTGGATTTTGTGATCCGGGCCACCGAGTTCATGACCCCCACCTCTCGAGCCTCCGAACAGCTTCGGACCGGAGCACTGACCCTGGCAGCCCAGGGCGACGCGTTGGCCGCCGGCCTGGCCCGGCACCGGCCGTTCCGGCCGTTCGACTGCAGATCGAGCGCCATCTCCCCCGACGACGGTCGTCTCGTAGAGGGCCCGGAGCCTGGCTCACGGATCGAGCTCGGGTGGATCGAGCTGAACGGCGAAGCGATGACCCTTCCCCAGGTGCTCGGAGGCACCTTGAGCGTGGTGGTGGTCGGGGGGCTCCCTGCAGCAAGCGCCCTGGTGGATGTCGCTCGAGCGGCCGTCGAGCTGGCGGGTGTCGACGCGAGGATCTTGTGCGCAGGAGGCCGCGGCTCCCCTGGCCCTCAAAGCGCCACCCCGTCGCTCCTCGACACCCATGGAGCCCTCAGAGAGATCTTCGGCGCGCAGGGCGGCCTCTACGTGATCCGCCCGGATTGCGTCGTCGCGGCCAGGTTCTTGGACCCGACGCCCCACCGCCTCGCTTCGGCTCTGGCGGCAGCCGTGGGAAGAGCGCGATGACCCCCGAGGAGCTGGACGTGGCCTACCAGCGCCTCGCTGCCAGCCTCGGCGCGGCCCCAGACCCCGTGCTCGTGCGGGACCGGCTCATCCTGTATCTGATCGGCCGACTCGGGCTCCAAGACGCCCTCGCTGCCATCGAGAAGGCCGAGCTGGAAGGCGGGAAGGAGGCCCTCAAACGGCCTACGACACAAGCCGGGCCGGAGCGCGCCTGACGCTGCGCAGCACCCAACCGATGCGACTTGGACCCAGTTGGTATGGTCCGGGCACGAAGAGACCTGCAGCGTGGCCGGCGGTGAGCGGAGCACCGGGACCGTGAAGCTCGCATCGCTGAGAGGCGGTGGACGCGACGGGACCCTGGTGGTGGTCGACCGCGATCTGGAGCGGGCGGTCGAGGTTCCCGACATAGCGCCCACCTTGCTCCACGCGCTCGAACAATGGCCGCGAGCGGCTCCCGAGCTGGCCGCCGTCTACGAGCAGCTCTGTGGGGGAGCCAAGCGAGGAAGCTTTCCTCTAGCGGTCGAGGAGCTGGCGAGCCCACTCCCGCGTTGCCACCAGTTCCTGGACGGCTCGGTGTACCTCCACCACATGGAACAGGCGCGCAAGGCTCGTGGGGCCGCCATGCCGCCCAACTACAAGACCGAGCCGCTCTTGTACCAGGGTCCGTCCAACGCGTTCGACGGACCGACCCAGCCGATGGTCCTCGCGGATGAGGCTCTCCAGCTCGACTACGAGCCCGAGATCGCGGTCGTGCTCGACGACGTTCCCATGGGGACCTTGGTTCAAGACGCCTCCCAGCACGTCAAGCTCGTGATGCTGCTCAACGACTACACGCTGCGTGCGCTGACGCTCACCGAGCTGCCGAAAGGCTTCGGCTTCATGCAGGCCAAGCCGACGAGCTCGTTCTCTCCGGTGGCGTTGAGCGTCGACGAGCTCGGGGCCCTATGGGACGCGGAGCGCTTCCACCTTGAGGTCACCTCGGCGGTCAACGGCAAGCAGATGGGAAGAGCGGATGCCGCCGTGGGCATGTTCTTCACCTACCCGCAGCTCATCGCCTACGCTGCCCGCACGCGGGTGCTGAGCGCGGGCACCATCCTAGGAGCCGGTGCGATCTCAAACCCCGACCCTGCGACCGGCTACGGCTGCATCGCCGAGGCGAGGGTCACCGAGCAGATGGAGTCGGGTGAGGCGAAGACCCCGTTCCTTCGCTTTGGTGACACCGTGAGGATCGACGCGCTAGATCGCACGGGGGGCGAGCTCTTCGGCGCTCTCGAGCAGACGATCGTCCCTCCCGGGGTCTAACCCGGGGGATCGGTGACCAGGGCGCCTGGGTCGAAGCGCGGTTCGAGGTCCCGCCACACGGCGTCGTAGTCCCTCTGGCGGCGGGCGGTGTTCAAGGCTTGCTCGCTCAGGGTTACCGGCCAGCGGCTCTCGAACATGAAGGCGAGAGTGTCCTCCAACTTTGCAGGAACCAGATCAGTCGAGACCGCTCGCTCGTAGGTGCTGACATCGGAACCGTGAGAGGTGAACATGTTGTGCAGGCTTGCGCCGCCGGGCACGAAACCCTCTTCGCGCGAGTCGTAAACCCCTCGAACGAGCCCCATGAACTCGCTCATGACGTTACGGTGGTACCAGGGAGGCCGGTACGTGTCCTCGGCCACCAGCCATCGTGGCGGGAAGATCACAAAGTCGACGTTCGCCAAGCCCGGCATGCCGCTAGCGGACGTGAGCACCGTGTAGATGGAGGGATCGGGATGGTCGAAGCTGATGGTCCCGATCGTCATGAACCGTGAGAGGTCGTACTTGTATGGCACGTAGTTGCCGTGCCAAGCGACCACGTCGAGCGGCGAGTGGTCGTAGGGGGCAGCCCAAAGGTTCCCCCCGTACTTCTCGATGACGGTGACCGGTCCGCTCTGGGTCTCATAAGCGGCGACGGGGGTGAGGAAGTCTCGTTCGTTGGCGAGCCCGTTGGCGCCAATCGGCCCCCGTTCGGGGAGAGCGAACAGTGGACCGTAGTTCTCGCACGCATACCCGGTCGCCGAGGTGTCCAGAAGGTCGACCGCGTGGCGGATACCCCGAGGGATGACCCCCACCTCCCCGGGGGACACCTCCAAGACGCCCAACTCGGTCCGTATGCTCAGCCTGCCGGACTGGGGCACCACGAGAAGCTCCCCGTCGCCGTTCACAAAATAGGAACGATCCATTGAGCTGTTAGCCGCATAGAGGTGGATGCCCAACCCCATCCTCTGCTGGGAGTCTCCGTTGCCGCCCATCGTGAAGAGGCCGGCGACGAAGTCGGTGGGCTCCTCGGGCAAGCCGATGGGGTCCCACCTGAAACGGTTGGGGTTCACCTCGCTCTCGCGGAAAGGCGCCGTGCGGAGCCTGCCGTTGTCGATCCGCTCGAAGGCCTCGTGCTGGGCAGAGGGCTGGATCCGGTAGACCCAGGTCCGCCTGTTGACGGCCCGTGGCTGGGTGAACGCTGCGCCGCTGATCTGCTCGGCGTATAGGCCAAGTGGCGCCCGCTGGGGCGAGTTGCGACCTACGGGAAGCGCACCCCGCTCCGCCTCGGTGGCGAACTCGTTGCCGAAGCCCGACATGTAGCCGGCTCGCTCCTCAAAGGAGTGTGCCGCCATGAGGATCCCTCCCTCGCGCTGGTTTCGCTGGCGCCCTCATCCTAAGGCGCATCGTCACGAGGATCCTCGCCTTAGGGGTTTGAAGCCTACGACTCGGCTGCTCCGAGCCAGCGCGCCGCAAGGACGGCGACGTCATCGCCGGTCGCCGTCGGACCGCCATCGATGAGGATCCCCTCGATCAGCTCGCTTGGCGAGGTCCACGGGCGGCCACGGATCAGACCGCTGAGCGCCACGACGGTCTCGTCGATATCGGCATCCCGCCGTTCGACCAGCCCGTCGGTATAAAGCAGGACCATGTCATCGGTGTCCAGGCGAAAACGATTCAACGGAACGCGCTGAACATCACCAACGCCGAGGGGCGGTGACTGCTGGGTGGCCAGGACGATCACCCCCCCATCGGCTCGAACGACCAAAGGTGGCAGGTGGCCGGCCGATGCCCACAACAAATTCCCCGTCGGATCCAGCCTGGCACAGACAACCGTCGCGAAGTACCCGAGATCGGAGGCCAATCGATGAACCGTCCTGATGAGCTCATCGGGAGCGCTGCGGACCAACCGCAATGCGGTCATAGCGCTTCGCAGCTCCCCCATCCGGGCGGCTGCCTCGATGCCGTGGCCGGCAACGTCGCCGACGCTTAAAGCAACCGTGCCGTCGGCCATGACCTGGGCGTCGTACCAGTCCCCGCCGATTGTCAGGTCGAAGGTTCCCGGGACGTAGCGAGCCGATAGGCGGAACCATTGCGCCTGAGGCAACGCCGCCGGGAGTAACGACGTCTGGAACGCCTGAGAGATCTGGCGCGTGCGCTGATGGTCCGCCGAGACGGCCAGCGCCGTTGACACGGTGCTGGCGAGCCGGCCCAAGGCCTCGGGCCATGAAACCTCCTCAAGCTCGCTCTCGTCCAGGGCGAGGCTCAGCACCCCCAGCGCCGTCTGAGACCCGATGATGGGGAGCACGACCCAGGCTCGGCCCCCTCCCAGGGCTCCCACCTCGGGCGACTTGGATGTCAGAGCTCTGTTCAAGACGTCGTGATCTGGTGGTGCGGCCGAGCCGCGGTGCGACAGCGGCTCGAGATCTCCGTGTTCTGACACATGGATCCAGCAATCCGACGCGACGGTTGCTGCGACCCAGGAAAGGACGCTCTCAGCGAGAGACAGGGTGTCCCCGACGGCGTCCAGCGGCGCGAGCACCTCCATGAGATCGCGCAGCGATGCAAGGGTGGATCTGGGTTCTTCAACCACCGGCGCCCATCCCTTTGCTCGATCATGATCGAATGCTGGTCGCCGCAGGTTCAAGGGGGCGCATCCGGACTCTAGCTGTGCTGGCAGGGAGAGTAAAATCCGGGCCGCCGGGTAGCTAGTAGCTCGTGCTATGCACATAGACGAGAACCTTCTTGAGCGGACGTTGGGACAGCTGGCAGAGAAGGACCTTGCAACGCGCGGCATGGCAGCCGCGCTCGCGGAGGTGACCTCGGCAATGCCGAGTCTGTTCAACGTCGACGGTGCCGGGGTACTGCTGGTCGACGAGAGCCATGTCCTTCGTTACGTGGCATCGACCGACCCGAGCGCCCGGGTGCTGGAGGCGGCGCAGGAGTCGCTGGGCAAGGGACCCTGCGTGCAAGCTCTCTTAGAGGACGAGCCGGTCGAGACTCCCGACGTCGCCAGCGACGAACGCTGGCCCGAGCTGTCACCACTGCTTGCACCCAACGGCATTCACGCGATCCTGGGGGCACCCATCCATCTCGCGGGGGCTCCTATCGGCAGCATCAACGTCTACCGGGGAACGCCACACCGATGGGACGAGAGCGACCGCAAAAGCCTCTTGTCGTTCGACCGTGTGGTCGAGCGCCTCATCGAGGCGGCGGTGCTAGCCGACCGCAACGAGACGATCGCCAAACAGCTTCGCAATGCTCTTCATGCCAGGGTGACGATCGAACGAGCGGTCGGAATACTGATGGCGGTCGAGCAGATCGACGCGGCGACGGCGTTCGAGCGCTTGAGGAGGGCGGCTCGCTCCGGCCGCAGGCCCGTGCGAGAGGTCGCATCCGAGGTCAGTGTCGCCCGAAGGCTCCCCTAGCGGGCCGTCCGTGGGAGCTCCAACCACGACTGGCGGCCGTTGGGATGCCAGTGCGAGACATGCGCCACCAGCGAGAGGAGAAGCGCCAGGGGCCGGGCGTCGGATCTTCGAGCTTGGCGAACGCGCTCTCGACCGCGCGCAGGATCGCTCGCAGAACCGGCTCACCGATCTCGGGCCTCGGTCTTAGCCCGAGCTGGGAGAGTTCGTCCGCGCTCACAGGGGGACGTTCCCGTGCTTGCGGGGGAAGCTCGTCTCCCGCTTCGACCTCAACAGAGCGAGACTCCGGATCAACACCTTGCGCGTGTCAGCCGGTGAGATCACGTCGTCGACATAGCCACGCTCGGCCGCCACGTAGGGGCTGGAGTAGCGCTGCATGTACTCGGCGACCAGCTCGGCGCGCCTTGCGGCAGGTTCCAGTGCAGTCGCAAGCTCACGTCTGTGAAGGATCTCGACCACACCCTGGGGCCCCATCACGGCAATCTGGGCAGAGGGCCATGCATACGCGAGGTCGGAGCCGATCGACTTCGAGTTCATCACCACGTAAGCACCACCGTACGCCTTGCGGATTATGACCTGGACCCTCGGAACCGTCGCCTCGCAGAACGCGTAGAGGAGCTTTGCGCCATGACGGATGATCCCACTGTGCTCTTGGTCCCTCCCCGGCAGGAAGCCTGGCGCATCGACGAAGGTGACGAGCGGGATGTTGAAGGCGTCGCACATCCGGACGAAGCGGGCCGCCTTCTCCGAGGCGTCTATGTCAAGGACCCCAGCGAGCATGGATGGCTGGTTGGCGACGATCCCGACCACCTGGCCATCCAGGCGGGCAAGCCCGCATGTGACAGACATCGCCCAGTGCTGGTGAACCTCGAGGTAGTCCCCGTCGTCTACGACTGCGCTGATCAGCTTGATCATGTCGTAGGGCTCGTTGTCGCCGTCGGGGATCATCCCGACCAGCTCGGTCACCTGCCGGTGCGGATCGTCGGTGACGTCTTGCGGCGGCGCCTGCTCCATGTTGTTGGACGGAAGGAACGAGAGGAGCCTTCGGACATCGTTGAGGCAGGTCCTCTCGTCGGCGGCGACGAAGGTCGCGACGCCGGACTTGGTGGCATGGCTCATCGCGCCACCCAGCTCCTCGATGCTCACCTCCTCGCCTGTGACCGTCCTCACCACGTCGGGTCCGGTGATGAACATGTTGGAGACACCCTGGACCATGAAGATGAAATCGGTCATGGCCGGCGAGTAGACCGCTCCACCGGCGCAAGACCCCAAGATCACGCTTATCTGGGGGATGACCCCCGAAGCCGCCACATTTCGCGCGAAGATCCCCCCATAGGCGTTGAGAGACACAACACCCTCCTGGAGGCGTGCGCCACCGCCGTCATTGATCCCGATCATGGGTACGCCGATGGACATGGCTAGATCCATGACCTTGTGGATCTTCTCCCCGTGGACCTCGCCGGTGGACCCTCCGATCACCGTCGCGTCTTGCGAGAAGACGCACACGCGACGCCCCTGAACCAGGCCGAAGCCGGTTACCACCCCGTCGGTGTAGGGCCGGTGGTCGTCGAGAC